>DAONEN010000010.1:1762-44700 GCA_035403105.1 Candidatus Egerieousia sp. | reverse complement strand
AAACAAACAAAAGACAGATTAATGATTTATAGTGTCCTAAAGTTTGAAATTGGATCAACTGTTAAAATTAAGGATGATCAAAATTCTTTGTACAGTAAATTAAAAGAACTCATTTCAATTCTTGAATCTATTCAAGATAGAGAAAGGGAAAAACAAAAAATTGTTACCTCTAATACCATTTCAATTATTGCATTGATAATCTCCATTTTAACTCTAATATATAATTTCGTGAATTAGTCTTTGTCAAACGGTTTGGCCATTGTCTTTATTTGTCGCTGAATTGCTGGTGTTTTTCTTAGATAAATGCTTGTAATGCTTAATGACGTATCTACTTGGAACTGAACGGCATTAGGGGCCATTCCATCAGTTACCATATTTATTATACCAGTTCCTTTAAGATTATAGAATTGTTTCTCAATTCTTCTAATATATCAGATGCCATATTTTGAGAAAACTGATTAACCTTAAAATCAGGTGAATAACCCTTACTGGTAATCCATCGGTCAAGATAATTTGCAAGACTATTCCTGGCAACTTCACGGCGTTGTTTAATTGAATGTATCCTGTTGAATTTAATGCGGAATCGGCAAAGCTGCCCGGTATCTGGATTTTTGGCATAAACGTATGGCAGCACAAAAAAAGACCTTTTTTTTACGGACATCTGCTGCCTAAATGCCGTAAGGTCACTGTCCCGTTTCTGTCCCGTTTTCAAATAAAAGCGGCTGCAAATTACTCATTTACAGCCGCTTGCAATCATTCTGCGGAGAGATAGGGATTCGAACCCCAGGAGGCTCACACCTCAACAGTTTTCAAGACTGCCGCAATCGACCACTCTGCCATCTCTCCAAAATTTCCGGGCATTCGGCGCCCGTTAACTCAAAACAAAGGAGCTACCTCCTCTGTTTTGAGGGTGCAAATGTAACTGTTTTTTTGCCATTTACAAAATTAAGATTCCTCTGCCTTTTCCTCTTTTGGCTTGGATGTGGAGAAGAAACGATACTGGAAGATAATCAGATACAGCACGCCGCATGAGATGCAGGCATCAGAGAAGTTAAAGATCGGCCGGAAAAATTCAAAATCTTCACCACCCCAGAACGGGAACCATGAAGGCAGAACCGTTTGGTATACAGGAAAATAGAACATGTCCACAACTTTGCCGCAAAGCAGCGGAGCATAGCCGTTTCCAAAAGGAACCAAAGAGGCCACATTTGTATAAGATGACTGTGAAAAAATCTTTCCGTAGAATGTACTGTCTATCATATTCCCGATAGCTCCCATCAAAATAAGCGCACCGCCTATCAGCACTCCCCAAGGAGCTTTCCGCTTTGTAATCAGCACATTTATATACCAGATAATAACACCAATTAGAACAAGACGGAACAGGCTTAAGACTAATTTTCCGGCAACACCGCCAAGCTGCATACCAAACGCCATACCGTTATTTTCTATGAATAGTACTTGCGCCCATTGTGAACCGCCAAACATAGGGACAGACTCTCCTATCATCATGTGCAGTTTTACATAAAACTTTATAGCTTGGTCTATAAACAGCAGTACTACAACAAGTCCGGCTATTATCCACTTCTTATTCCTATCTGATATCATAATCAAAACTCTTTAATTAAAAACGGTCCGCAAAAATAGTGAAATTATGCAGACCGTAAAATTTAACAATGATCGCAGCTCCGCATATTGTACGGAGAAACTGTCGTGATAATTATTGTTTATTCTTATCCTCTACGCTCAAAGTTGCATGAGGAACAAGAAGCAATCTTGCCTT
Organism: Candidatus Egerieousia sp.; assembly: GCA_035403105.1. Taxonomy (GTDB): domain Bacteria; phylum Bacteroidota; class Bacteroidia; order Bacteroidales; family UBA932; genus Egerieousia. Next base: position 42,920 of record DAONEN010000010.1, on the reverse strand, counting down.
AGGTATTAATTTGCCCGATATTCTGCTTATTCCGTAAGTTTTGTTTTCTATTCTTACAAGAGCTGCCTCCAATGACTGAATGAATTTATATTGTCTTTGAGCAAGTTCCCCGCTCTCCTCCTTGCTAAGAGAAGTGGCACCCTCTTCCAAAACTTTGAATGTTGGAGATGTATCCTCAATATCGTTGCTGGTACTATGAGTCATTGCAGCGCGCAACATATCATAGTCATCTTTAGCCTGAGCAAGCTTTTTAAGAATAACCTCTTTAAACATCTTAAGATCAGCATCGCTGTATCTCTCCTGAACAGGAGACTTGCCATCCTCATCTATCTTAATCTCCTTCTTGATGTCTGGCGCAGCTATTATTTTTGAAGCCTTTACAACAGGTGCTTCTGTCCGCTTTGGAGCAACCTTCTTAACCGGAGTCTTTGGAGCAACCTTCTTAACCGGCGTCTTTAAAGCAACCTGTTTTTTAGGAGCAACCTTACTTACAATTTTTTTTGGAGTCACCTTCTTAACTTGTTTTTTTACAGTCTTTTTTGGAGCTATCTTTTTTGGAACTATTTTTTTTGGAGAAGCTTTCTTTGGAGCAACTTTTTTTACAGCCTTTTTTGCAGCCGCTTTTTTTACAACGGGTTTCTTTACAACAGATTTCTTAACAACGGATTTCTTAACAACGGATTTCTTAACAACTTTCTTTACTTGCTTCTTTACAGTACTCCTCTTTACTGCAACTTTCTTTTTTGGAGCAACTTTTTTAGCGCTCTTTTTGGGAGCAACTTTCTTTAAAACCTTCTTAGCCACTTTTTTAGGAGCCACTTTCTTTGCGGGGGCTTTCTTCACTTTTTTTGTTTTTGTTGCCATAACAGTAAATATTAATTGTTAATCTTTTCAACTTTTATTTTCACTGTGCCATTCTCGTCCCATTCAATATCAGCACTCTCTGCTATTTCATCTGCAAGTATTATCTTCTTTGCAAGAGTCTGCGAGCAAACATAGTCACCAAATTTTTCAAGACTCTCTGCTATCTCTTTTTTATTCTCGACAGTTACATATATTCTGTCGGTGACCTCAAAACCTGAATCCTTTCTCAAATTTTGGATTCTGTTTACCAGCTCTCTTGCAACTCCCTCTTTTTTAAGGTCTTCCGTAACATTAATATCCAGCGCTACAGTAAGAGCCCCCTCAGTTGCAACCAACCATCCCGGCATATCTTCAGATGTAATTTCATAATCTGCACCCTCCAAAACAACATCTCCGCCCGCAAGGTGCAATGTGTAATTTCCCGTTTTATCCGGACCTGCGCTCTTCTCTATCTCTGAAATCTCTGCCTGCGTAAATTTAGCAAAAGCTGCGGAAATATCTTTCATCTGTTTGCCATATTTTTTTCCTAAAGTCCTGAACATTGGCTTTATCTTTTTTGTAATTAGTCCATCTGTATCAGTGATATACTCTATCTCCTTTACGTTCACCTCATTAAGCACAAGTTTCTGAACTTTTTCCAGCTGTTCTTTGATTTTTGGATTTATGACAGGTATCATAATCTTTGCAAGAGGTTGACGCACTTTAAGTTCCGCCTTCCTTCTTAACGCAAGCACCATAGAAGAGCTAACTTGAGCAAGTTCCATTCTCTCCTCCAAATCCTTATCAATCAATGATTCATTAGCATCGGGCATCATTGTGGAATGAACTGAGCTCTCTTTATGGAAGTTAGTTACGGCATTCAAATCCAGGAACAGTCTCTCCATGTAAAACGGAGCAATTGGCGCACCCAATATCGCGACAGTTTCCAGACAAGAATAAAGTGTCTGATATGCAGCCAGCTTGTCTGCATCCATTGTACCTCCCCAGAATCTCTTTCTGTTAAGTCTTACATACCAATTGCTTAGATGGTCACAGACAAAATCCTGAATTTTTCTCCCCGCAGTTGTAACATCATAATCTTCATAGCATGCCTTAACCTCCTTTATCAAAGAGTTAAGATATGACATTATCCAACGGTCAATCTCTGGTCTCTGAGATACAGGTATTTGTGATGCACTATTATCAAACTTATCCACATTGCCGTAAAGAGCAAAGAATGAATAAGTGTTATATAGCGTTCCAAAGAATTTTCTTCTCACCTCATCTACGCCCGCCTCATCAAATTTTAAATTATCCCAAGGCTGAGCATTTGTAAGCATATACCACCTCAGCGCATCGGCTCCGTATTCATCAAGCTCCTTAAAAGGATCAACTGCGTTGCCAAGTCTCTTGCTCATTTTCTCCCCTTTCTTGTCCAGCACCAATCCGTTGGAAACTACCGTCTTAAATGCCGGCGTCCCGGATATCATGGTATGAATTGCGTGCAATGTGTAGAACCATCCGCGTGTCTGATCAACACCTTCCGCAATGAAATCTGCGGTCTGTCCAAACTCAGGCTTGCCAATATTTTTCAGCCACTCCTGAGCATAAGGCATTGCGCCGGAATCAAACCAAACATCAATCAAGTCTGCCTCTCTCTTCATGGGCTTGCCGGAAGGAGATACCAGAATGATGTTATCCATTATTGGCTTATGGAAATCTATCTTATTGTAATTCTCATCTGAAAAATCTCCCGGAACAAATTCATTGTCTTTCAATGGATTAGAGCTCATAAATTCCGCCTTAACAGATGCCTCTATCTCATCATAAAGTTCCTTTGCGCTTCCAATGCATTTCTCCTCTTTTTTATCATCAGTTCTCCATATAGGAAGCGGTGTTCCCCAAAATCTGCTTCTGCTTAAGTTCCAGTCCTGCAAGTTCTCCAGCCATTTTCCAAAACGCCCGGTACCCGTACTCTCCGGTTTCCAGTTGATAGTATTGTTAAGTTCTATCATCTTATCCCTTGCTGCAGTAGCCTTAATGAACCAAGAATCAAGAGGATAGTAAAGAACCGGCTTGTCTGTTCTCCAGCAATGCGGATATGAGTGCACATGCTTTTCTATCTTGAATGCCTTTCCCTCTTGTTTTAGCATAACGCACAAATCAATGTCAAGCGTCTCTGCATCAGCAGGAAGAGAATCATCATAAGCATTCTTTACATATCTTCCGGCATACTGTCCGTAAGCCTTTTCATCTACTCTCTCTTTAACAAACTGAGCATCTAAATCCTCCAGCTTGTAGAATTTTCCCTGCCTGTCAACCATTGGCCTCCACACACCCTCTTTATCTTTAAGCATGAACGGAGCAACATTATTTTGCTTTCCGGCTCTGTCATCGTCCGCACCGAATGTTGGCGCAATATGCACAATACCAGTACCATCTGTGGTTGTTACAAAATCTCCTGCAATCACAAACATTGTATTTGGCTCAGGCTTTATAAACGGCATCAGCTGCTCGTATTTTATTCCTTTAAGTTCTTTGCCCTTTATAGTTTTTCCGCCGTCAAGAATTTCAAACGGAACTATTTTATCACCAGCCTTATATGCGGTAAAGTCTCCATTCTCACCCTTTGGATTAAAGTAGGTATTAACCAGTTCTTTGGCCATTACATAAATTGCCGGCTTTCCATTATAAGGGTTAAATGACTTTATTCTAACATATTCAATACCAGGCCCTACGCAAAGCGCCACATTGGACGGAAGAGTCCAGGGGGTTGTGGTCCAGGCCATAAAGAACACTTCACCCTCATTAAAGTCCGCATTGCCATTGCCCGCAGCAGAAGAATTGCTGTCGGGAGCTTTAAACAAAAGCTCAGACTTTGCATCTTTAAGTACCTTAAACTGAACGGTTACCGTTGTATCTTTCACATCTCTGTAGCAGCCCGGCTGGTTAAGCTCATGAGAGCTAAGACCCGTTCCGGCGGCCGGAGAGTACGGCTGAATAGTATATCCTTTATAAAGTAATCCTTTGTTGTACAAATCTTTAAGCAGATACCACAGTGTCTCTATGTAACGATTGTCATACGTGATGTAAGGATCATTCATATCTACCCAATATCCTATCTGCTCCGTAAGCTGTTCCCACTCCTTGGTGTACTTCATAACTTCCTTGCGGCATTCTGCATTGTAATCCTCTACAGATATGGACTTTCCAATGTCTTCCTTTGTAATGCCAAGTTTCTTCTCCACGCCAAGTTCAACCGGAAGACCGTGAGTATCCCAGCCCGCTTTTCTCTTTACATAGTAACCGGTCTGCGTCTTAAAACGACAATAGGCATCCTTAATAGAACGCGCCATAACATGATGAATACCAGGCATTCCATTAGCAGACGGAGGTCCTTCAAAGAACACAAACTTTGGCGCTCCCTCACGCTCTTTAAGTGTGTTCTCAAAACAATGTTCCTCCTTCCATTTTTTAAGGATTTCTTTGTTAACTTCTACAAGATCAAATTTTTTATACTCCGCAAAACCCATGTGTCACTGATTTTTTTGATATTATTAGACTCAAGCGATAGTTCACTGTAACAATGAAATATCACCAAATTATTAAGGCGTAAAGTTATAAAAAAGATTTATCTTTGCTTTGCTTTATGGGAACAACAATCAACATTATAATCATTGCCTGCGCGATTTCTGCCTGCATTTGGGGAGCATGGAAGGGTTTTGCAAACCAAATTATTGGTGTCATAGCAATTTTGCTGGGCATATGGGGAGCGGCCAAAATTGTTCCGTCGTTCTCCAATGAGCTTTATAAAATTTTTGATGGGAAGATTTCCATCCCCGTAATGAAAGTTGTGACTTTCATACTTTTACTGGTAATCATTATCATACTATGCCACATTGTCGGGAACGCGCTAAAGGGAGCGGTCAAACTCACTTTGCTGGACTGGCTGGACAGACTGCTTGGCGCTTTTTTGTGTCTGTTTAAAGTTCTGCTTGTTCTCTCTGTATTTGCGTGCATAATAAACTATACTGCTACATTGCTGGGAATTAGCACAACAGAGCATTTGCGCCAGTGCACTGGCTTTGACATGCTGCTGAATTTCTCAGATAAAGTATTTCCGTTTTTAAAGAATGCTTTTATTGAGGTTAAGGATGAGGTAGCTATGCTGACGCTATAAATTGTTCATTTATAGCAGTTTCTTAGGTTTTCCGGGGATAAAATCTTTTAAATAGAACGGCTGAAAATAGGCGCGGTCTCTAAAGTCTTGTTTTTGCAATGCCTTAAAGGCCTGTATTCTAAGACCTGTGGCATGAGGAAGCTGTTCAGAGAAAAACGCGTTTTTTAAGTTCCCGACGGATTTGCCCTCAGCCTCAGCAGCCATGAGCATTTTTTGAAATTTCCCCGCACCGTTTCCGGTAAACAAGACAACCCCGCATGAAAGCTCTTTTGAAAAACTGTCGGGAGTTAAAATTTTGGACTCGGTCTTAGAAAGCTCCTCCCCTTTTGAATTAAAAGAGGCTGTGTAAACTTCCATGCGGCCGGCATCTATCATTGGCACTATCAAATAGTCTCCGTCTGCACGCACCTGCATTGCTTTGTGGGACTGTTCATTATCAATGGCGCATTGGGCAATGACGGCAAGCGTATTAACTCCAATCAAAGGAAGATTTGCACCGTAGCAAATCCCCTTTGCAATAGAAGCGCCAACGCGCAGACCGGTGTAACTGCCAGGTCCCTCGCTCACTGCAACCGCCGCACAATCTTGTACAGTTAAATTATTTTCTTTGAGAATCTCCTTTGTAAAACTTGCAAGCAGCGTTGCATGCGCCTTTGGAACATTTGCATATTTTTCCGCAAGCACTTTTTCTCCGTCTGCTAAAGCAGCTGAACATGAATCCGTTGCAGTCTCCAAAAGAATTATGATACTATTTTTCATTTGCTGATTTTAACCAACGCTAACGGATACCTCCCCATCTTTCTTCTCCGATGCCCTATCTGAAATTTCCTTTTTGCTTACTTTAACTTTTGTTCCGTTGTTAAGAGATTTGCTTATTGCACCAAAAGGACCAATTACAACTTGAGTTGTATCTGATACTCCCCCTGTGATTTCTATTGAATTCAAATCTTGAAGACCCGTCTTTACAGCTCTTGCTGAGACAGTTCCGGACTTCTTGTTGTACACAAAAACCCACTGCGTTACATCTCCGGCTGCTGGTTTTGCAGCAGTGTTGCCGGTTCCGGCAACCTTTGCACTACTTGCATTCTTCCCCCCTTTTGCTTTTTTGGAAGGAGCGGCGCCAGCCATAGATATATCATTGCGAGTTGTAATTGCCTGAAGCGGAAGGGTTAACACATTATCCTTGCGGCTGGTCTGGATTTGAACTGAAGCAGACATGCCCGGACGAAACGGGGTAGGATTCTGTGCCAGCAAGTCTTGATAAGACTCCGGAAGAATGATAATCTTAACCTCAAATGTTGTAGCAGTACTTGAAGATGTTACAGTACCGCTGTTCTTTGAAGAGTTAGCAACCTCCGTTACAACTCCTTTGAATTTCCTGTCGGGATATGCATCTACGGAAATTTCAGAAGTATCGCCTTTTTGAAGTCTTATAATATCATTTTCATTTACATCTACCACAACTTCCATCTGTTCAAAATTTGCAATCCTAAGCATCTCAGTACCGGCCATTTGACTTGTACCTACAACGCGCTCTCCCTTCTCTACTTCCAGCTTGGAGACAATTCCATCCATAGGGGCGTAAATAGTTGTCTTTATGAGATTTTCACGCGCCTCCTTCAACTGCGCCTCTGAACTTTGAATGTTAAACTGCGCCGCTTTCAGCTGCTGCATGGCAACCTTATATTCAGAAGTAGCCGCCTCAAAATCGGAAGTGGAAATTGTACGCATTGCATATAATTTCTTGTTTCTCTCATAGTTCTGAGTTGACTTTGCAACCTGCGCTTTTTGCTGTTCATAAGCTGCACGCGTTGCATTTAGAGAAGCCTGCGCCTGATCCACCGCAGAAAGATAAATATCCTGCTTGATTTTTATGATAAGATCACCCTTTTTAACTCGGTCTCCCTCCTTGACATTCAGCTCAATAATCTCACCGGAAACATCCGGGCTTATCTTAACTTCCGTCACCGGCTGTATCTTTCCGTTTGCCGGGATGCTTTCTACAATGCTCCGTCTCTCCGGCTGTTGCACGTTAACAGATGCTTCACCGCTGCCTCCGCATTTCTTCACAACCACCAGAATTACAATCAGCAGAACTGCCGCAAGAATCCAATACAATTTCCTCTTGTTGCCACCTGCTGCCTTCTTAATATTATTGCTATTATTATCCATACTTAAAAATTTTTCAATTTTAATAATCCCGATATTTTATAGGGTGATTGGGATACCCTTGTAAAAGTCCAGAATCTTAGATTCAAACAAATACTGATACTTAGCCTGCAAAAAATCAGACTGAGCTTTAAATAAATTTGCTTTTGCCACTCTGTAATCTGTTCCGCTCAAAGCTCCTACATTAAACTTATTCTCAGTATATGTGAAAGATTCTTTAGTTGACTCTAACGTAACTTTAGCCGCCTTAACTTTCTGCAACGCAGAATATTCTTCATTATAAGCAGTTTGCACATCTTTATAAAGATTCTGTTTCTGTATTTCCAAATCTATTCTGGAATTTTCCACGGCCAGCTTTGCATTTTTTACATTTGTACGATAGCCAAATCCATTGAAAATTGGAATATTAAGAGAGAACCCTAAAGAGTGCTGCTTGTTTTTATCCAGCTGCGGAAAAAATGCTCCACCCTGACCGTCAGTAAAGAAAGTTCCGTATCCTGCAGATGCAGAGATACTTGGATATAGTCTTGCTTGCTGCACCTTCAAATCTAGTCTGCTTTTATCAAGGGTAAGTTCTGCCGCCTTTATCTGAGGAAGCTCAAGGGCTTTTGCATACACAAGGTTCATCTCTTCACCTTTATACAGAGTATCAGCATTTTCCGCAGGTTTAACCACCGCAAGATTGGCAGCATCAGTCGGATGCAAATCAAGCAATTGTGTAAGAGTTAATAAATTAGTACGGACACTATTTTGCGCATCCACCAAAGTAGAGGCCTCATTTGCATACTGCGCCTTCATTTCTAGAAGAGTGCTATATGCCTGACTGCCTGCATCTACCAGTTGCTTGCTCTTTTCAACCTGCTGAGCGATGCTCTCCATATTTTCTCTTGCAGTTTTCTCCAGCTCTTGTGAAAGCAGTACCTGCAAGTAGGCGCGGGTTATTTGAATTGTTATATCATTCTTAAGTTTTTCAACTTGCTGCTCAGATATTTGCAGTTGCATCTTATTGCCCTTAAGGGTATTCACTTTTGCAAACCCGCTAAAGATTGTCTCAGAAGCACTTGTGCTAAAAGAAGAACTCTGGCTCAATTTGTTGTTAATAATCTCCAGCGTTTGCATATTAACAGAACGCCCCCAGCTCATATTATGAGATGCTGAAGCATCAATAGAGGGGAGAAAATCCATTCTACTTTGCAGAATATTATTCTGCGCCTGCTGCACCGATAATTGATTCTGCTTGATTTGCAAGTTATGCTCTTTTGCGTACTCAATACACCTCTCCAGGCTCCATGGAACTGTATTGGATGAGGGAAAGGTATCCGCATTTTGCGCTTTAGCGTAAATGGCAATAAAACAGCATATTACAGTGACAGATATAACCTTTGTCATTTTCATAGATACAAATATAACTATTTTAATAAAATGGGCGAGCTTTCGCCCGCCCGCAAATGGTCCAATTATCAGGCCATAACATGTTGCAAAAATATGATTTGAGCTATTTCATTGTGTAGGGAATCTTTGCAATGGCCACCATGACGGTTATCGTTGGATTCTTGTTTTTCAAGGTCTTTAAATATCTCATCAGCGCTCCTACACCATACCCAATTAACTCTATCAGCTTAGCGATGTTTGGGTCTCTTCCTCCCGCGACCACAATTGCCTCGTATTCTGTTATTTCTTTGAAACCTTTCATAGTCTTTTTTAATTAATATATTCTCTCATAGCTAAATCTCTTCATAGACAATAGCCGGCCACGGCTACACAACTTTCAGAAACGGCTGGCCGCCATATCCGTTTTTATACCCCCTCTTAAAATCGTCAGCATAGTCCTGTGCAAAATTTATAATAAGCCCAATAATAGCTGCAATTTTCTTTAAAGTAGAGAAGGAAATTCCTCCTCTAACTTGCATCTCCTCACAGTTTAAACTAATAAAACCGCACTGCTGTAATCTCTTCTCTTCCATATTATTAGTAATTTTTTACGGACAGTAAATGCGCGTCCGCATCCGCACGGGTTGCCCCAATTATATAACCGGTTATTTTTTCTATTTCTATTCCTATTCCACATTAATTCAACATTCAATTTCAGCGTCAGAAGACATCTCAATTTGCAGCTGCAAATTGCTTGTTCACAACCTTATAACGTTATCAGCAATTTTTATGTTAGAGCTCTTATGTGTTATCATTATAACACTCCATCCCAAGGCGCTCAATTCTTTCATCTTTGCAAGCACATAATTTTCAGCATCTTCATCCATGAAAGAGGTAGACTCGTCAAAGATATAAACTGCCGGAGAACGGTATAACAGTCTGGCGATAGAGATTTTCTGCATTTCTCCTCCCGACAGTGTCTTCCCCCTTTCTCCTATGTACGTCATGAGTCCTGCGGGCAGAGACCTGACAAAATTCTCCATTCCAAGATCATTGCATATTGCAGCAACCTTCTTAACGTCAGCATTTTCTTCTCCGCATGTTATGTTCTCAAAAATTGTAGCATTAAACAGATGACAGCGCTGCGGAGAGATTGAAACGTATCTGCGCCACTCGCTCAATTTTACACTCCCTATATCAATAGGAATTGCGCCGCACGGATGTAAAAATATTTTTCCGGCATCCTGCTTTAAATCTCTCATCAGCAAGGCACCAAGAGTGCTTTTGCCGCATCCGTTCTCTCCGGTTATTGCAGTAATTGAGCCGGCCGGAATTCTACAGCTGAAGTTGTCAAAAATATTTTCTCTTCCCGGGTATCTGAATTTTATTCCGCTTAATTCTATCTCCTCGGCCTTTGTGGCAGAGCTGTTTTTAAGAAAATCAATTCCTTTAAAGTCGGGGTCTTCTTCATCCTCTAAATCCGTTATATCTAACAATCTTCCCGATGACACAATAGCCTGATTTACAAGAGAATTTATGTTAACCAAACTATTCATGGGGGTTGTAAAAAAAGCGCTTAAAGTGTAAAATGAAACAAGCTCTCCAACAGACATCTGCTGTTTAAAAACTGCAAATCCTCCTATGATAATAATTGTGGCAAGAAGCAATTTTGATATTCCCTCTCCGGCCTCTGAGAAAATAGAAACGGCACGTCCGGCGCCATAAACGTTCTCCGTCATAACGCAGTAGCTTTCCTCTGTTTTTACTGTGGAGAGAGAGGCTGCCCCATAGTGTCTTACGCTCTCCACGCCTTCAACGCTATCAATAAAATCAGATTCAAATTGCGCTCCCTTTATTGCCAAATCATGAGTATACTTATGATTAATGCGGTCAGAAATAAAATAAAGCCCGGCATATAAAGGGATGAACAGCAAAGTATAAAGGGCCAGCCTCCAATAAAAAGTAAACATTAGAACTAACACCGCCACAAGGGTTAGAATGCTTACAAATATGGATACCAGCCCCTCGGAAATAAATGTTCTGATATTAAAAGCATCTGATATTCTGGAATTTAAATCACCGCTGGTATGTTCGGAGAAAAACTCCGCCGGTAATCTGAATATCTTTCTTAAAAAAGAAAAAATAAGACGCGTGTCTATCTGTATGCCGTTTCTCAAAAGATACAATGTTCTGCAGTATCCAATGTATAGCGCAAGCGGAATGAGAATAAAAAGTGCTGCAGCAATTATAATCATGAATAATTTATCCCCTTTTGGAATAGCCTCATCTATAATTTGTTGCAAAAACAAAGAGTTACATACGCCAATACACGTCAGGGCAATTGAGCCGGCCAGCGCAAACGCCACTTCTTTTTTGTGAAATTTTAAAATTCTGAACAAACGCAGATATTTATTCTCATTTTGGTCAACTTTTTCAAAGTTATTTCCCGGCACAATATAGATTATATAGCCGGTCCACTCAGCCATAAAATCCTTAAGCCGCAATCTTTTAAACTCGCCCTCCGCAGGGTCCATCACCGTTATCTTATCCTCTGCAACATGGTAGATTACAACAAAATGGAACATTTCATCCTTTCTCTGCAGATGAGCAATAATAGGTGAATTTATTTTCTCCAAATAGCCTAAAGCACTCTCCTTGCTTCCGCTGCACTTAAAAGCCTTGCCGCTTAAGCCTAATGCTTTTGCTCCGTCAATTATGCCCTTGATTGTGATCCCCTCCTTTGTGCATCCGCATACCCTTCTCACTTTTGATAAGGGTACGCTTACCCCATACCAAGCCGCAACAGAGCTTAAACTTGCAGCACCGCAATCATACTCATCTTGCTGCCTTATCTTTAACATCCCCCTCATAAACACTCCTTCATTTAATTTCCTTTCTCAAATCTACCTCAGGAAATTCCCCGGCAACACTTTTCAAAAGCGGTCCCGCCAAAATTTTCTTGTAAAAAAAGTGCCGGATTATTACAAAACCCTCATTGACAAATACTCCGGCACTCGCACAAAATATTATGATAACACTATTAAAAGCCCCTGCCTTAATGCGAATGAAGGAAAACCGCAGCGCATATCAGCAGAGCCAAACATATTGCTGTTAAATAAAAAAGGTTTGTTTTCCCATGCATTGACAACATCATTCCCTCTGCCGATTTTTTCATTCTTTTTATCTCTTCAGAATTTTCCATATATATCTCATGTCCTTTTGAATTTCCTTTTTTCATTTTTTCATTTTTCACTATTGCCAGCCTCAAAAAATCTGACGCAAATATGTGACGGAAAAAAAATAATAGAATGCCAGATGATATATTTATCACTCCCCAAAAAACAGAATTATCAAAACCTGCGGAAACAAAAAGAGCAAAATCGTCAATTGACGATTTTGCTCTTTTTAATCTAACCCTTTCGGCCACTAAACAACGCGCCGCTAATCTGCGCATTGCGCTGTAATACAGCCAATTATAAGATTATTATAGTTTACTGATTGCTATATCCAAATTCTTCATGTTAAAAATATCCCTTCCCGCAATAGTTCCATTCTTATCAAACAGGAACATTGACGGAACATTGGAAACATTGTATGTAGAAAGGGCAACGGAAGATGTACCCATTCCATCACATACATTAATCCAAGGAAGATTCTTTACAATAGACGCCCAGTTTGTCTTATCAGTATCTACGCAAACCTCATAAATCTGAAATCCTTTTCCTTTGTACTTGTTATATAGTTGCAACAGTTCTGCGTTAAGCATTTTTTGAGCATTATCAGAAGCGCTCCAGAACAGAAGCATAAAAGGCCTTCCTAGCAGTGTATTAAGATGACGCGTATTTGAACTGATATCCGGAAGTGCAATATCCGGGAATGCCGTTTCACCGGCATTTTGCATCTTGTTGTTAAGCTCCATATAGTTGTTAAACCTTGTAACCTCGCCTTCCAACACCTTGATGTACGGAGAATTAGGATACAACGGTTTTAATGAATCACAAACCTGCTTATAGTAAATGCCGTCCGTAAGTTGAGCAAAAAGAGGCAGATTCTCATTAAACTGTCTATAAAGCTGTGTAACATTTGTGAAAGAATACGGATGTCTCAATATACTCTTGATAGAGTATTGCTTCTGCTTAACATACAGGTGACCAAGTTCATACCTAAGTTTTAACGCACCCTCCTTGTCTCCTATCTTGTCACAAGCAAGCAGCTGAACAGTCATAGAATCAAACATTTTCTGCGCGCGCGCAATAGAATCATTAACCTGATTAAACAACACCGATTCCTCTGAACCGCTTATTTTAAGCAGTTTGCCAAGAGTATCAACTGTAATTGAAGCCCTGTCTCCGGGAACCAGCAGCAACGATGCAACCGTTGTCCCGTGATATGTCATGTAATAAAAATTTGGAGATGCATAAGGAAGTTTTACCGTATACCTTACAAATCCCTTCTTATCCGTTTTAAGTGTATCTACTGGAACAAACTTATCCATATTGAGCACATTCAGAATCACCTCTTTTTCAGAGGCTCCTTGAATTACGGCCTTTATTACGGCAGAATCTTTGTGCCCGCAAGAGGCTAAAAGCAAAGAAGTTGCACCAATCGCAAAGATTGAAGCAACTCTTAGAATTGAAAATTTTTTCATCAGAAATTTCTCTTTAGTCTAGACTGTGTGTCTTTTATTTCTCTTTCTCGTATTCTTTTGCAATGCTATCTGCAATTGCTTTCATCTCATCATTAGGAAGATGCATCTTTTCCTTCTGAAAACTCAAGTCCTTCTCGGACTGAAGAGGAATAAGATGAATATGCGCATGAGGGACCTCCAGTCCAAGCACTCCAACGCCAATTCTTAAGCAGGGGATTGCGCGTCTTTGAGCTCTTGCAACTTTTTGTGCAAACTTCCATAAATCTGCATAATATTCAGGTTCATAATCAAATATGTAAGGCTTCTCATCCTTTGGAATAACCAAAGTATGTCCTTTGACTATAGGGGCAACATCCAAAAAGGCAATGTAATCTTTTGTCTCTGCAACTTTAAAACAAGGAATCTCTCCATTAATAATTCTTGTAAAAATTGATGCCATAGTTATTTGATTTTAAAACAGTTAAACTATCGTGAATTAGATGGAAATGTCCAGTATCTGGAATTTGATAAGACCTGCAGGGGCGTTTACCTCTACTGTCTCCCCTTTCTTGCGTCCCATAAGAGCCTTGCCAATTGGGGTTGAGGCAGCCAGTTTGCCCTCCGCAAGGTTAGCCTCGCTCTCTCCCACAAGGGTGAACTCCATATCTTTTCCTGTCTTTAAATTCTTAACTTTCACCTTGTTAAGCATGCCGACTTTGCTGGTATCCAGCTTAGATTCATCTATGATTTTTGCGGTAGCTATCAAAGTCTGGATCTGAGAAATTTTAAGCTCAAGCATACCCTGAGCCTCTCTTGCCGCATCATATTCTGCATTCTCAGAAAGATCTCCCTTATCCCTAGCCTCTCCAATGGCCTTGGATATTGCCGGCCTTTGAACTGTAATCATATCATTCAGTTCTTTTTTCAATTTGTCAAGGCCTTCTGCCGTTACGTAATGTACCTGTCCCATAATAGAAAAAATTAAGAAGAACCCCGTCTGCCGGAATTCCTCGTCTTTACTTATGCAAATATAAGAATTATTTTTAAAACTTAGGTTTCATAAGCTCCGAGAGGATTATCATATCCTCGGGGTGCTCTTTAAGCCGTTTCTTCAGCTGTTCCAGCTTGTCCTCTCCGGCAATCTCACCCGCAGCTTCTGCCCGTTTAGCCTCCTCTATCCACTCATCTTCAAACGGTTTTATATTGCTGCGGATTTGAGTATATCCCTGTTTATCGCCCTTAAGTTTTACGGCAAGCATATCGTCACTTATGCCCATGTCGTGCAACTGTTCAAGTAATTCATCAACTCTCTTATTTTCCGGATTCTCAATCATTATATGCAAATATAAATAATTACCTCAAAACAATATGCGGCAAGGCGACGCAAAGAGAGCTGCGCGCTTGCTGCTTATCCAGGCAAAGCTGTTCTTTTAATTTCTCCAAAGAATCAAATTTGCTCTCTTGACGCATTCTGTCCACAAATTCTATCTTTAAATCTAAGCCGTAAATGTCCTCATCAAAATCTAAAATATGTGTCTCTATTGTCTTCTCATTATTGTCCCCGACAGTTGGCCTTACGCCAATATTGCAGATGCCCATATACGTTTTGCCGTTTACCGCCACGTACACTGAATAGACACCGTTCTCAGGCACCAGCTTAAGCGGATTATAGAGTTTAAGATTTGCAGTAGGAAATCCAATTGTTCTGCCTATCTTTTTTCCGGATACTATAACTCCCTTTAAACCATAACGATACCCAAGGAACGAATTTGCTTTTGGAATATTTCCATCCTCCAGGATATGACGGATTTTTGTACTGCTTATAATCTCTCCGGAAGATGATACTCCCTTATTGTCAGAACTTTCCCCATCCACATACTCATCAACTCTGATTACTTCTATGCCTACCTTGCGCGCAATTTCTATCATCTCCTTCTGCGTCTCATTTACATCATGTCCTATCTTATGGTCATATCCAATAACCAAAGTATCAACATCATACTTCTTTTTAAGATATACGCTTAAAAATTCTTCAGTTGTAAGAAGACTGAATTCTTTTGTAAATTTTAAGATGATTGTCCGGTTAATTCCTATCTCTTTAAATAGGTCCCTTTTCTCTTCCAGTGTTGTCAGAAGCCTAAGATTATAAGCCTGTTGCTGCAGCACGCTGCGAGGATGAGGCCAAAAAGTTACGACGGCGCTTTTTTCCCCCCTTGCCTTTGCTATTTCACAAAGGCGCGCCAAAACTTTTCTGTGCCCTAAATGTACTCCGTCAAAAAATCCAGTAGCTGCTGCAATCATATTCTTTCTCTATTATCAAAATATACAATTTGCTTAAATGCCGCAATTTGCGGTGCGCAAATTTACAACCATTTAACTAATTCAAAATCCTGCCTGTGAGGCATAAGTTTATTATATGCATATAATCTGCTGGCCACAAGATATGTGCCCGTTTTTTCCGGTATAAAATTACATACATAAGTTGCATTGCCGTCATCAAAACTTTCCAATTTGTATTGGAACACCCCCTTAATTGAAAGTTCGTCGCCGTTCTTTGGTCCGTCCATGACACAGCTTGTATTCTTCTCTGTAAGAAGTAATTCCAATCCCAAATCATCCGGACTTACCTCTCCAAGCTGCAGAATAATCTTAGCTTTATATTCTTTTCCGAGCAAAAGAACACCACCAGGGGCATCAATCTTTATTTGTGAAATAAGCTCTATATCAGACCATTCTCTGCGCATCCTTCTCTTCCAGTCTGCAATCTCCCTGGCAATGGCAAAATCTTTTTCAATGAGCATGTGCTTACGTGTACAGAGAGGGATATAGTATTGTCTCAGGTAATCTTCCATCATCCTGTTTGTTGTAAAATTGCATGCAACCTCGGCAACACAGTTCTTGATGGTATCAACCCACGCAGTTGATATGCCTCTCTTATCAACATCATAATACCTTGGTGCAATGTCTGTTTCCAGAATATTATATAAAGTGGCAGCATCAAGTTCATCCTGAAATTCCCGGTCGTTATAAGAGCACTCCATCTTTAAAGCCCAGCCGGCTCCCTCTTTGTATCCCTCTACCCA
This sequence comes from Candidatus Egerieousia sp., assembly GCA_035403105.1. Lineage (GTDB taxonomy): Bacteria > Bacteroidota > Bacteroidia > Bacteroidales > UBA932 > Egerieousia. Next base: position 26,647 of record DAONEN010000010.1, on the reverse strand, counting down.
CCATCCGTCGAGAACTGAAAAATGCATTACTCCGTTCATCACGGCCTTCTCTCCGCTGGTGCCTGATGCCTCCAATGGTCTGGTTGGCGTATTCATCCAAACATCAACACCTTGCACAAGATATTTTGCAAGAGAAATATCATAATTTGGAATGAAAACAATCTTGCCTATGAACTGCGGCATCTTGGAAACCTCAACTATGCTCTTGATTAGGTCTTGTCCCGCCTTATCCGCCGGATGCGCTTTGCCGGCAAATAAAAATTGTACAGGTCTCGACGGATTATTTATAATCTGGCCCAGTCTCTTTAAATCTGTAAAAAGCAGATGAGCGCGCTTGTAAGTTGCAAACCTGCGGGCAAATCCAATAGTCAGAATTTTATCATTCAACATGCTGTTAATCTTAACAATATCATGTGGTGCATAGGGACTTGCCGTTCCCGGTTCAGATAAAATTTCCTTAACTTTTTCTATAAGTTTTTTCTTCAGTTTTTTCCGCACAGACCATATTGTATCATCCGCAACACTTCTGAATCCTTGAAAACAACTACGATTATAATGATGAGAAGAAAAATCTTTTCCAAAAACTTTTGCATGAATCTCTTTCCATTCCGGAGCAGTCCATGTTGAATAATGCACTCCGTTTGTAACATAGCTGATATGCAGCTCTTCCGGAAGATATCCCGGCCACAGTTCAGAGAATATTTCTCTGCTGACTTTTCCGTGAAGCCGGCTCACTCCGTTAACCTCCTGAGAAAGATTGGCTGCCAGATTGCTCATAGAAAATTTTTCATCATGATTATTAACGTCCAACTTTCCAAGCCGCATAATGTCATTCCATGAAATCTTCAAATGTTCAGGATCATGAGACAAGTATGTTCTCATCATATCTTCAGAGAATGCATCATGTCCTGCGGGAACGGGTGTGTGCGTAGTGAACAAAGAGGAACTGCGTACAACCTCCAGCGCCTCGGAAAATGAGAGGTTATCATTTTGAATATACTCTCTCAATCTCTCCAAGCCGGTAAATGCGGCATGTCCCTCATTACAATGGTAAACATCTGCGTAAATATCTAATAATCTGAGAGCTCTTATGCCTCCTATCCCAAGCAGCAGTTCCTGTTTTAATCTATTTTCCCAATCTCCGCCATAAAGCTGTCCTGTTACTCCGCGGTCTTCCGGCAAATTGCTTTCTATGTCGGAGTCCAAAAGAAATAAATTGATTCTTCCTACCCTAACCTGCCAGATACGTGCATAAATATTTCTTCCCGGAAAAGCCACTGAAATTTTTTGCCACTTTCCGTTATTGTCCATTACGGGCTGCGCAGGCGTCATGCTAAAATCCTGCGGATCATAGAGAGCAACCTGGTCTCCGCCTGCAGAAATTTTCTGAGTAAAATATCCGTACTTGTAAAGGAAGCCTATTGCGTTCATATTCACGTTCATATCAGAAGCCTCTTTCAAATAATCCCCCGCCAGGATTCCAAGACCTCCGCTGTATATTTTTAATGAAGTGTCCAATCCGTACTCCATGCAGAAGTATGCAATGCGGGGAGCATTCTCTTCTTTTTTAAGAGACATGTATTGATGAAAATGCTCTACAACGCTATCCAGCTTTCCTATAAAATCTTCATTGGCAACAAGTTCCTTGTATTTCTTCAAATCCATCATATCCAACATTGCTATTGGATTTCCCTCCGCTTTTTTCCAAAGAGCAGGATCTGCAATTTGAAACAGCTCTATTGCCTCCTGATTCCAGCACCACCATAAATTCTTGGAAAGTTCATCAAGCCCCTTTAATCTGTCGGGAAGAGACTTCTTAATCATAAGCTGCTTCCAATGAGGAGGTTCCACTTGAAATTTCTTTACCTCCTGCTCAGGCTCCTCCACAAGTTCCGGGAAAGCACCGTTGCGTTTAACCACCTCTTCCAAAGCTTTAACATACGCCTGTTTATAGTAAACTATTACGTTATCCCATAAAGAGACGGATGATACATCCTTTGCATTTGCCTTGTAATCTTTCTCTTGCGCGGCATTGAGATTTGCAATCTCTTTTATCTTTGCAACAGCACCGTCAACTATCTGATGATAATTAGAATCACTGCGCTGCAAAATTGAAATTCCGGGATGCTCTTTTTTATAGTTGTCATTAACCCATACGCCAAATCCTGCCAGCGATGTGGTTATTGTAGGAACTCGGAACGCAAGGCTCTCCAGAGGAGTGTAACCACATGGTTCATAGTAAGATGGAAACACGGTTAAATCCATTCCGGGAAGAATGTCATAGTACGATTTGTTAAAGATTCCGTCATTTCCGTTTAGATAAGTTGGAACGTATGCTACGCTGACATCATCCTTTGAAGGATCAAAATTAAAAGACCTTATTCTGTTAAGAATTGCATCACACTCTCCGTTGGACAGATTATGGGTAATGTATGTTTTATAATTCTCGCTTCCTTTTCCTTCCAGCTTGGCTGCAAGGTTTTTATCAGGACCGTTATTACCGGCGGGTATCATTAGGAATGCCAAAATTTTTCTCCCTTTCCATCCCTCTTTTTTAAGTTTATCCACCGCATCCAAAAAAACATCTATGCCTTTGTTCTTGTATTCATACCTTCCGCTTATGCCAATAATCACAGTATCTTCCGGATAATCAACATTATACATTTTGGATGCGACGTATAGCATCAGTCGTCTTGCCTCTGAACGCACTTTATCATATTCACCATCCATCGGAGCAATAATACTGTCAAATCCGTTAGGCGTAATGAAATCGGGCTTACGCTTTAAAAACAGTTCGCACTCATTGGCGGTAATGTTGCTTACTGTAGTAAACACATCTGCATTTTGTGCCGCCGTCTTCTCCATAGAATGCTTTGCAACAACGTTAAACTGCCTTGCCTTCTCATCCGCATCATACAGATTAATAGAGTCATACAGTGGCATATTATTGCATGCAAGACATCTTCCCACAACAGTTGCATGAGTTGTAAAGAGAGTTCCAATTGCAAGATTCTGCTTCTTAATGTACAGCAATCCGGCAGCGCTCATCCATTCATGAAACTGAGCTACAACTTTATGATGCGGCTGCATGTAAAAATTCACAAAGCTCTCAATAACTTTACCGGTGGCAAATCCAAAAAGAGTTGGCTCTACATAATCCCATTGACCGCTTATTGAATCTAGCTTAAAGTCTTCCCAAAGCTTTGCAAAAATTTCATCTTTTCTTGTAATAAAAGATGAAAAATCCACAAGTATCGCAATCGGTTTTCCGGCAACATTCCATCTCCCAATTCTAACTCTAAGCCCCTCATTTGCAGCCTGTTTGTTCCATGAACGGAATAAAGTGCGATCTTCTGAAAATTCCGGATTTTTTTTAGTCTCCATCCAGATATCCGGCCCTATCAGTATGTGATTTTTCCCGTATTCCTTACTAAGATTATGCGCTTTTGTTGCAATGACGGTATGAATTCCGCCCACTTTATTGCAAACTTCCCAGCTAACCTCAAACAAGTAGTCCGCTTTCTCTATAATTTTCTGAATCATTTCTCACTCTTTTTTTTCACGACAGTTTTAACTGCCGTTTTTTTTGCGACGCTCTTTTTAACGTCTTTTTTAACTACAGATTTCCTCGCAGCCTTTGCCGCAGGTTTCTTGATTTTTTTCCCGACAACAGACCCCTCTGCTGCCTGCGTTTCATCACATTTTGCCTTCTTTACTCTAATTTCAAAATCGCTCAGCACATTCATATAATTTATGAATGCCTCATAAGGCGTGCTGTACGGATTGAAGTACTTATGCACCGCTCCATCTGAGAAAAATTTTGTACACATGTAATAAAAATGATCGCTCTCCTGCAACTTTCCAAAATCTGAAATCAAAGACTGATTCTTAGTTGCCATCACATTTTTCTCCAGCGCATACAATTTTCCAAACGCCTCATTCTGAAGCTCATTACCAAGCCACGCACTTGTATCTCTCTCCTCATCCGCCCATGAAATTGCAAACGGAACATGCAGAGGAGCAACCGGCTGGTGAATCTCCGTAACCTCAGAAGGTGTTCTAAATTTTATCTTGGTATCTCTCAACACTGCCCCCGGAAGTGATTTTATAAAATCGAATATGCCGCTCTGAGCACCCTGATGTTCTCCAAAAGTTTCATAATCCATAAAAAGATTTATGACATCATCATCCTTTACTGCGTCATTAAGCCATCCGGCATATTTCTCCGCAGTAATAGGCCATGAAGGATTGTTTCTGTCTGAAAATCTGAATGCTATATCATCACTTAATCCAAAATTTCTAAGCAATAATTTTTGTTTTGGATTTATTGCATTTGTATAGACAAAGTTGGGACTCTTCCAGCCTAAAATATGTTTTGCCCCCTCCGTCAGCATTGTCATATATCCCATTGAAGCAACGGCTGAACCAATTAAATCTGAAAATATCAGCTCGGTATTCCTAAAAGCCTTTGGCATGACGCCAAAATATTTCTTTATAGCATCTGCATGCATATTCACCTGGTACTTAAAGCTTTCCTCGCTCTTTAAGGATGCAAGAGAATGATAGTAGGTCTCTGCCAAAAACTCTGCGCAACCGGTTTTTGCAAGCAACTTAAAACTGTCGAGAACTTCAGGACAGTACTTTCTAAATTGCTCCAGCGCAACTCCGCTTATGGAGAATGAAACCTTAAACGCTCCTTTGTGTTTTTTTATCAGCTCCAGAAGCAGGTTATTCATAGGCAAATAGCACTTCTGCGCTACTCTGCGCATTATTGCTCTGTTTGCAAACTCATCATAATAATGACTGTCAATTCCTATATCAAAAAATCTGTATAGGCGCAATCTGTCCGGCTGATGAACCTGAAAGTATATGCATAATGACTTTTCCATGCTGTCAATATTTTATATGAATACTTCTTTTTCTAATTATTTTCCCGCAATGACCTGAGAATAAACATTTTTAATCTTGGCCGCTGCTTTATCCCACTTTAACTGATTCACTTCTTCTGCTCCGCATCTGACACTCATCCTAGATATTGCCGGATAATTCAGCAGCGCATAAATTGAATCTGCCAATGCGTCAATGTCCCAAAAATCAACCTTTATGGCATACTTTAAAACTTCAGCTACTCCGCTCTGCTTGGAGATAATAACAGGGACATTAGACTTCATCGCCTCCAGCGGAGATATACCAAATGGTTCTGATACAGAGGGCATTACATAAACATCTGAATAAGAAAACATCTTGCTTACATCTGAACCGTTAAGAAAACCGGTAAAATGGAATCTGTCTGCAATGCCCAATTTTGCAACACGCCTGATTGAACGGTTGAGCAAATCACCATTGCCTGCCATAACAAATCTTGCATTATTGCATTTCTTTAAAACTTTTGCCGCCGCCTCTATAAAATATTCCGGTCCTTTTTGGAATGTTATTCTCCCAAGAAAAGTTACAATTTTCTCATCCACACCTCTTTGCACATCCATCTTTTTGTATGCGGAAAAGTCAACGGCATTATGTACCGTCACAACTTTCTTAGGATCAACCCCGTACTTGTTTATTACAATATTTCTTGTAAGATTGCTTACGGTGATAACTTTATCCGCCGCAAGCATTCCCATCCTCTCAATGTCATAAACAATTTGGTTTATATTCTCTCCGCTTCTGTCAAACTCCGTTGCATGTACGTGAACCACAAGAGGTTTGCCTGAAATCTTTTTTGCCGCAATTCCGGCGGCATAAGTCAGCCAGTCATGCGCGTGAATTACATCAAACTCATTTTGAGAAGCAATTGATGCGGCAACCATTGCATAGCGGGCAACCTCCTCCATAAGGTTGGTTCCGTATTTTCCGCTAAACCTGTACTTGTCTCCGTATTTTACTCTGAACATCTCATACTCAGACTTTTTCTGACTCTCCTCCATCTCTTTAACTGTAAGATTTCTAAAAGTCTCTGGGTCCACATAAGGAACAAGCGTGCTGCTCACTTTTAAGAACTTTACATTCTTAAAAAAATCACTGACTTTTGTCCAAGTGCTTTCAAATGAAACATCTGATGCATTGATAATATGAGCTGCACTGGTATCTTCATCTCCGCTTGCAGAAGGCATAACAAACAGAACCTCAACGCCTTGATTTGACAATCCTTTTGTAATGCCGTAACATGCCGTACCAAGACCTCCGCTAATATGGGGAGGAAATTCCCATCCAAACATTAATACCTTCATCTCTTCTTCCCTCCAGATCTTGTAAGGACATACTTTGCCCTAATTAATTCTCCTACACTGTTTGCGGAGGAAATACACCCGTGAGGAATGAACGGAGGATTGCCGTCATACATTTCAGCCACAGTACCTATTCCGTGAATTGTCATGTCCTCCTCAAATGCATGAATAAGATGCAAACCTTTTGGTATCCAGAACTTTCCCTGCAATTTTAAATACGCTGTTATGTACGGACCCAGCAGCCAAGGATAGGCACATCCGTTATGGTGAGCATAATCCCTTACCACCTGATTCCCCTCATAAACGCCCTTATACATAGGATTTTTAGGTGACAGCGTTCTTACTCCCCTTGTTGTAAGCAATTCCCTTTCCACAGCTTCCAGCACTTTCATCTTAACATCTTCTTCTATTGGGGAATATGGGACTGAACAGGCTATCAGCTGATTAGGACGGGTAAAAATATTCTGCCCCTCTTCATCAACGTAATCGGCAAGATGTCCGCGCTCCTCACACCAAAAATAATTGTAAAAATTATCCTTGATGGCTTTGACAATAACAGAGAGACGTTTTGCGTAATTTCCGTCTCCGAATTTTTTATCAAGCTCCAAGTAATAGCATAACGCATTATACCACAAAGCATTAACTTCAACCTGATATCCGCCTCTCTCCGTTATCGGTTTTCTGTTTACATCATAAACATTCATCCAAGTAAGAGCGGTGTCCGTTTTCCTTCCCCACAACAATCCGTTATTGTGCAGTTTAATTTCATCTCTGCGCCCATCCAAGAAAGATTCTATAATCTCCTTAAGCGCTTTCCCGTATCTGTCCCAAATATCTTTTTGAACGGCATGCTGTGTTGCGGGATTAACTTTTTCCGAGTCAATATATTTCCAAAAATCGTCTTTCCAATCCTGATACTCTTGCAATGTCTTAAACATCCACAACGGCGTATCCGGCTGATTAGAAGACGTTACCAGCTGATTGAATTTTTTAGTGCAAGCATTCTCAAGCACTTTGTGAAACTTCTCCTCATCTGAGTCACTATAAACTGTCAAACCCGGCAGGGAAATAAAAGTGTCACGGAGACACTCATAGTCCCAAGAGTATCCGCTGCAAATGCTGAATTCTCCGTTATTCCTAATAATGAATTGCTTGCCCGCAATTTTCACGCATTCATCATAGCTGTTGCGGCGGTTATCTCTCTTTTTTATTTCATCTGCAAATCTTGCAGCAAGTTTCTTGGAAACTGCAGGTGAGGTACTTGCAGAGAGAATTACGCTCTCTCCTTTCTTAATTGGAACTTCAAAATATCCCGGCACAAACAAATCTTCTCTATCATCAAATCCCCTTCTGCTCTCCTCTTTGTAAACAATATTGTAGTACCAGTCAGGGCAGGCAACCCACTCATTTTTTTTACTAAGCTGCAGATTCAGAGTGGGAAAGCCTTTGTACATACAGAAAGCGACTCCGTTGTCTTCCGGTGTAAAGCGAGTATCTGCGTCAATATTTGCTTTTGTAAGAGCATGAATGTTGCGGAAGGCCAAGAAGGGTTTAAGCTTTAGGGTTGCAGCCGAATTCGCCTCAAGCAAAGTATATTTTATCAATACCTCCTCTGTCTCTCTTACAAACATTATAGTTTTGCTAAACTTCATGTCACCAACCTGATACGTAATTGCAGAAGAGTAATCCATCTGAAAATCCACAATATATTTATGCCCGCGCGGCTCATAAACATCTCCGTATGAGCTTATTCCAAGGTTAAAACATTTGCCGTGCTGAATAAGGCTCTCATGAATTGTAGAGAGAAGAATGTGCTTCTCTCCCCCAAAATTATCTATCGGGACCACCAGAAGACCATGATATTTCCTTGTATTACAGCCAACAATAGTGGTATTAACGTAACCTCCCGCCCGGTTAGACAATAAAATCTCTCTAGAAAGAGAGTATTCCAGGTTCACCAGATTTTCTTTATTAAATTCCAAGTATGCCATATTAAACGTCTTTTCCCCGTTCGCAAATTTACAAAAGAGATTTAGAATAAGTAAAAACGTAACAAAAAAGGGGGGGCTTAGCCAAAACAGACCTAATTGCGGACAATGAGAGAGTTACGCAAAGTGCAAATGCTTGGAGAATATTAAATGTTTGTTAAAATCTGCGCCGTCCTAGAAGGGAGGTAAAGTTCAATTTTTCCCCTCCCCTGCACATCGGCTCCAAACTCCTCATTGTGGACTATCTTCCTGTCGTTTCTTTCAAAACCGTTGAACTCTTTCCAATCCGTGTCCAGCACCTGTTTCCATTTTGCACCCTCAGATGCCGCCTGGCCGGTACAGCACACATATTTCTTAAATGAACTTACCGGTGAAAAATTAAATGCAAATAAATATTTTCCTCTCGATAGTATAATCACCTGACTATTAATATCATTGTACAGAGACACAGGCGGAGCAGAAAGGATGTTTCCGCTGCGGAAAAGAGAAATCATTGCTGCGTCAAAGTTATTTAACAGACCGTACCTCAATAATTTATTATCACATAAAGACCATTGTCTGCGGGCATAAAAATAGGACCAGTTGTTTCCCTCTCTTGGAAAATCAATCCACTCAGGATGTCCAAATTCATTCCCCATAAAATTCAAATACCCGTCTCCCGCTGTTGAAACGGTAAGCAGTCTTATCATTTTATGCAAAGCTATTCCTCTGTCTATCACCAAACTCTGAGAATCAATATTCATCTTGTCATACATCTCTTTATCCATCAGACGGAAAATGATTGTCTTATCTCCAACCATCGCCTGATCATGACATTCTGCATAACTTATTGTCTTCTCGTCACTTCTCTTGCGCGTCAGCTCCCAATACATATCCCCCATATTCCAATTCTCATCCTTCTGCTCTTTAATCCACTTTATCCAGTGGTCCGCAACCCCCATGCTCATTCTGAAATCAAAGCCAACGCCATATTCTCTCTGCGGTGCAGCCAGACCCGGCATTCCGCTCACATCTTCTGCAATTGTAATTGCTTGAGGATTAATCTCATGTATCAGAATATTGGCAAGTCCAAGATACTTTATGGCATCGTTGTCAGAATTGCAGTTAAAGTAATCATCATAAGAAGTGAACGCTTTTCCCAACCCGTGGTCCCGGTACATCATGCTGGTAATGCCGTCAAATCTGAAGCCGTCAAGATGATACTCCTGCATCCAGAACTTGCAGTTGGAGAGAAGGAAAAACAATGTTTCCGTTTTGCCGTAATCAAAGCAACGCGTCCCCCATGCCGGATGTTCACCCCTTGGACCGCCATGAAAATAAAGAGTATTTGTTCCGTCAAAATTTGAAAGACCCTCAACCTCGTTTTTAACGGCATGGGAATGGACTATATCCATGACCACTGCAATTCTCATAGAATGAGCGCTATCTACAAGGTGTTTAAACTCCTCAGGGGTTCCAAAACGGGAACTCAACGCAAAGAAACCGGAGACCTGATAACCAAAAGAGCCATAGTACGGATGTTCCTGCAACGCCATAATTTGCAGAGTATTATAACCCAATTTCTTTATGCGGGGCAAAACATTATTTTCAAAATCCTCAAACGTAGCAATCCCCTCCTTCTCTCCACTCATTCCTATATGCGCCTCATAAACAAGAGGATATTTGCGCTCAGCTTTTACATCATCAAATTTATTTTTCCACTTGTACGGCTTTTCCGGATCCCAAATTTGCGCAGAAAAAATTTTTGTCTCCGCATCTTGCACGCACCTGGTTGCATAAGCAGGAATTCTCTCCCCTTCTGATTTGCCGCCGCCTTCATCATTTCCGCCGTTATTGTTCCATTGCACAATCCACTTGAACAGAGCGCCGTGAGGAGCTTTATCTAAAGGAACTTTAAGCTCCCAGTCACCGGTCCATCCATCTGCCGCGGTAGAATAAATTTCCAAAATTTTTCCGCCGGAAACCTTACGCATTTTCCAGTCGTCAAATTTCTCCCATCCGTTGAAATCTCCTATCACCCAAATATTTGAAGCATTTGGAGCCCACTCTCTGAACACTCTGAACTTCCCCTCCGCATGAACACCGTAGAACAAATGATTGTTTATGGCGGAGGACAAAGTATTCCCGTACCCCGCAATGTTCTCTTTTGCAATTATCAATTGCTGATAACGTTCCGTGATAATCTTTTTGTAAGGTTCCAGATATGAATCCCTCTCAAAAATCTTCATTTGATATTATCAAATTTTTCTTTGTAGCCTTGCAGCTCTTCTTTACAGAACTTTATCAGCTCCATTGCTCTTTTAAGTCCGCTCTCCAAATCTGTAAATGAGACATATGGGTCTTCAATTTTCTTAACAATAGCATTAAGTTCCTGCACCGCCTGCTCATAAGTCATCTTCTCTTCTGCCATACAATTTACCTCTTAAAATGATACAATTATTTTTTTCTCTACTTCAATCATTCCGCGCTATTCAACATCACTTTTCTTTGACACCATCACATTTACCTCTCCGTCCCGCATTAAAATGCGCAGATGGGATCCATCATGTATGTCATTAACTGACACCGCTTTGTGTCCGTCAACAAAAACCACGCTATAACCCTTCTCCAATATCTTCATCGGGCTGGAACTTTGCAGCCTAAGCTCAAGCATATTAATCTCATTCTCTTTTGCCGTAAGGAATTTTGCAATTATATTCCCGACAGATATTTTTTTTTGCTCCAGAATGTTTTGCTGTCTGAGTACATAGTTTCCGCATGTTGCGCGAGCCCTGGTAATCAGCTGTTCCAGCAAAGAATCCTGCCGCTCAAAATAGAGTGTTGCAGCCTTTTGCATCCTCTCCTCCATGGATGCCACAATATCTTTTTGCTCTGCAAAGATTCCAAGCAAAAATGCTGCAGCAGCAGTTGGAGTTTTAACAGAATGACAGGCAACCATATCACAAATATGTGTGTCTCTATCGTGACCTACACCTGTAACAACAGGAAGCGGAGACTCCGCAATTGCCTTTGATACAATGTATTCATCAAAGCAGGCCAAATCCATCTGGCTGCCTCCTCCGCGGACAAGCACCACAATATCAAATTCTTTCTGACGTACCGCAATGAGAGCAAAAGCCTTTGCAATTCCCTCCGGCGCTTCACTCCCCTGCATGGGAGACTCAAAAAGCTCTATCTTAAAACGCACTGATGCAGAGGGATTTAATTTATCCTCGGCCCCCTCTTGAATGTGCTTCATAAAATCTCCGTAACCGGCAGCTCCCTCTGCAGAAACAACCGCTATCCTGCACGGGAGCGCAGGAATTGCAAGTTCTTTGTTAAGATTCATAAGGCCCTCTTTATCAAGGCTTTTAAGAGTCTGCTGCTTGCGCGCCTCCATATCTCCCAGTGTGAAAGAAGGTTCTATGTTAATGATATTCAAAGAGAAGCCGAACACGGCAGAAAATGTAGCCCTGGCTTTTATCAGCACTTTCATTCCGCTGCGCAAATCTCCGCCCGCAGTCTCCCTGAAAAAAGGAGTAAGCATTCTGTTTTTTTCTCTCCAGATAGTGGCCCTTGCCTTGGCAATTATTTTATCTCCTCCGGTTTCTGTCTCCACCAGCTCCAAGTAACAATGACCTCCAGGAAAATTATTTGTGATGCTGCCGATTTCTGCAGTAATCCATCTTGAATCCGGAAAAGAATTCTCCACATCTGTCTCTATTTCCTCTAAAAATTCTGAGAGCGTATAACGTTCTTCTTCCGCCGCCACATCCATCAAATCTTCATCCCCATCCATAATATTTAGTTTATATTCAGCCATTTACGCCAGCCCCCAGAAATTGTTCATAATTTGGTAATTACTTCCCGACCAAACGCTCTGCAATTTACAAAGAAATCCCTAAATTTTTTTTAAATTTGCCGCAAATCCTGACAAATGAAAATTATTAAGGCCGTTTTTGCCGGAAGCAGCACCAAAACAGACAACAAGCCAAAGCAGAAACTCCCTGAATTTGGGTTTATTGGAAGGTCCAACGTCGGTAAGTCCTCTCTAATTAATATGTTATGCGGAGGGGCTCAAAAACTGGACGGCACAAAGGAGAGAAAAACCGTCTTAAAAGAGCTGGCAAGAACATCCTCATCACCCGGAAAAACGGTTCTTGTGAACCATTTTCTCATAGACGGAAGTTGGTATCTGGTAGACCTTCCGGGGTATGGTTTTGCAAAGCTTCCAAAGTCTCAGAGAGATGCGCTGGCAAAGATGAACAATGACTACATTAACAACTCGGAAGAGCTTGTTAATCTTTTTGTTTTGATTGACTCCAGACATGCTTTGCAGGATATGGATTTGGCTTTTATGCAAAGTCTTGGGAAAGCGCATATTCCGTTTGCCGTTATTTTTACAAAGGCAGACAAAATGGGAAAAGAGGCTGTAAAAAAATCTGTCGGGAATATAAAAAAAGAGATGCTGGAATATTGGGAGGAGCTCCCTCCGTGTTTTGTGAGCTCTGCAGAGAAAGGGACGGGTAAAGAGGATATACTCAGTTACATAGAAAAAATTTTGAACTCAATTAAAAATAAATAATCTACTAACTACAAAAATATCATCATCATGGAACATCCTATAAAAATTTTCTCTACAAGAAACTCCAGATATCTTGCAGAGAGAATTGCAAAGTCTTTAAAAATGGATTTGGGAAAGGCTGAAGTCACCGCGTTCAGCGACGGAGAATTTCAGCCGATTTACTTGGAGAGCGTAAGAGGTAATACGCTTTTCATAGTATGTTCAACTTTCCCTCCTGTAGACAATCTTATGGAACTGTTGCTGCTTATTGATGCAGCACGCAGGGCATCAGCACATAAGGTGATCGCCGTTATGCCTTACTTTGGCTGGGCAAGACAAGACCGCAAAGACCGTCCGAGAGTTTCCATTGGCGCAAAACTTGTTGCAAATCTTCTTGCGGCAGCAGGTTGCGACAGGGTGATGACTGCAGATTTACACGCAGACCAAATTCAGGGATTCTTTGATTTCCCGGTAGATCACATATATGCAAGCTCTATCTTTATGCCTTACTTGCGCTCTTTAAAACTTAAGGATATGTCAATTGCAGCACCCGATATGGGAAGCGCAAAAAGAGCAAATGCATACGCCAGAATTTTAGGATGCCCGATGATTATATGTCACAAGAGCAGAGAGAGAGCAAATGTTGTGGGCTCTATGACGGCAATCGGAGATGTTGAGGGGAGAAATATTGTAATTGTTGATGACATGGTAGATACCGCCGGTACAATGTGCAAGGCCGCCAAGATGCTGATGGACAAGGGTGCAAAGAGTATTAGAGCTTTGGCAACACATGCCGTTTTAAGCGGAGCCGCTTATGAGCACATAGCTTCATCTCCTCTTAAAGAATTAGTTGTAACTGACACTATTCCGTTGCGCGCACCGGAAGGGACAGACACAAGCAAAATAAAGGTAGTATCTGTTGCTGAGTTATTTGGAGATGTAATTGACAAAGTTTATAAAGACAAGTCATTCTCTACCAGCTTTATTTATTAGAAAATTTTTTAAGGTCCCGACAGTTTTAAAGTTTTTACAATATGCTAATTCACAAGGAATTCACAATTGACCAAATACATGATATTCTGGTTGAGGGCATCAAAGCTTATTTTGCAAATTGCAAAGTGAAAAGAGCTATTTTGGGCTTGAGCGGGGGTATTGATTCTGCAGTCGTAGCCTCTTTGGCAGTAAGGGCCTTGGGCGCGGAAAACGTTCACGGCTTTATGATGCCAAGTGAATTTTCCACTTTGAACTCGATTCAAGATGCCGTTGACTTGGCTGAAAATTTGGGCATTAAATACGACGTTGTTACTATTGGTGAAATCTACAAAAGGTTTATGAAAGAGCTTGAGCCTATTTTTGGACTTCACAATCAATGGAGTGTTGCAGAGGAGAATCTGCAGGCCAGAATACGCGCAACCCTTTTGATGGCATATTCCAATAAGTTTAATGCTCTGGTTATCAACACGTCTAATAAGAGCGAACTTTGCATGGGATATGGTACTTTATACGGAGATTTGGCCGGAGCCATTATGCCAATTGCGGATTTATACAAGGGAGATATCTATGAATTAGCATATTACATCAACAGCGATAGTGAAGTGATTCCTCAGTCGACCTTAACTAAGGCGCCATCGGCAGAACTGCATCCGGGACAAAAAGATTCAGATTCCCTTCCTGAATATTCAGTAATGGATCCTCTTTTATATGCAATGAATGAAGGGGGAAAAACGGCGGATCAGCTTATTAAAAACGGTGCGGATAAAGCTGTAATGAAGAGGATTACAGAGCTTATGAATAAGTATTATTTTAAAGTTTATCAGTTGCCTCCCATTCTTAATATCAGCAGCAAGCCTGTTGGGTATAAAGAGAAGTGGCTCTTATAATCATTTAGCATACTGTGCGTTATGAAGGTAATATTGATCTCCATTATTGTTGTTGCGCTCTGCGTGTTTGGATTATGTTTTAACATAATCTTTAAAAAGAACGGGCAGTTTCCGGATGGGGAGATTTCTCATAATAAAGAACTTAGAAAGCGAGGAATTGTTTGTATGAAGGAGGAAGACGAGGCTATTTGGGGAGAGGCATCAGGCAAAAAACCGGGACACACAAGAAAAATAAAATCCGCAATGGATGATGAGTGCAGCGGCTGTGGAGTTGGAGATTGCGCCTTAAAAAAATTAATTAAATAAAACTGTCGGGAGGGAAAAATTATGGGAATTGTTGCAATAGTAGGACGTCCGAATGTTGGCAAATCAACGCTTTTCAATAGAATGGTTGGAGAGCGCAAAGCAATTGTAGACAAAGAGGCCGGCGTTACAAGAGACCGCCACTACGGTAAATGCGAGTGGTGCGGAAAAACTTTTTCCGTAATTGACACGGGTGGCTATACGTCTAATTCTGAGGATGTTTTTGAGAATGAAATCCGCAAACAGGTTCTTGCCGCAATAGAAGAGGCGGATGTGATTTTGTTTATGTGTGATGTCGATACGGGAATAACAGACTATGATGAAGAAATTGCGAATATTTTAAGACGCTGTAATAAACCTGTTATTCTGGCCGTTAACAAAGTGGATACCGGAGATAAAATGTACGGCTCTTATGAATTCAACAAGTTTGGACTTGGAGAACCGTTCAGCATTGCAGCCGCAGACGGAGGAGGCACAGGAGATCTGATGGATAAAATTTGCGAGGTACTTCCAAAGCCGAAACCGGAAGATGCCGAACTTGAAAATCTTCCACGCATTACAATTGTGGGTAGACCAAACGTCGGGAAATCTTCTCTTACAAATGCGCTGCTTGGAACGGACAGAAATATTGTCACTCCTGTAGCCGGAACTACCAGAGATTCAATAAGTACCAGATATAACAAATTTGGCTATGACTTTATGATTGTAGACACTGCAGGCTTGAGGAAGAAAGCTAAAGTCACAGAAGACCTTGAATTCTACTCTGTTATGCGTGCAGTGCGCAGCATAGAAAATTCAGATATCTGCTTATTGATGGTAGATGCGGCGGAGGGAATTCAGGCGCAGGACATGAATATTTTCTACCTTATCCAAAAAAACGGCAAAGGTTGCGTATTTGTTGTAAACAAGTGGGACACAATAGAAAAGAGCTCCCAGACAATGGAAGATTTTAAAGAATCCATTCTTCAGAAAATAGCTCCGTTCAATGATGTTCCCATTGTTTTCACATCTGTAATAAACAAGCAGAGAATCTTTGACGTTCTCAAAGTTGCAATGGAAGTTTATCAAAATTATTCCAGGAAAATCCCTACAGCCAAGTTAAACGAGGCTCTGCTTCCGGAAATTGAAAATCATCAGCCTCCAATGTATAAGGGCAAGGATATAAAGATTAAATTTATAACTCAGCTCCCTACCAGGACTCCGTCTTTTGCCTTTTTCTGCAACCTGCCGCAATACATCAAAGAACCGTATAAACGTTTCTTAGAGAACAAGTTGCGCAGTTATTTCAATTTTACGGGCTGTCCTGTAAATATCTTTTTGAGGCAAAAATAGCATATCTTTTTCTCTCTTTCTTTTTTCTTTCAATTTAAAAGTCTATTTTATTGAATTTTAAGGCCTTCCGGTTCTTCAAATATCTTGAAAACCGGTTTTAAGGGCTTATGATGCCGTTTTTTTTCAAACGTTGCAGCCAATTCAAAAAAAAAGTAACAAATAAATTACAATTTTGTTACTCCAATGGAACAAATTTGTTACTTTTGCTATGGAGAATAATGTAACAACTAAATATTATTCAACCAATTATTAACTATAACCAAACAATCAATTAAGAAACTATTCTTATTTGCGTTAGCTGCATTGTGTTCCACAATGATGTTTGCGCAGAAAGTTACGGTAACAGGTACCGTAACCTCTAAGGATGACGGCCAGCCAATCCCCGGAACAAATGTTCAGGTGAAGGGAACAAAGGTCGGTGCTTTCACAGATGAAAAGGGTAAATATTCCATTGCAGGTGTTCCTGCCAATGCTACCCTTGTATTTTCATCTATAGGTTTTACCACAGAAGAAGTTGCTGTTGGAGGAAGAGCGGTCGTTAATTTGGCCCTGACTTCTAGCGCCACCACTTTGGATGAAACTATTGTTGTAGCCTATGGTACTGTTAAAAAGGGATCCTATTCCGGTTCCGCTACGGTAGTAAAACAGGACGCTATTAAAGACGCCCCCGTAGTTAGTTTTGAACAAGTACTTGCAGGTAAAGCTGCCGGTGTACAAGTAGCTTCTTATTCCGGACAGCCCGGTTCTCAAGTAGAAATTAATGTCCGCGGTTTTGGCTCATTTAACGCAGGTAACCAGCCTTTGTATGTTATCGACGGTGTTCCTGCAACTAGCGGAGACTATGGCTCAGGCAATATTTCTACAAGTGCAATGAACTATTTGAACCCCAGCGATGTTGAGTCAATCACAATTCTAAAGGATGCAGCAGCCGCCTCACTTTACGGCTCACGTGCTTCCAACGGAGTTGTCCTAATCACTACCAAAAAAGGAAAGGCAGGAGATTTGACCTCTACATTTAAAGCATCTCTTGGTGTCTCATATTTTGCGTATAACAACTATCCGGAATGCTCGGATTCTGAGACGGAAGAGCTGGAAAGACAGAAGTTCTACAATTACGGGCAGGACAATCCTACAAAATGGAGAGGAACATATGCCTCTCTAGATGATTATACTGCTGCAATGCTTGCAAAAAACTATCCTGCAAGAGATTATACCAAGTATATTTATAAGGACTGGGAGAAAGTTTTGTTCCAGAAGGGTATTAATCAGACTTACGAGTATAGCATTACAGGCGGCGGAGATAAAGGAAAAGTATATGCATCCATCGCTTATACAGATCAGGGCGGTGTTATTAAGATTGATAAACTACAGAGATTCTCTACCACTATCAATATGGACGCGCAGGCTGCAAAGAGAGTAAAGATTGGAGCAACACTTCAGTATTCTTGGCAGTATCAGGATGGCCACCAGGATGGATGGTCTTCTAAGGACAATCCGTTCTTCATTTGGAAAGTTGTTCTAACTGACAGATGGCCTTATAAATATAAGGATAGCGGTGATCTTTATCTTGAGCGCATGAGCACAAGATTTAACACAATCAACCCGGTTGCTTCTTACAACGCGCAGGTTAATGATGCATGGCAGAATCGTTTGATGTTAAAGGGATGGGCGGAAGCTACTATCACTGATTACTTGAAAGTCAAGACTATATTGAGCAATGACTGGGAGTATGAACATGACCGTTTTGCATGGTTGTATGGCCACCCTAACTTCTACGCTTACAGTGATATTGGAGGTTATGCGTCTGACAGACACCGCAATGATGTCAGAATGGTATCATCTACAACTGCAAACTTTGACAAGACTTTTGGCAAGCACCATGTTAGCGCAATGCTTGGATGGGAGGCTGAAAGAGATCGTTACAAAATGACAAGTTTGGGGAAAATGGACTTTAAATATTTAGGTGCCACAGAGTCCTATCTTGCAGCCAACTTTGATGACGGCTATTCTTATTCAAGAGAGGAAGGGTTGCTTTCATTAATCAGCAACTTGAATTATGATTATGATGCAAAATATTATTTAACCGGAACATTCAGACGTGACGGGTCATCAAGACTTGCTCCCAGCAATAGATGGGGCAATTTCTGGTCAGTATCAGGTTCATGGAGATTTGCAAATGAAGAGTTCTTAAAGAAATATGAATGGATAAATGACGGTAAGTTGCGCGGTTCCTATGGAACAAGCGGTACTCTGCCTTCCAGCTACTATGGATACATGGCTGTTTATGATTACGGCAACTATGGTCAGCAAGGTGCAAGTTATCCTTCAAATGTTGCCAATACGGATTTAACTTGGGAGAAAAACAAGAACTGGAACTTGGCTATTGAGGGGACAATATTTGACAGATACTCTTTTACTGCCGAGTATTACAGTAAGAAAACCACCGATTTGCTTTTGGATGCAACTGTTCCTTCAACCACAGGTTTCTCCACTTCACTTATGAATATTGGTGCAATGGTTAACCACGGCTGGGAGTTGTCTGTAAACGTTGACATTCTTAAGAAGAAAGATTATGATTTGTCAGTTGGCGCCAACTGGGCAACGGTTCACAATGAAGTTAAAGCATTGTCACAGCCGGGTGAGGAAATTGTCAATGACGTATGGATTTGGAAACAGGGTTACTCTTTCTATCAGTTCTACACAAGACAGTATCTTGGAGTAAATAAAGAAACCGGTGCTCCCATGTATGCAGAGGGTTCTTATTATAAGAAGGGAGATGTTGTTAGCCAGGACGTTACATTAAAGAACGGAAAGGTCATAAAAAGCGGCGAGACAATGCCTTGCAATAGCTTCAACTACACACCTACTACAAGACAAAAGGCCAGTTCTATGATTATTGACGGTAAAACTTCTATCCCAAAGGGTTACGGTGGTTTCAACGCAAACTTCAGATGGAAAGATTTGACATTCTCAATGGCTTGGTCATACAAGTATGGCGGCTACATATGGGATGGCGCAACGGATGAACTTGCCAATGACGGTTACAGAACTTTCACTCAGCCTATTCTTAAATCACAAAGAAATACATGGAGAGAGGATAATACAAATGGTAATATTCCTCGCCGTATCCTTGGAAATAATCAGGGAGGTTACTACAATTCAACCCGTTATCTGCACAGGGACAACTTCATGAGGCTTAAGAACATGACTGTTTCTTACAGCTTACCTAAGAAATTTGTAGAGAAACTAACTCTAAAAAATGCCAGAGTTTACGTTGCCGGCACCAACTTGGTGACTATTTCTAATTCCGAGATTGATCCTGAGGTTCAAGCCGACGGAAATTACAATTACCAGATGCCTATGCTAAGGACTTTTACATTTGGTATAGAGGTTTCATTTTAACTAAATGACATATAAGATTATGAAAAAGATTTTATGCATTATAATGTCAATTGGAGTTGTCCTATCTGCCGGTTCATGCAAGGGCTTTTTGGATGACACTCCTACTGATTCCGTTCCGGCGCCAAAAGCTTCTGCTACCCTGGAGGATGCAGGTGTTGCCGTAAACGGACTTTATACGCTATTGAAATACTGCAACCTATATGGCGGCAACATGATAACCATGGGCGATATGAGAGCCGATAACCTTTATCCAAAAGAGGTCAGCGGTACAGGTAGCATTGCTTATACGCTTGAGTATGAGTCCTCTTCCAACACATATTTTGAATTATGGAAAAATTATTACGCTACCATACTTCGGGTAAACACTCTTATTGCCAATATTAATGGTTTAAATGTTACATCGGATTCCGATATAGCCAAAAAGAATAATTACCTTGGAGAGGCCTACGCAGTACGTGCCCTTTACTATTTTGATTTGGCAAGACTTTATGGAATGCCTTATTTGTATGACAAAGGAGCATCACTTGGGGCTGTAATTGTTACAAAACCGGTGGCTCCTTCAGAGGCCAAATTGCCAAGAAGCACTGTCGCCGAGACTTATGCCCAAGTTGCATCTGACCTTGCGGCTGCGCTTCCTCTGCTTTCAACAGACAAAAATCTTGGACACTTCAATTATTGGGGAGCAAAACTTCTTCAGGCAAGAATGTATCTTTACATGGGCAACTATGCGGAGGCATATACATCTGCTAAAGAGGTTATTACAAAGTCCCCTTACAGCTTGGTTCCTAATGCCGATTACCTGACATCATGGGGCGTTGAAGGCAATAGCGAGTCTGTTTTGGAGGTTCTTGTATCGACGAACGGAGATATTGATGGAGATGCCGGATTTGACGGAGGTTTTTACAACTACCTTTGGTTTGATGACAGCAATGCAGGAGCAAGCGTTGTTCCTACTCTGAAGTGGAGAAAACTTTTTGCATCTACCCCTAATGATGTTCGCGCACAGATGATTCAATATGACGATCCTGTAACCGGCGTTAAGAAGAGCGGAAAATATTGGCTGAAGAAATTTATCGGCAACAAGACTCAGGGTTATACTTTCAGACGTAACAACCCTCATATACTTAGACTTGCAGAGGCTTACCTAATTGCTGCAGAGGCCGGTGTTGAGACCGGAGCTGCAGATGCAAGTTCATTCTTGAATGCCGTAAGAGAGAGGGCCGATGCTACCGCTACTGACGTGGTTGCTACAAAAGCTCTTGTAGATCAGGAGAATCAAAAAGAGTTCATTGGAGAGGGTCACAGATTCTTTGATATCATGCGCCGCGGCGGTAGTCTAAGCAGAAGCATGGTTGATGATCCTAATGATTTTGCGGGAGCAACACCTTACACAATTTCATGGGATGATTACAGAGTAGCTCTTCCTATATCTAGCACTGAAAGAGCAACTTATAAAGAACTTCAACAGAATCCCGGATATAAAGACTAACCCTATTAACTTTACATACGGACTATTTTAAGTCCGGTACATTAACAAAAAGCGCCTCGGTTTTCCGAGACGCTTTTTCATTTATGATAAACTTGCAAGCAATAATTTTATTAATTATTTAATCTCCAAGCGCACCCATTACAGTACCAAGCAAATCATAAAGACTGGTATCAAAATCTATATCCTCACGATAGCTTCTGGAGTTACAAAGAACAACGGCATTAACACCCTTGCTTCCTCTTGCCCAAAGAGTTCCGGTGCCGGCAAGATTACCTCCATGATATGATGCCCAGTTAGTATAGTAGCCGTGATTTAACCTCCAGCCCAGTCCATAATGAGAATAGCTGGCAGACGGAGTATACATCAAATCCAGAGTGCTGCTCTTTAAGATATCCGGCACTACGGTTCCGTAATCCTCGGCACAAAGAAGCTGCATTAATTCAGGGGCAGAAGCAATCACAGCTCCGCAAGAACTTACAACCTCCATGGGATTCAAATATGCATTGCCTCCGGAAGCCTGAGAATAATAAACAACCTCATTGCTTCTCTTCTCAGCTCTTGTAGTCTTATCTATCCACATATCCGTGACTCCCGCTTTAGCTGTTACTTCCCTAAGATATGCCTCAAAAGTTTTACCTGTCAGCTTCTCAACAATTCTGCCCAAAATACAGAAGCCCATATTAAAATAATGATATGTGCTACCAACGGCTGAAGACATAGAAACATGGTGGATTAAATAGTCTATTCTTTGGTCCAGGGTCATGCTGGCAACAGGTTCGGACGTATCAAATATCAGCTGGTCTGTCCATCCGCTGTTGTGCTCCAAAAGATTTTTAACGGTAACGCTTGTAACACCATTTACAAAGGGATAAGTGGAAGTTTCCTGAAATTCATTTTGCAAAATGCCGCCATTTCCAAATACATGGTCGGTAAGTTGCAATTTGCCCTCCTCATATAATGTCATGATACACAATGCCGTCTGCTGCTTAGAAACACTTCCCAGCCTAAACAGCATATTAGGGGTAACTCTTGTATGAGTCTCGGTTTCAGCAAATCCGTATCCAGCAGAATACACAAGCTTCTCATTTTTTGTGGCCGCAAGAGAAATACCCGGAATATTAAAATTTTTCATAATTGTATATGCCTGATTGTCAAAAGTTGCATTGCCGTTGCGGGCAAGCAGCCAATAATATGCATGAGAAGTCCCGTTCTCCGCAACCACGGTAATCTTAACAGATTTTGTCATATCTACGGGTGTCTTTCCGCTTGTAGCCGGAACACCGTTTACATAAAGAGTCGCATTAGCGGAAATTGAAAAGTCCGGTATCAAAGAGTTCAAAGCCATTCCGTCCGGTACTGTAATCAGCACCAGACTGTCTACTATCACTCCTTTGCAATCAGTTGATAATCCACTGTTTATAGAAGCATTGATATTGAATCCGTTTAGGGCGTGCAAGCCGGACTTGGACCCCCCGGAAGGAGTGACCGGACCACCGCCCCCTCCGCCGCAACTTGTAAGATTGCAGGAAATTGTAGCGGCGATAAAAATAACGAGAAAATACTTGACAGACTTACTCAGGCTGTCGTGATGAAGATTAAAATAGTTTATGAACATGGCCGTTTTAGATTTATAACGGTAGACAAAGGTAATTAAAAAATGAAAGTATGATTACAGAGAGAAAAATGTTTTGCAGATGCAACTAAAACTAAAACGTTGCGGGATAAATAACAAAAATGTTATAAATTTTATTACAATTATGTTACGGTTTTTTATTAATATTATTATCTTAGCATCGTAAAAGGTGTGGATATATTTTCCTGCCAAAACAATAACTTATTAAATTAAAACAAACCTAATGAAAAAAATCTTTTTGTTTGCGCTTGCAGCATTGCTATCCACAATGATGTATGCACAAAAAGTTACCGTATCAGGTACGGTGACTTCCAAAGATGACAGTCAGCCTGTTCCCGGAGCTAACGTTCAAGTAAAGGGGACAAAGATTGGTGCTTTCACGGACGATAATGGTAAGTTTTCCATTCCTAACGTTCCGTCAAATGCTACCTTGGTTTTTTCTTCCATTGGCTTTACTAAACAGGAAGTTGCGCTTAACGGCAGAACTGTTGTTAACGTTCAGCTTTCAGCAGACGCCACGGCATTGGAAGAGACCATAGTTGTAGCTTATGGTACTGCTAAGAAGGGCACGTATACGGGTGCCGCGGCAGTTGTCAAAAATGATGCTATAAAGGATGTCCCTACGGCTTCATTTGAAAACGCATTGAATGGTAAAGTTGCAGGATTGCAGGTAACCCAGAGTTCCGGACAAGCCGGTTCAACAACCTCCATCCACATAAGGGGCATCGGTTCCATGAATGCATCTACGGAGCCATTGTATGTCATTGACGGTGTTCCTGTTTCACAGGGGGATGCCGGACAGATGTACAGCTATACTTATTCTACCAACAACGTCATGAGCACTTTGAATCCGGACGATATTGAGAGCATCACGGTTTTGAAAGATGCTGCCGCATCTTCTCTTTATGGTTCACGTGCTGCAAACGGAGTTGTGGTTATTACTACCAAGAAAGGAAAATCCGGAAGACCTTCTATTAACTTTAAAACTTCCGTCTCAATTTCCCCTTCATGGGCTACAAAGAACTACTCATCTGCTTCTGCAGAAGACCAGGTTGCAATGGAGTATGAAATTTTCTGGGATTACAGATTGCAGAGCGGTTATACGGAGGCGCAGGCCAATACTTATGCTCTAAAGCAAATCAACACCGGTGACAGATGGAAAAATCACGGATATCTGATTACTTCTGAGAATACCGGCCGCTATGCCAAACTTAACATTGGCGTTGTTGACGGAGCAGAGAAAAGATTGAATAAGTATTATGACTGGAACAGCGATTTATTCAAGACAGGTGTTTATCAAACTTACGATCTTTCCGTAAGCGGTGGCAATGATCAGACAACTTATTACACATCAATTGGTTATACAAAAGACAAGGGTCGCGTTATTGACAATACGTTCACCCGCGTATCCGGACGTATAAACTTGAACCAAAAGATTGGTAAGTATTTTGAATTTACAACTAATGTAGACCTTGGAAGAACCAAGACGGTAGGATTCAATGATTCCAGAAGCACAAGCAGCAATTACTTCATGGCTTCCAGGAACATGTTGTTCCCTCTATATTGGCCGTACTATTATAGTGACGAAACAAAGCCTTATCTAAAATTCAACGGATATTGCTATAACCCAAATTATTATCACGACAAATGGTCAAACTCTTCCAGAACCCTGAAGATTAGAGCTTCTGAAACTCTTACCCTTCACATTCTTCCCGGACTTGATGCAAAGACTGTTTTCTCTTATGATAATGCAGAAACACTAGATCACTACTATATAAGTGCAGAACACTACAATGGTGCAGGAACAGACGGAGAAATTCATGAGATGACAACAAATACCAACAAAATGGTCTCTTCTTCTACAATTTCTTACAACACAACATTTGCGGAGAAACACACTGTTTCATTGCTTGCAGGTTTTGAGGCAGAAAAGAATAAGACTGATTTTCAACGCTCTTCCGGCACATTCCTGCCTTCTACAGTGCACACTGTAGCTACAGCCGGAGTTGTTGACGCTAACGCTTACAATTGGGGCAACTCACTTGCATCAGTTCTGAGCAGAGCAGAATATAACTACGACAACAGATACTA
>DAONEN010000010.1:0-1662 GCA_035403105.1 Candidatus Egerieousia sp. | reverse complement strand
AGCACCACTGCAGATGAGAACTTGACATGGGAGACTAACTACACCACAAACATTGCGTTGGAATTCGGCCTATTTGACCAAAGATTATATGGTACAATTGAGTGGTTTAACAGAGATTCCAAAGATTTGCTGCAGGATGTTCCTATTCCTACTGTAACCGGTTATTCTTCTAAACTTCAGAACATTGGGAAAATTAACAACAACGGATTTGAAATTGAATTGGGCGGCGATATTATCCGCAACAAAGAAATTACATGGAGCGCAAGTTTAACTGCTTCCGTCCTTAAATCCGAGGTTAAAAAACTTTACGGCGGAGAAGACATTCTTTGGTCTGACCCTACGGGAGGCGATTCACGTGCAAACTACATCTACAGAGAGGGACAATCTACCCTTGCATTCTGGGGACGTGAGTGGGCCGGTGTTAATCCTGCAAACGGAAAACAAGTATGGTACATCAATGGTTCTAAAGAGGATGAGGCAAACTTTAAAGAGGGAGTTGACGGCAAATTCAAATATGCCGGCAGATGGGCTTCTTATGACTACAATGATGCTAATGAAAAAATCATAGGAGACGGTGTTCCAAAGATTTACGGCGGTATCAATACAAACGTTACATGGAAGAACTTTACTCTTGGATTAAACTTTATTTACAAACTTGGCTGCTGGCTGTATGACGGCGCAGAAAAGGATATAAATGATGATGGTTACTATTGGACAAGAACTCGTTCTGCTTTTGTAGCAAAGAACAGATGGACTCATGAGGGTCAGGTAACAACAGTTCCTCAGATTCAAGGTGTAGACTTGACTGACGCCATGATTAAGAGTACCCGTCACCTACACCACGGAGATTTCTTAAGACTTAAGACAGTAACCCTTGGTTACAATCTTCCTAAAACGTGGATTTCTAAAGTTGGATTGCAGAACGCAAGAGTGTATTGCAGCGGCACCAACCTATTTACATGGGCAGCTTATAATGAGGTTGACCCTGAGACTAACCAATACAGCACAAGAGGTTGGGAAACACCTTTCTGCAAGGTTATTACCTTTGGATTGGAACTTGGTTTTTAACTGATAAAACTGTAAGAAAATGAAAAAATTATATACTATAATATTAGTTGTATTAAGTTTGTTTGCATTCACGTCCTGCAATGATTTTCTGGATATGGAATCGACAAACAGCGTTGACTCAGAAGGCTCAATTAAAACCGTAAGAGACGCAGAGGTTAATATCAACGGTTTGGTAAGAGAGATGTTGAGCACTTCACTATACGGCCGTAACATCCTGCTTTATGCAGACGCCAAAGGCGGAGATTACACTGTTGTTTCAAACGGAAGAGGATCTGACGCACTTTATACATTCAGTCATACCCCTGTTTCCGGAACATATTCAGGTTTCTGGAGCGTAGGTTATACTTGCATTGCACAAATAAACAGTAATTTAGAGAGTATTGACAAAGTAGAAAAAGCCGGTACAAAAGAGGATTTCAGCGATGCTAAAGGCCAGCTTTATACTTACAGAGCAATGATTTATTTTGACCTTGTGAGAATGTACGGAAAAGACTATAACGTTGATAAAGCCGCTCTTGCGGTTCCGTTGGTTACGTCAACTCTGGCAACAAATGAGAAACCTTCACGCGCTACCGTTAATGATATCTACACTCA
>DAONEN010000009.1:39401-46788 GCA_035403105.1 Candidatus Egerieousia sp. | reverse complement strand
CACCCTATTGCAGCCTGCATATCGGTGATTTTCAAATTATAGCCAAGATGAGAATAAACATATTTATGGTCATATCCCAATGGAAGTTCACCGTATTGCTTGGTAAATCTTTGTCCGCAGGTGTTGTCCTTTCCGCTTGGGCACCAGCAATCACGTCCCCAATCTCTATATGAGTTTATTAATCTATGCAACAGAGCATTATTTGTGTAAACGGCACCGCCTTCCCCCATAGTCATGTGATGCGGAGGATAGAAACTGCTTGTTCCTATATCTCCTATTGTTCCTGTCTTCTTTTCTGTTCCGTTAATCTTATATGTGCTTCCAAGAGCATCACAGTTGTCCTCAACAAGCCACAAATTATGCTTGTCACAAAATGTTTTAACTGCCTGCAGATTAAACGGATTGCCAAGAGAATGCGCAATCATTACAGCTTTGGTTTTTGTAGAGTATGCCTCTTCCAACCGTGTAACATCTATATCGTATTCCGGTACTGTAACATCTACAAAAACGGGAACTGCACCATATTGAATTATCGGGGTTACCGTTGTAGGAAAAGCACATGCTACCGTTATAACTTCATCACCTTTTTTTATCCGCCTTTCCTTCAACTCCGGTGCCGTCAACGCAGTGAAAGCAAGCAGATTTGCAGAGGAACCGGAATTAGCAACGCTGCAAAAACTAACTCCAAGCCATTTGGCAAACTCTTTTTCAAACTCCTGCGTCCAATGTCCCTGCGTAAGCCAAAAGTCCAGAGATGAATCCACCAAATTTACCATTTCCTTCTCATTATAGTATCTCCCGCCATAATGAATGTAACTCTTGCCCGGAACAAATTTATCCTTTGAAGAAGATAACTTATAATATTCTTTTACAAGAGATAGAACCTTATTTTTTAAAGCAATTGATTGTTTAATTTGTAAATCATTCATTATTATTTTTGTTTTTTTTAGGGTTCACAATAAGTTTTAAATCAGGCAAAAGCACAGTATAAAATTTATAACTCAGCCACAACACGCACACTAAAAGTCGGTCAGGTAATTTAGAAACCACACGATAAAAGACCATAAACTTTTTCCCATGTCTCATGTTCATAATATCATTACCGGAAATGGGTATTGCCAATAAATCCTTTAAATCAGACACTTGCATTGGAGGTGTTATCTTCTTAAAATTTGCCACAAAGAAAAAAGCAGACGAATAAAAATAGCGTGAAAGGCACAAACACATATCATAGAAATACGGTTTACCTCTTAAAGTAGTCATTTTTTCTTTCATGCACTTTCTAACAAATAATTGTGCATTTATCTCTGAAACAGGAATGACCTCTCTGCTATTATAATGAGACAATGACTCAGCCCTAATAACGTAATAATATGTAATATCCGGCAGCAACGAGAAGGACTTCACAAGAGGTATAAAATCGGACCAAAAAATAATATCCTCGCCCAAATCGGATTTATAAGAAATATGAGTCCCTCTCAAAAAATCCAAATCAAATAAAACATTCCAGTTTGATATTTTAAAGTGTTGGAGAGTTCCATAAAATAGCCCGGCAAATTCATCCTCCAAACAACCGGATCGCAGGGGAAGCCGCATTGTTAAAATCTCCCTCCCGCCATCATAAATTTTTTTATACGATGCAATGGTAACATCAGCGTGACAATCAATTGCCGACGCGTAAAGGACCTTTATGCAATCTGTAGTCATAATATCATCACTATCAAGAAAGAAGAGGAATCTGCCTCTTGCCTCCTTAATTGCGACATTCCTTGAAGCACCTATACCAAGGTTTTTAGGATTCTTAAAGATTCTTATATCAGATCCTCGTTTGCCTGAAGATTTCACAGATTCAACTATGTCCATGCTTCTATCAGTTCCGCTATCATCAATAATAAGGAATTCAATACTTTCAAAAGTTTGAGACAATGCAGACTCTAACGTCTTTTCAATGTATTTTTCAGCATTATAGAGTGGTATGGCGATAGTAACCTCGTACATATAATAATTTATTTATCAATATTATTATTGCTATCATCGTAGTTTTTGGCAGAAGTAAAATAATAGGATAAGTTGGAAATATGTCTCTTTAACCTGACGAACAAAGAATGTGTTAGGCCGCCATCCTTTTCCATAGTTCTCCACCCGGTAACCACAATTGCCTTTCTATCACGCACAAAAACCACTTTGCCAAATTCTTTAAGTTTTAATACCAAAGAACCGTCTTCACCGCTTTTGATATCTCTTCTAAAACCAAACCTTTTTGCCAGTTGTGATACAACAACAAGAGTCATTCCTCTCACTGCCAGCTCAGGTCTTTTATGTGCCAAAGCATTCAAATGCACATTCCTAAAAAACTCATACAATTTCATTCCTGTTACAGAGACTCCCTTCCTTGGCAAAAAGTTCCATCTTGCACATGCGGCAACTGCCTTATCATCAACCACTAATGCATCTATCATAGTTTCTATATATTTAGGAGGATACATAGTATCGCCGTCCATGCAAACATAATACTTACCTCTGGAAATTTCTAAAGCAGCCTGCCTGGAAGCTCCCGCTGTATGATGATCTGTTACAAGCAGCGGCTTCAAACCGCAATCTTTATAAACTTGAGACGTGTTATCAGTAGAATCATTGTCAACCCCGATAATTTCAACAGAATACTTACACCGCATATCAGAAACCGACCAAAGATTAGCAAGCAAATTCTCCCCCTCATTATGTGCTATCATAACAACAGAAGCCACAGGATTCTCACTCTGCAGTTTTAAAATCCTTGATTTAATTTCTTCCGCTATTTGCTTATAATCAGAAGTATATGGCTTTCCATACACGGTCATATACTTTGAATACCAACTTCCTTTCATATCTTTTTCAGTATTATTGTGTCGTCCCCAAAACTTCATCAAATAATGCAACCCAACATCCGGAAATATTTTCAATAGAATATTTTTCCGCCGTCTTTCTTGCATTGATTCCCATCTCTTTCCTCAGGTTTTCACTTGACATCAATAAAGATAGTTTATTGCAAAAAGAGTCCTGATTCATAGGTTCGATCAAGTAACCATCTTTGCCGTCCGTAATTATATCAGAAGGTCCTGACGGACAGGCAAAGGATATGCTTGGCAACCCGCAAGCCATAGCCTCAATGATAACCATTCCAAATCCCTCATATCTGGAAGAAAGCACTTGTATAGAAGATTCTGCAAACTCTTGATTAACCTGTTCAGGTGTAACGGTCCCCATCAACTTACAATGCTTTAGATTTAAATCTAAAGCTATTTTTTTATAGAACTCAACTTCGCCGGGACCATAAATGCTCAGTTCCCAATCAGGAAATTTATCCTCAATCTTCTTCCAGATATTCAACAGAATATCAAAACCTTTCTGAGGCACATATCTGCCTACGGCAATTACTCTCTTTGCAGAACAATCACTGATTTTCTCAGGCAAAAAAGGTATCGGATCTGGAATAACAACCACATTGTTAAGTTCTTTCCAATGTTTGGCATCTTCCTCGGATAACGTAATGAACTTTGATAACTTTCTAAGCTTAGAGATCAAATTCTTATTCCACAGCCTGGGTATAATTTTGTTATACAGCAGCGACGGGCCGCTGTCATAGGGAGAAGTATCAAACCTCCTAAGATTACTCTTATTGATATGTAACTCAGCCATCTTTTTACTCCCGTCATGGATTTTAGTAATAAAGTTGATTTCCCTCCTCATGCAGGAGACTGTAATGTCCGGCTTGATTATATGCAGATACTTGCGTAATAACACTTTATACTTAACCTGTTTTTTTAAGTACAAAAAGGCTTTCTTTAAAATATTAGCATTCCAAAGCTCCTCATATCTAATATCAAGTTGTACAATATGCACCTTTTCCGAAAGCTTGTAATATGGTGGTTGAAACGGATTATCAGTTAGTATGATATACATTTCATAGCCAAGCTTATCGGCAAAATAATTACACTTAGTACTAACGACCCTTTCTATACCTCCGGGCAAATAAATTTCCGGAGTACAATATGCAACGGTTCTTCTCGGACGCTTCAAAGGAATATCTTTAACACTTGCAATAATTTGAGACTTATACGTTGAATCAAAATTATCTTCATCAGCAACCATGCTTCCCCCAATAGCCTCATTAACAAACTTGTGATTAATCTTAACCTTTCTCTTGGCTTTCATTCTCCACCATTCATATTCGATGTCTATATGGCCAATGTCGATAGCCTGATAGCCCGACTTTGCCAAATCATACGCAAGGCATGTAGCTGTGGGTCCTAATGCCAAAAGGAACAAAGTATCGTTTGTTCCAAATTTTTTAGCCAGTTCTATCAAATCATTATAACGCTCAAAGCTATCTGATGCCGGGCCCAGTATTCTTCTTATACTCTTGGAATTATCAAACAAATCATTCCCAACCCCCAATCTGCTTTTCTCTCCCTCAATAAAAATTATATCCCTTCCGTCCCAAATTCTTCTGACATCTTTAAACCAATACCCGCATTTACTTTTATCTGCAAAATCACTATATAATCTGGAAACAAAAGTATTATAGTACTGCTTATCGGGATCCAAACATCTGGCCCACAAAAAATCGTAAAGATAAAAATGACAAGCCCAAAACCTGCGAGTCCTTCTGTTGTACCTCTTTAAATCTCTAAATGTATCTGATAAACAAACAATATGATTTGGCAAATTACTTGTGAGCACCTCAGTTAACTTTTCAGACAGAGGTACACTTCCATGTTGGAACCCGATATTTTTATATGGAAGTGTAAGTAACACCTCACCATCTCCAAACCTGGAGACAGAACACCTGTCTTTTACGATCTTATCAATAGATTCCTCTATGCTTGCAATATGCGGAACCATCCTATTTCTTTTACCGAAAGCATGCCACAAGAAATTATACCATTCGACAAGAAAATTATATCTTAATTTTCCGATTAGCCCTTGAAGTTTGCTCATATAAGTAAATGGTTAGGAGATGAAGATTATAATCATTACAAATATAGCCAATTTATTGTATTTTTGTCGCACAAACGCCTATCGTACCAACCTAAAACTGTGAGAAATGCTCTTTAACTCAATAGCCTTTTTAGTATTTCTGCCAATCGTTTTCGTTGGCTATTGGTTTGTGTTTAAAAAACTCAATGCACAAAACTTTTTTGTGCTGATTGCTAGTTATGTGTTTTACGGCTGGTGGGATTGTAGATTTCTTGGGCTGATACTTCTTACTACTATTCTTAGTTATTTAAGCGGCTTATTGATAGAGAAATATGAAGGAAAGAGAAATAAACAAAAATTAGTCAGCGCAGCCAACATTATTATAAACCTTGGTATACTGGGGTTCTTTAAGTATTTTAATTTCTTTGCAGAAAGCATGGCCCAATTGCTTGGACTGTTTGGTGTTACGGTGGATTCAATCACCGTCAGAGTAATCCTTCCGGTTGGTGTAAGCTTCTATACATTCCAGGCATTAAGCTACTCTATAGACGTTTACAAAGGCAAACTTGCGGCATCAAAGAGTTTTGTAAACTTTGCCGCGTATCTTAGCTTCTTCCCGCAGCTGGTTGCAGGGCCTATAGAAAGAGCTACCAATCTGTTGCCTCAGTTCCAAAAAGAGAGACACTTTGATTACAAAGATGCGGTTGACGGATGCAGGCACATGCTATGGGGATTCTTTAAAAAGATAGTTATTGCAGACAACTGCGCCGTAACTGTAAATCAGATATTTGCAAATTGGCAGAATTGTGACGGGACCACACTCATCATAGGGGCGTTTCTATTTTCATTCCAAATTTATGGAGATTTCTCTGGTTATTCAGATATAGCAATTGGAACAGCAAAATTATTTGGCATTCAACTAATGACCAACTTTAACTTGCCATATTTTTCACGCAATCCAAGAGAGTTCTGGTCAAAGTGGCATATATCTTTAACATCTTGGTTTACGGACTACATATACATTCCATTGGGCGGCAATAGAAAGGGGACCGGCAGGACAATATTAAACTCTGCAATCGTATTTGCTCTTTGCGGACTGTGGCACGGTGCAAACTGGACATTTGTATTGTGGGGACTTTACCATGCATTCTTATTCCTTGTATTCATTCTTCTTGGAGTCAACATAAAATACAAAACAGTAGTAGCTCCGGGGAAAATACTTCCGTCAATAAAAGAATTTCTGCAAATGCTTATAACATTCTGCCTAATCTTAATTGGATGGATAATATTCAGATCCACAACAGTTTCACAAGCATTTGGTTACATGGGCGGAATGTTCACTGCAAAACATGTAGCCGGGTTGCCGGTTGGAAAGAAGTCTATCATCTTGGTTTTGGTGATGGTAATTATTGAATGGCTGCAAAGAGACAAGAGACATCCGCTTCAATTTGATGCGTACATAAAAAACAGAGCTCTCCGTTGGACATTATACTATATTATGCTTATTGTTATAGTATTCCTTGGCGGCAAGAGTGCTTCATTCATTTATTTCCAATTCTAGCATGAAAAACTTTCTGAAAATATTTATTTATTTTTTCATCCCGATAGTTATTGCATCGGCATGTCTGGAAGTTTATATGAGACATATTCCCAACTCATACAGATACAAAGATGAATGGATGAAGAAGAACGGCAACTATGTTGAAAGCCTGATACTTGGAAGCTCACATGCATACTATGGGATTAATCCGGAATACCTTTCCGGCAAGGCATTTAATCTTGCCAATGTCTCGCAAGATTTAGAGAGAGACTACTTTGTGTTCAACAAATACAAAGACAATGTTAAAAATTTGAAGACCGTAATCTTGGTCTTGTCAGACGCTAATATGCTCTCCACCATGGAGAAAGGCGTAGAATCTTGGCGTATAGCCTATTACGGCATATACATGGGTTATCCTCAAAAAAGGTTGGCATTAGAAATAACAAATGCAAGGATGACTGACAAACTGCAGGCATCTTTAAAGGGTGATGATATGCTTGGCTGCACACCTCTTGGTTTTGGAACCGCTTATAAGGATGAAAACAAACAACCAATAACTGAAACATCTATCAATGAGGCACTTGAGAGGAATACTATTCTTAATAAAGTTGGCAATATTGATACGACATATCTTAGACAAAACATCAAAGCACTGGATGAGATCATCTTGCTGTGCAAGCAAAAAAATGCAAAACTCATAATTCTTACAGCTCCGGTAGTAAGAGAATACGGCAAAAGAATGAACAGGTCGCAATCAGCTTTATTTTACAAAATCATTCATAAAAAGATAAAAGGCAATAGTAATATAGAATTCCGTGATTACATAAAAGATCCCCGTTTCTCATCAGCGGATTTCTTTGACTGCGACCATCTTACAAATCTTGGAGC
>DAONEN010000009.1:26546-39301 GCA_035403105.1 Candidatus Egerieousia sp. | reverse complement strand
CCCGTTTCTCATCAGCGGATTTCTTTGACTGCGACCATCTTACAAATCTTGGAGCAAAGAAGTTCAGTGAAATAATATCACAAGAAATACACTAATGCTTTGTGTGAATAAATTGCTTATTTACACCCCGTATTCTGAACAAATTCGCAAACATCATTAGCCCCAGCAACGGGACCTTTCCAACTGCTTTCTTAAATTTTTTATCAACTAATCTGTCGGGAATTCCAAAGGCAAAAGTAAAACCAATAAGGAGCATCAGAATCCACCATTTCACTGAGTTTTCAATGTAAAAAACAGTTGTTAAACAAGTCATTAAGCCGACAAAACCAAGTATTATCACTCTTGGCGGTTGGCTCCACTGAAATATCTTATTACAGTAATCAAAATTGCCGCTCAACAGCGCATGAGGAAATTCTCCCACAGATCTTGTAAGAATTCCTACTTGAGAAGCAATCCATCGCCTTCTCTGCGAGTAGAAAGAAGAACTTTTTCTTACTTTCTGATCATATACGTAAGTATTATTCAAAAAGTCCACAAAGATTCTATCCTTACATAACAATCTCTCCAACTCCTTATCTTCCCCTGCCGTCTCAAGTTTTTTAACGTTATCCTTAAACCAACTGTATTTAAAGGCCATACCGGAACCTATTAAATTGGCAGAGAAACCTAAAGCAACTTGTCCTTTCCTAAAGATTGCATTATTAATTTCCTCACTGCATGCATCAAGTATTGCAACAGAAGTATCAGTATTCTTTGCAACTCTATGTGCTTGGACCGCTTCAATTCCATTATCAAAGGCATCAGCAATATCCCTAAGAAAGTTATTTTCAACCACATTATCCGCATCAAGTACAACTGCTATATCAAATTCAAACGCTATTCGTTCTACCGCACATTTTAAGGCTGCGGCCTTAGAACTGCGCTCAAATTTTGGAATAATAACCGCAATGGGAAGTTTAGAGAGTCTTAATAACACATCATCACTCATAGAGTCGGCAATAATAATAATCTCAAAATATTCTCTAGGGTAGTTTTGTGAAAGCAAATAGTTCACACACTCTTCTATAACATTATCCTCTTTATAAGCAGGAATAAAAACTGCAAACTTGTAATTCTTTGAAGATTTGGAGTACTTTACAGTTCCTTCTCTAATTGAAAACAAAGAAAATAAGAAAATATATGCCACCGACAACCCCAGTAACACAAACAACACAGTATCAAATATGTGCAGATAACTTGGCATTTATATATTACAAATCATAATTTACTTTCCCTTCGTTATTTATATGGCAACACGCTTTAATCGAAGTAGATACAAGGGCAAATCTCCCCTGTAAAGCAAATTTAACACATTGTTTTGGTACAGCAATGCACTTCTGGTACAAGATACTTAAGAATGCGTTGAATTTGGACAAATTTCTTTTAGCAAATATCATTCGGTTTCTGGTCATATAGAAAACCTGTATCGGTGAATTAACTCCAATAGTTGCACTTCCGGCATGATACACTATACACTTGGGCTCATACCAAAGTTCGTATCCAAAACGTCTTATTTGCATACTCCAATCCAACTCTTCATAGTAAAGAAAATAGCATTCCGGCCATCCGCCAACTCTATCAACAACTTCTTTTTTAACCAGGAAAGCAGCACCATGAAAGTATGGAACGCTATGAGCGGTATCGTATTTTCCGCAATCCATCTCACCTAATCCTATAGTTTTATTCCTCAAAGTAATTTTGGTAAGAGGAGTATACCCGGCATATTGAATAGTCTTAGAATCACTGGAATAAAGAATCTTTGGCGAGGCCCCGGCAATTTTTGGCGATGATGATACCCGCCGTAATAAAAATTTTAATGAATCATCCCTTAGCTGTACATCGTTATTAATGAACAAGATATAATCACCATGCGCATATTTTAACCCCAAGTTATTTCCGGATGCAAAACCGGAATTGGTGGGATTTCGGACAACAATCACATTAGGATAAATTGCCGCAATAGCCTTTGAATCAGAAGATTCTTTGCTATTATCTACAACAATTATTTCAATATTAAAAGACTCGCTGCTAATGATAATGTCATCCCTGCCAAAAACAGAATAGACCGAGTTTATCAGATTGCAAGTATCGGACAAACCATTGTAATTAACTGTTATTAAAGATATCAACGACATATTTAACACGTTCAATATGAGCCTTTAGTCCCGTTGTCAGAATCACCCTTAACGTAATCCGATCCCTTACCCTCTTCTATACTGTGTTTATCCAATTTTGGACAAGCAAAAATCAATGCAATCAGAACGAACACTATAATACCATTGGGAAACTGCGTAAGTATCTCATTGCCATACGATGATGCAAGCATTCCGGCAATGCCGCCCGTTGATGCAATTGCAATACCTCGGACATATTTTGTTTTTAGCTTAAATAATGAAATCCAAATTCCGTAAATTATAAAATACAGATATATAGCTACATACAATAAGACTCCGACTATACCGGTCTCAACAAAAAGAGTGTAAATCCATGAATCGGTATTAACTTCCGCCATGACTGAAGTCCCTACAAACCTCTTTGCCTTCCATTCGGCAAGTCCAAGACCTATACCAAAAGGTTTACCCGCCATATAAGCTTTGATTTTCGCGTGATTCTTCTGGCGAACAAGGTACGAGGCATCCTGGTTGAAAAAAAATGCGGACCGCGCTCTCCAAATATACCGGTTGCTGTCACCTATATTTGTGCCTCTAAAAAAAGCAATAAGAGCTACAATTGTAATTACAGACCCAAAAACTAATTTTTTATTTCTAGCACAAATAATTAATACAAATAATGCGCAAAAAGGAATAACAAAGTGACTTCTTGTCCCGGTGAACAGTGAACTCCACAGAGATAAAATTGCGATAAATGCAAACAATATTTTCTCTTTTTTACTATCGGTAAAGAACATCAGAATTCCAAAAAATGCTGATGAAAGAGCGAGACAAGCCGCCGCATTTGCCGCATCAGTAAACAATGACCAGTACCTTATTCCATAAGGAAGTACGTGAGTATTGCTAATGATAGGATCCGCCAACCAAATTGATTCGTATTTATCAAGTCCAATATATTTCTGTTTAAGAATCCATAGCACGGCAAAAACCGTGAGAGCTGCCCATACATGTACGAAATGTTTAACATCTTTAGTTTGATTAATAACCAGCGGCGTAAAAAACACTACAACAAAATAATAAATCGCAGCCCACCTTACCGCTACTAACCAAGCATTTGTAGAAACCACTCTTGGATTAAACAGTTCAAAAAAACAATAAATCAGCCATATCAGTGTAAGCAATGATGCAACGTTCATTGAATTTTTCCAAACAATTTTTCCAAACAGTGTTGCAAAAAATAAAATAAATGTAAAAGCAACAAGTCCGACGTCAAAGACTATTCCCAGTTTGACAGCAGGGAAATACCTTCCAATACCAGCAAATAGATAAAACAGTGAAAATAATATAATTGCATAGGTTTTAGGCGCTCGAATAAAAATCAAAATCAAAAGTATCGCAACCGGAACAAAAAAAGCAAAAGTCAAACTTAATTCCAGTTTCCACAGCACTACGCATGCAAAGAAAACAAATGACAACAATAAAACAAGCCCTACGATTTTTGATGCATACGAGCCACTGCCAGCGCCAGTCATATTATTTACACCGTTAGCCATAAATAGCACTATGCTCCCGTTCCCATCTGAAGTAACTTAAACTTTATTTTCCTCCAAAAAGTATGAGGAGGAAGCATGCCGGTAAATGTTTCAACTGCATCTCTTTCTGCGTTAGTTAAAACTAACATAGTATTAGATTTGCCGAAATTGCGAGTAATGTTATCTAGCAAAACTTGGTCTGCATCACTCCACACTCTGTTAGCATTCACAAAAAATAAATTGAGACTGGATGCTTTCAGAAAGGTCTCAGGAATTGGACTCTTTGCTAACTCGGGATGTACTACAAGCAATATATCAAACGTTGAATAAGAATCAAATATTTTGTTAATCTCAGCAAATACATACTCCTTTGAATCCGGCAAAAAATCGTCACCGGAAACCAGTCTTTTTATTTGCAAGCCGGACGCTTCCCAGTATACTATTAATTTTTCAGTCAAATATCGCTTGCCCTCGCCACTGAAAGAACTCAAGAAATTTATAAGAAGCGGCCTCTTTGCATTATCTCTATGGATGTTATTCATAATACCATTTGCAAGATATTGAATTGCAGCATCCTCAGACTGTCTGTTATACATCCTGTATTTAAATTTAGAATTCGCGGGAAAGGCAGCAAGAACCGCTCCCTTGGTAATATATTCTGCCTTAAATTTATCCTTAAGAGACCTATCTAAAATTTCAAGTATCAACATGATTGCTATTATGAATACCGCCGACCCGAGAAATGTTAAGATCAGGATCATTTTGCGTTTCGAAGGTAGAGGAGAAATAGGGAAATCCGGCGGATTTAATATCTTAAGAGAAGATGAGCTAACCTGTAAACTCTTCCTGCGAAGTTTTGCATTGTTTAAACCCATTAAATCTGACAGATAGACCTGTTCCTCAAAATTAATCTCTCTCTCTTTTCTCTTTAGCGTTGTTCCAATAGGAGAAAAATGCACGTAAATATTATCAATATACTTGGATCTCTGCTCCATCACCTTAAGTTCCGCATCGCTTCTTGCATTATCAATTTGAGCCTTAAACCATCTGTCTATGAAATCGGGCGCAGCAACTCCCTCTTTTGTGTAATTTTTAATTTGAAGCGATTTTTTAAGATCCAGAAGATTGTCTTCAGCCACTTTATATTCCCTTCTGGCATTTTGGACCTTATTCTGGTCAACAGAACCATTTTTCACATCTCCGTATGACAGGTATGCTATGTCTTTGGACTTTTGAATAACATCATTCATTCTGTTAAGGAACTCAGAATTATTTTTCATAGCCTGCGTAAAACCGCGCATATTTTCAT
Source organism: Candidatus Egerieousia sp. (assembly GCA_035403105.1). GTDB lineage: Bacteria > Bacteroidota > Bacteroidia > Bacteroidales > UBA932 > Egerieousia. Next base: position 34,310 of record DAONEN010000009.1, on the reverse strand, counting down.
CCAATGTTTCAAGCTCCGCTTTTGACGCATAATACTGCCTTAAAACATTCTCGTAATCCATCTGATGATCTTTGTCCAGGGATGTCAGGGCTTCAGTTTGACGGTCATAGTTGACAACCCTATTTGCAACATTGTACCTAGTCAGAGCATCCTCGGAATTTGTAAGATTATTTTGAGCAATTTCTAGTTCCCTCATGAAGTATGCAATAACATCATCAACCTCCCCAAATCTTAATGTCTTATATTCCTTTATTAATTCATCGTATAAGAACAAAATGGTGTTATATGCAACTCCGGGATCAGAAGAAGAAAACTTTAGTTCCATCATATCACTCGTACCTATCCTATTCACTTGGACCCTGGACAATGCCTTGTAACCGTATAATGGGTGATTCCAATTAAACAAGCCGTACACGTAGTTGTCAGGAGAAGCTTTCTCATAAGCAAGCAATCTTTGCATGGAAACTTCTTCTGAACTCTTGTCAATCAGATCCCTAACTTCCAGAGGAGTCTGTGAATACACATATCTAAAATTAGCCGCCGTAATATAATTATTATCCTTATACGGATTGCCATATGTCATATCTTGAATAAAAAGCCGCATTGACACCTTTTTCAGAGTATATCTTGCCGTAAGAATTCCTATCAAATTATCTACAGAATTATTAACCTGCTGAAAATCCACTGTATGTGAAACTTTTTCTCCCACACCTATATCTCCAAGAGAAAAACCCGCAACAAACCCCGTATATATTGAAGAACTAACCTCATATTCCTTCTTCATATCTCTCGTTAGCAGCACACCTATAAAGAAAGCCAGCAGAGAACCGCAAATAACCCAATATCTAATCTTGTATAGAAATCTTAATATATAAGCAAATGCATTTCCATTCATAATAATCTTTTTTAATAGTTCACTATCTACTTATTATTACTTATTATTACTTATTATTACTTATTATTTCTTATTGTCGTTGTCGGCAGTCTATTTTTTGCTTCTGCTGTTCCTCTTGCTGCTCTTAGATTTTTTATCTGAGGAAGAATCAGATGGAACTTGTACTGGATTACTATCCGTCGACAATGATTGTCCACCCGTATTAACCGTGTTATCCACGTTATCCGGAATTATCTTAGAGTTTGTAACAAGTTCCAAAAACTTAACCTCCGTATTAATATCTCTAATCATAGCCGTAAGTTCCTGTGTAGAACGGTAATACTGCGTCTCACTCTCAAATAGAGTATTTGTACCTGCTCTTCCATTAATAAAATCCAGTTTTGCATCTGCATATGCCATTTCAGCAAGCTTAGCCCACTGAATACTGTGAGTCAACATTGGTACACTTCCCAAAATAATGTAGTAAGATTTACTGACTTTCTCCAAAAGCTGCTCATACTCAGACTCATATTGATACTGCACTGCATAATATCTATCTTTTTGCTGTTTAATCTTATTGTTTAGGTTAAAGGCTTCATACAGATTAATTGTAACACCTCCACCCAAAAGATAGTAGCTTGAATTCTGATTTGAATAAGTATTAGCAGTTGGGATATTGGTCTGCTGATAATACATACTAGAATTATACTTACCATATGAATATGCTGCATCGCCATGAAACCATTTAAGCCATTCCATTCTTGCTGACTCAACGTCTCTCCATGCGTAATCTACTTCATGTTGTCTGTAAAGAACACTAGGATTATTTTTTACTCTCTGGAATAGTTCATCAAGAGATGGAAGTATGAATGGTGTATAAGTAGAAAGTATTGTAGCAACAGACACGACCCCATCATCTTTTTTTGTAAGATCCAGTACGACCTGTGATCTTGAAATGCTGTCAGTTGTGGTTCTTACAGAAGCAAAATTCAGTAGATCTGCATCTTTGTTGTAACGACCCTTTGTATCTTTTTTTGAATCCTTGTTATTCTGCGCCTGCAATCCGACACAAACAAATGACAGCAACAGCAATACTGCAAATATCTTTCTTCCCATTTTTAAAGATTTTTCTTTTGAATAAATTCTTGCATTTTTATTCTGTAAACAAATGAAGATACACTAATACACGCAATTATACATTTTTTCTTTTACAATAGGTATAATTTGCGCTAAATTATAACTTATACATCATCTTTCTGGACAAATGCAGTGAAGGTTTTAAAAATAATTTTCACATCCAGCCAGAATGAAAATGTTTTAGCATATTGTATATCAAGTTGTTTTCTCTCTTCCGGTGACATTTCTCCTCCGTTGCCTCTCTTCATCACTTGCCACAGGCCGGTTAGGCCGGCAGGAGCAAAAAATCTATCTACATATTCATCTGCAGTCAAAAGTTCTGCTTCATATAATGGCAATGGTCTGTTGCCAACTATTGACATGTCACCCTTCAGAATATTAATTAATTGAGGAAGTTCATCTATGCTAAACTTCCTTATGATTTTCCCTACTTTTGTTACGCGCGGATCATTCTCAATTTTAACAAAAACATGCCCGTTCTCCCTATTCTTTTCTGCATTGAACTCTGTTTCAGGAACTACACAGTCATCAGAAATAAGCATATTTGACATCTTCTCCGGATCAAACTCAGAGTCATCTCCAAAGGCCTGACCATCAATAGCTGCTCCCTTTACCTCTTGCTTGCTTCCATACTGATTTATGTTATCCAAATCTTTAAGCCTCTTATCTGCATCCATATACATGCTCCTAAACTTATAGAAATCAAAAACATTATAATTGCTCCCTACTCGTTTTGACTTGTAAATCACCGCACCCCTGTCTTCTATCCATATTGCGGCAGCGGTTATAAGCAAAAGCGGAGAAAGAATAAGAATTGCAATCAGAGAAAACACAACATCAAAAACCCTTTTCCACATTGGCAGCCTAAAAGCACGTATATCCTTAACACTTAACGGTTTAACACTCCTAGAAAGCATCACCGAAGCATTTTGCGCAATAATGTTAATGCTGTCCTGAGCCTGTTCTACATTCACGTCAGGTGATGAGGTATCATTAACGCCCGCCTGCAGATATCCATGAATCAGTTTATCTTGTATTTTACTGGTAATAAGGATTATATAGGCATAAGCAAATTTTTCCCTCAGATATTTAATTCTTGGAATATCTAATTTTATTGTTGTCTGCTCATAGAATATGAAGAAAGGCGTATCAGAATGACTCGTTCCATTTTCACTTTCCGTCCACTCTTTCCTTATATACTTGGCTGCAAGCACATAGTTCTCACACACAGCCATTTTAGGAAACGCCAACTTTAAATGCGCAGCATAGTCCTTGCTCTCGCCTATGTAAACTACGAACGTCAATCTATTATATAATTTTCTTAATCCTGACTTTTATCTCCATCGGATTAAAAGGCTTAACAATATAATCGCTTGCACCATCCTCCAAAAGCTTGATTCTCTCGGCCGTGCTATCCTCAGATGAAAGCATAATAACCGGAATACTTTTGAAAAGATCGTTTTTCTTAACATAAGAAAGAAATTTGTCACCTGTCATCTCAGGCATACGAATATCACAGATGATCAGATCCGGGATGGATCCCTGCTGGAGCCATGCAATTGCTTTTAAAGGATTGTCAAAATAGGTAAAATCGTAATCCTTAGAGAGGTAGAATGTAATAACCTTTGCAATTGACTCCTTATCATCTATTATCAACACTTTTTTCTTCATCGGAAACAGTATATAGCGTTACAGCAAATGTACAAAAAAATCTTGAATACTAACTATTTATAAACAAAAAGGCCTCCCTATTCGGGAAACCTTTTCATCTTCTATAGTGCAAATTATAACTAACTGATTATCAGTAAGAACAGTAGCGGGGATAGGACTCGGACCTATGACCTCCGGGTTATGAGCCCGACGAGCTACCAACTGCTCTACCCCGCGGTTTTTTAAAGTGCTGCAAAGGTAATTTGAATTATTTTAAATAGCAAATTTAATCTTTGAAAATTTTGATATAATTAAATAAATTGCTAAATAATAGCCGTTTATCAATATACAAATCAGAAAGTTTTATATATCTCGGAAACTGACATAGTTTTCTGTTCTCCCTTTGCAAGGTCTTTAATGTTGACAGTCCCATTAGCAACTTCTGTCTCTCCAACTATCGCAAAATACGGTATGCCTTTCTTGTCTGCATAATCAAATTGTTTTTTTAGTTTGCTCCTATCGGGATAAATTTCACAGTTTATTCCTTTTGCACGGAGTCTCTTAACAATTGGGATTGAATACTTTACAGAGGCGTCATCCATATTTGAAAATAATATTTTAGTTCCCTCTATTACTTCTTGCGGAAATTTATTTAGTCCGCCAAGCACATCATAAATTCTGTCCGCACCAAATGAAATTCCAACGCCTGAAACATCAGGCAATCCAAAAATTCCCGTCAGATTATCATATCTTCCACCTCCGCAAATACTGCCAATTTCAAAATCTTTTGCCTTTACCTCAAAGATTGCACCTGTATAATAATTTAACCCCCTGGCTAAAGACAAGTCAACTTCAACTTGCTGATTAACACCTGCTTGAGAGATCAAATCAAACAACTTTTCCAGTTCTGACACACCCTCCATACCGGTTGCTGATGACACAAGAACTTGTTTGATGGCGGAAATTTTTTCTGCAGAACTTCCTTGTAAAGTCAACACCGGTTCAAGAGCGGCAATACCTTTTTCATCTATGCCGCGCTCTTTCAGTTCATTCTCAACTTCCTCTAAACCAATCTTATCCATTTTATCTATCGCGACGGTTATGTCAACTAATTTATTCGGGAAGCAAATTACCTCCGCAAGGCCGCACAAAATTTTTCTGTTGTTTATTTTAATGCAAACATTGATGCCAAACTTATTGAAAATTTCATCTGCGATTTGCACAAGTTCCAATTCATTTAACAGAGACTTGCTCCCTATCACATCAACATCACACTGGTAAAACTCTCTATATCTGCCCTTTTGAGGTCTGTCCGCTCTCCAAACAGGCTGGATTTGGTATCGCTTAAATGGAAATGAAATTTCATTTTGATGCTGAACAACGTAACGTGCAAACGGAACCGTCAAGTCATATCTCAGACCCTTCTCACAAACTTTTAACGATAGTGCATTGCTGTTCTGCAATTCAGAAGACATAACGCCTGCAAACGCCTCTCCGCTATTTAGAACTTTAAACAAAAGTTTGTCTCCTTCATCTCCGTATTTTCCAAGAAGCGTAGAGAGATTTTCCATTGAAGGAGTCTCTATTGGCCTGTAACCAAACTTTTTAAATACACTCTTAACTGTATCAAAAATATAATTTCTTCCAGCCATTTCTGATGGAGAAAAATCTCTTGTCCCTTTTGGGACACTGGGTTTTTGTATGTTGTTCATGCCAAAAAATAAATTCAGTCAAAAAAAAATTAAATAAGATAATTATTTGTTTTTAAGATAATTATCAATAGACTTTGCGGCTTTTCTCCCCTCTCCCATTGCAAGAATAACTGTTGCCGCACCGGTCACAATATCTCCGCCGGCAAAAATGCCATCTCTCTTTGTTGCACCATTTTCATCTGCAACTATTCTGCCCCTAGAATCTGTTACAAGTCCCGGCGTTGTTGAAGCAACAATGGAGTTTGTTCTTGTACCAAGCGCAACAATGACGGCATCTGCATCTATCATAAATTCAGAGTTTTCTATAGGAACGGGAGAACGTCTTCCGCTTTCATCCGGCTCACCCAGTTTCATTTGGACACATCTCATTCCTGTTACCCATCCATGCTCATTGCCCAACAGCTGCACAGGCTCCGACAAAAATTTGAAATCTATGCCTTCTTCTTTTGCGTGTTGCACTTCTTCCAAACGCGCAGGCAACTCTTTTTCTGAGCGTCTGTAAACTATCGTGACCTTAGAGCCAAGGCGTAAAGCTGTTCTGGCTGAATCTATTGCAACATTTCCTCCACCTACAACGCAGACATGATGTCCCTTATAAATTGGAGTATCTGAATCGGGATCAAACGCCTGCATTAAATTATTTCTTGTTAAAAATTCATTGGCAGAAAATACGCCGTTAAGATTTTCACCGGGTACTCCCATAAATTTTGGAAGTCCCGCGCCGATGCCAACAAAGACTGCTTTAAATCCCTCTTTGCTCATCAGTTCATCTATTGTCACAGTTCTGCCGACAATCACATTAGTTTCTATCTTAATCCCCAGATTTTTAACATTTTCCAACTCTTTCTCCACCACATCCTGTTTTGGAAGTCTGAATTCCGGAATACCATAAATCAACACTCCGCCCGCCTTGTGAAGGCTCTCAAAAATTGTAACGGAATAGCCAAGTTTTGCAAGATCAGTTGCACATGCAAGTCCGCTTGGTCCGCTTCCAATTATGGCAACTTTTATTCCGTTTAAAGGAGTCTTGATTGTAAACTTAACGCCATTCTCTCTGCTCCAGTCGGCAACAAATCTTTCCAGTTTTCCTATCGCAACAGGCTCTCCTTTTTTACCAAGCACACAGGAACCTTCACATTGAGTCTCTTGAGGACATACTCTGCCGCAAATTGCCGGTAATAAACTATCTTGAGAGATGATTTTATAAGCCTCTGTGAAATTTTTCTGCAATACCTGATTAATAAATGCCGGAATTTTTATTGAAACCGGACAAGACTTCATGCACCCTGGTTCCTTGCAATTCAGACAACGAGAAGCTTCAAGCACGGCGTCATCAAGGCTATAACCGTAACTGACTTCATTAAAATTTGTTGTCCTTATTTTCGGATTCTGTTCCCTCACCGGAACTCTTGGTATCTTATTGCTCATAACTTTCAAAATCTGGATCAACGCTATTTTTTAACTCCAATCTCTAGTCCCGCCTCTTTATCAGCCTCCAGCTCCTGAGGACGATATATTGTCTGCCTCCTCATAGCTTCCTCAAAATCAACATCGTATGCATTGAATTCAGGACCATCCACACACGCAAATTTCATTTTTCCTCCAATGCTTACTCTGCATGCTCCACACATACCCGTCCCATCAACCATCAGAGTGTTAAGACTTACTGTAAGAGGCAGCTGAAATTTTTTTGCAGAAAGAGTGACAAATTTCATCATAATCATAGGACCAATTGCAACTCCCATACTATACTGTTTCCCTCCCGACAGCAATCTCTCAAGTATCACGGTTACAACACCTTTCTCGCCTTTGGAGCCATCATCCGTGCAGATATAAAGATTGTCGCAAACCTTCTTTATCTCTTCCTCCATCACCAACAAATCTTTATTGCGGGCACCCAGTATTACATCAACTTTAGCGCCTCTCTCATGAAGGTATTTTGCCTGCGGATAAACCGGTGCGGCGCCAACACCTCCTGCCACAAAAACATAACTTAATTTTTTAATCTCTTCATCTGCAAGTTTTACAAAGGCAGAGGGCTGTCCAAGCGGCCCAACCACATCTGTAAAGCTATCGCCAACAGCCAATTTGCAGATTTTATCTGAAGATACTCCAACAATTTGAGTAACTATTGTGACGCTCCCTTTTTCCCTATTGTAATCACATATGGTCAAGGGTGTTCTCTCACCGTTCTCTGATGGTCTGACAATCAAAAACTGACCAGGCATTGTTGAACTTGCTATTCTGTCTGCATTTAGTTCCATCAGATAGACAAGCGGAGTGAGCTCTTCTTTTTTTATTATCCTGTACATTCTACTGTAAATCTTTAAAAGACTTAAAGGAATATCCCTTACCTTTAAGGTAATCAACAATTTCCCTTAGTCTGTTATA
>DAONEN010000009.1:0-26446 GCA_035403105.1 Candidatus Egerieousia sp. | reverse complement strand
TTATTATAATATTCATAAGGTGACAAAAACCATTTGGAGTCTTTCTGCGCTATGCCAAATTTTGCAAGTTCTGCAGCATTCTGCCTTATGTCTTTAACAATACTGTCGCGAGTGACAATTAAAGAATCTCTCTTGCCCCATGGAGCATACAAAACGTGTTTATCAGAATGTCCGCCGACATAATTTCCCATGCTTATTATATTCTCTATAATTTCCTTATGCTCAGGCATTCTAAGAGAATTACCGGTAAAGAAGAAAGAGGCATGTATTTTCTCTTTCTTTAATGTCTCAACTATTTTTTCTCCTCCGTTAAACATGGAATCTGCGGAAAAAATCAAATAAATATTTTTAGCCGCCGTGTCTATCCTTACAATTGCACCCTCTGAATCTCTAACCAATTTTGCATCCGCCCCGCTGCCAAGATTTTTTTGCCTGTTTCCTTCTTGCTCAAGAGATGCAAAAAAATATGTAAGCCCGGCTGTGCCATCCATTGTCGGTTCATTGGTCGCATAATCACCTATGTCATTGTGATATACAGCGGCTCCCTTGTTAACGTCAGGGGTTTGATCAGGCTTTCTCATTCCCATTCCGGCGCGGCTCTTAAAAATTCCGTAGTAAACAGGACCATCTACAAGTCCTCCTGAAATTTCTCTGTGCTCAACCGTAAATGCAGAGTGCGGCTGTGTAGGATAAATTCCCCCGCGCGGATACCCGATTATCATGGATGTCCCCCATGGATTACATCCTAATAACCAATCTCTTAGTGCCGCTTCCATCTCTGAATAAGTTGTATCTCCCGTACACTTTCTGTAAAGTTCCGCCTGAGTAACGGCTGCAGAAACAAGATTATTTGAACACCACAAATATGGCACTCCATTCATAAAAGGTTCATTCCCCGCACGATTTCTTAAATCCTCCAGACCCTCTCTCATAAACTCCTTATACTTTGCAGAGGTTTCTGTATCTCCCTCTGTTGCAAGAAGATAATGTCCAAGATTAATAAACGGATAATACTGATAATGGCGGCCTCTGCCAAGTTCCATCCAAGGAGACACCGGCTCCAGTTGTCCATAATAATCTGCCTCTTTCTCTAAAGTCGGAATTTTAGAGGCAGAGAAAATTGTTGCTGCCGCAAGTTCAACATCATCAACCCATGTGTCCTCTTCATAGAAATATCTGGAAACATAGCAAGCTGTCTGTGTATTGCCGGGGAATTCCTTTGCATAACTATAGGCTTGATCCGCCTTCTTCTGAATTAGTTTTGAAAATTTTGGATCTATCTTTTTAAATGTCTGTGCACCAAGAGAAAACGAGGACGCAAACTTACCTGCAGTGGAAGCAACTCCAGTGGTTCTGTTCTTACCATATTTGCCGAGTCCCTGCGGCTTGCCAGTCAAAAAATAAACAGGTCTGCCGTTGCCGGGCCCCCATCCATAATCCGCTTTATCATATTGAGGAGGCTTAAAACCAATATGATCCCTGTCATCTCCAATTTGGTTGAACATTACTTTGTCCTCCGGATTCATCTTGTTCAGCCAGTCAAGCCCCCACTTTGCCTGATCTAAAATATCTGGAATCCCGTTTGCCCCAGCCTTGCCCATTGCATCAAACTTGTCTTTAAATACGGACTTGTCCTCAATGTTATTATAGGCAAACATCATATCATAAATAGCTGTAGCTGAGGTTGTTTGGTATTGCAAATAATCAGACGCATCATGCCATCCGCCTCTAACATCTATCATTTCACCATTGCGCGTAGGATGATCAACAATGTAAGCATCTTTCTGATGACAAAGAGTATCAACAAAAGGATTATAACCGCATTGCTGCTGCCTCATATAGTACAGCAAAAAATCTGCAAGCCCGTCGTAAGAGTCTGCATCTATTTTGAAATTAGGAGATTTAATCGCTTTGAAAATGATATAGTATCCTCCCGACAGTTCAAGTTTAGAAAAATCTAATCTATATGCCTCCTTTAAAGCCCATTTAGATGGGTCACATTTTTTGGCATTTCCAATAAAGACTAATGAATCTGTAGTTGCATTAAACACAAAAAATCTGTTGTCAGTTGTATCTGATGCATCCGTAGTTTGAATTAAGAAACCGCTTTGGGACCGTGAATTACCCGCAGAATTTATATCGGCAAATTTAACGGCATCAAATTGCGCTTCTGCAAGTCTCACAGGAGCAGAGTGTTGTGCAGCATTTTGTACAGCCTTTACAGATGTATCTGCAAGAATATACACGGCTACCTTCTTTGACTGTGGAAGATAACCTGCATAATTTATCCTGATGTATCCTTGCGCAGATACATGGCATCCCATAAATAGGGCAAAAATTAACACAAATAATCTTTTCATATTGCAGCAAAAATACTATTCCCAAGTCTGATTTACAATTTTATTTTCTATTTTTACAACTCAAAACAAAAGAGAACCTTATGAATAATTTTTGGAAAACTTTTTTGGCAGCTTTGTGTGGTACGCTGGCCGCCTTGTTTATTTGCTGGTTTTTGGTCATTGCAATGATTGGTTCTATTGCTGCGCTTTCCCAAAAGAGCGAGCCATCTGTTCCATCATCTGCTATCCTTAAAATAGATTTATCAAAGCAAGTTGGAGAAAGGACTAAAAATGACCCATTAGCCGGTTTTAATCCTGCAGCGTTCCAATTCAATATCTCTAGTGAGAGTACATTAGGAGTTTATGATGCTGTACGCGCAATTAAGCTGGCAGCGAATGATCCGGCTATTAAGTTTATCTATCTAACAGGATGTGACTCACCAAATTATGGTATATCAAACCTAGAGGAAGTAAGAAAAGCTCTTGCAAATTTTCATGACAGCGGCAAGGCAATAATTGCATACGGAGTGAATTATTCACAAGGCGGTTATTACATGGCATCAGCAGCTGACAAAATTTACATGAATAAAGATGGCATGGCTCAAATTATGGGACTTGGAACTAACATAATGTTTTTCAAAGATTTGCTGGATAAATTGGGAGTGCAAGTTGAACTTATTAGACACGGTAAATTTAAAGCTGCCGCAGAGCAATACATTAGAAATGATATCAGTCCGGAGAACAAAGAACAGAATTTGGTTATGCTGAATTCTATATGGAATACATGGGTGAATGCTATATGCAAAAGCAGGTCTATTACACCGGGGGCTTTTAATGAGGCAGTCAATAATCTTAAGATATGGGATGCTGAATCTATGGTTGCCAATAAGCTGGCGGACAGCTCAGTAACAAATACTGCAATGGCTCAAAAACTTTGTGATTTGTTTGGCGTCAAGAATGAGAAAGATTTAAAATTTATCTCACTTGCGGACTATGCGGAAGCAAAAGTTAAATCTGATGCAAAGGCAAAGAACAAGATAGCAATTCTTTATGCAGATGGTGAAATCACAATGGATGGAAAAGAGGGAATAACTGTTAAAGAATTATGTCCTGTAATAAAAAAAATAACCAAGGATAAATCTATTAAAGCAGTTGTGTTTAGGGTTAACTCTCCGGGAGGTGATGCCCAGGCTGCGGAGATTATAAGGGAAGAACTTCAACTCCTTAGAAAAGAAAAACCTATAATCTGTAGTTACGGAGATTATGCGGCAAGCGGCGGATATTGGATTTCCGCGCAGAGCGACAAGATTTTCACAGATGCCACAACCCTTACAGGTTCTATTGGAGTCTTTTCATTATCATTTAATTACGGCAAGGGGCTTAAAGAGCATTTGAACATTAATACCGTGTCAATTGGAACAAACGCTCACTCCACAATGGGCACTGGGGTATCCCCGCTTAAACCGGAAGAGCAGGCCTATATGCAGCAATTTGTAGAGAAAATTTATTCACAGTTCATACGTATAGCAGCGGATGGAAGAAAACTTCCCGTTGCCTATGTTGATTCTATAGGACAGGGCAGAGTTTGGACGGGCGCTGACGGCGTACAGAAAAATCTTGCGGATTACATTGGAGGACTTGATGATGCAGTAGCATTTGCAGCTAAGTACGCTAAAATTTCCAGCTACAAAACAGTTGATTATCCATCTGTTAAAAGCTTAGAAGAAAATTTGCTGGCCAAGTTCGGCAGCTCAGGGAACAGCGACGAGGCTTCAATGGTTCTAACTGATCCTGAGGCGCTTATAAAGAAAGCTTACAAAAGTCTTACAAAGTTCAAAGGTGTTAAGACTTATGCCCGCATGCCTTATGTTTACGAGTTCACGTACTAACAGAAGACATCTTCCTGGAAATTAAAAGAAAAGCCGGAGCAATGCTTCGGCTTTATTATTTATTCGAACTCGTATTATTATATCACATCAACTATCAGAACCCTCTTGGTTTGAGGAGTAACTTTGTAATGGTCATCTATCTCAAGGCCGGGCAAGCAAACTATCTTACCGCCAGACGCAATGATTGGTACAACGCATTTGAAAAGCGTGTCCATTTTTTTGCCGTTCAAATAGTCAGCTACTCCCTTTGTGCCTTGAAGTCCATAAGGCGAAAATTTGTCTCCCTCTTTTAACTTCCTGCATACCAAAGGAACAGGAACTTTATCCGCATCCAGCAGCAGACCTTTTTCGCTCTGAGATATTCCTGCATTATTGTCTGCTATTCTCAAATGGACCGTGAGTCTTCCATATATAAATTCATAGAAGTCTGAGAATTGTTCCAATTTTCTGTCGGGAATATTGTCTTTTACTCTCTTATAGTAAATTTTCAAATAACCTCTTTCTGCAGCAAGCACATAATCATCTGATTCAAAGATTTTTGTACTAATGCCATTCTTTGCTCTCTTGGCACAGCCCTCGCTCAGCATCTCGCCCGAATCCAGTTCATCCTTCTTTACAAATCTGCTGTGCTCCTGTTCAATCATGGCATCCAGCAAGATTGAAATATCATCTATTTGTGCAATGTTAAATCCGTAATTCTGCAGAATTTCATACATCCAATATTTGTGATATCTCTCATCTTTTAATGTCTCCACGGGAATTGCCGTAACCATATATTCCTTTCTAAACCCAAGATAATCATGACCTCCTACTCCCTCGGCATTAACGCACAACTCTTTCATTTTCTTGCGGGCCATATCATTGACAATACCACATGTCATTGTAAAATATTTGATATCTCTGTTGAGAATCTTTATCACTGCAGGATTTATCTTCTCCAGATGAGGCATTACTTCATTACGAATTCTGTTGCGTGCAAACTCGCTCAATCGGTTTGTCTTATCTGTTCTATATTTAATACCGTTTTTCCTGGCATATTCCTCTATCTCAGAACGCTGGAAAATCATTAGAGGTCTTATAATGCTATACCCAAATGTATAATCACCACGGAAGACATCTCTCTTCTCTCTGATACCCTGCAAGCCTTTTATACCGGTTCCTCTAACCAAGTTAAGCAACAATGTCTCTGCATTATCATTTGCATTGTGAGCAACCGCAAGATAATTATACTTGTACTCTGTCATCAATTTGTAAAACCAGTTATAACGCAAATCTCTTGCAGCCATCTCTATTGAAAGAGAGTGCCTCTTTGCATAATATACGGTATCAAACTTCTTGACATATAATTTCACAGAATGCTCTTTTGCCCATGATCTTACAAGCGCCTCATCGGCGTCGCTGTCCTTGCCTCTAAGAGAAAAATTCACATGAGCGATCGCAAGATTAAAGTTGGGATATTCCGGAGAATCTTTTAAAAATGATAAATCATAAAGAAGATTTAAAAGACACATAGAATCTACACCTCCGCTGACGGCAACAAGAATGCTTTCAGACTCCTGTACAGAGAAAGTCTCAAAGTGTTTCCAAAAATCGTAACGGAACTTTTTATTGAACCGCCACAAATTTTCATCCGCTTTTTTCATAATGCAGCAGTTAAAAATTCAAACACTACCAGCGTAAAAATCACACCGTTAGGGCGCAAATATACCTAATTTATTTTTTAAATGAACCTATTGTATAGGAAAAGTTGAGGCTGAAGACCTCCTTGAACTGAACCCTTGGACATTCATGACCGGTTTTGCTGGCAATTAAGATATTATCATCATATATCATGTTTGTCCTAAAAGACGCTTTTAAATACTTGTTAAATGCGTAATCCAGCTGGACATCCCAGTTGACTTTTATGTTCTGCGGTTTACCCATGTAATCAGAGAAAAGAGTGAGCTGTGTTGCAACTTTAAAATCTTTCAACAGTTCTTTTTGAAGAGTAGCTTTTAACTGAGCTCCTAGCTCCCACTTAAACAATTTATCATAGTTATTGCCATATTTGACACGTATAAGACTGTCTGCATTAACAATTACCACACTTGCGGTCACAGGAGAAAAGTTTAATGAGAAGATCTTTCCTGCACCAGGCTTATAATCCATGCCGACGCCAAAAGTCAAATAGGCAGGAGCAAGAAACTTGGAAACTTTTTTTCCAACATTTGTTGAATTATACTCAAAGCCTGGGCTAAACTGAGATATAAAGTTTGCGGCCGCGGAGAAATATAATTTTCTATATGCCTGGTAGCCAAATTTACTGTCCAATATAATTTTATCACTGGATTTTCTGTAGCCCAAATCAAATGATTTAACAAAACCGTATTCCATCTGCATCCTGTTCTCCCAGTACATTTTCCCTTTCTCATAATTGGCCATTGCGTTAACATAAGCGTTCAAAGCAAGAGAACCGGAACCTCCGGCTGCCCAATTAGTAAGTGATACCTGAGAAAAACCTATCTCATCTAAAACTCCTGTTGTCCAGAATTTTGGAGGCTTGACGGGTTCATAATTAATAATAGGGACAGGATATTTAGCACCAATAATTCTGCACAATTCCTGTTCCTTACTAAGGCCGCTTGGAACAAATTTGATTGTATCTTTCCTCTTTATAGTATCCCCAAAAAAATCCAGCTGTACACCGCCCGGTTTTTCCTTTTTTTTCTCCCTGCTTTTGTTATTTTGCGCGTTGACGGAAAACGGGAAAAGAATAATGAGTGTAAGACATAAAATTATATAACGGCGAAGTTTCATTATCTATCTTGAACTATAAAAAGACAGCACGCTATTTGTCATCGCTGTCAAGGACATCATCAGACCTATATTCAAAGCCCATGCGCTTGCCTGTCTTCATTTTTGCATTTTCAATTTTTGCGTTTATTTGCTCTACGCTAGACATTTTTACAAGGTCAAACGGTGGAACAAGCAGGTCAAATGACATTGAATATAACATTGCGCTTTCTACAAAATCAGTAAGTTCTTTATTATCCAAAGTCACTTTGCCAAAATCGCTGATTCTTCTGCGCGGCTGTCTCTTGCCCTCAACAAAAAACGCTTTGTCTTTGTTTACAAAAATTCTTGCTACAAGATAACCGAGATCATCATCTCTATCATACTTGATAGAATCATATAAGAAGTTGTAAACATTTATTATACCGCAATAGGAATTAAACGGATTGCTCTTGGTGTATGGGTTTTTCCAAACTGCATGAGAACGATCAAATTGGAATACATCCTGATGCATGCTAAATACTAAAACGTCATCCGCAAACCTTAGCTCTGCTTCAAATTTTCCTCGGTCGCTATAACCCAGTTTTAATCTCTTGCTCAAAGTCCTTCCCTCTTTTTCCTGTTTCTCATCCAAAACATCATTGAGGTCATTGCTTATCTCTCCAAGCAATTCTTTAAGATGGTTAAAGACCTCAATTACAGTGTCAAACACTGTGGATTTTATATTCGACTTTGTTACTAAACCGTTAATTATTTGCTCCCTTGCAGGTAAAGGATTATCCATGTCTATTTTTATTATTAAATTATAAATCCTGTTTATTAATAAATATTTTTTTACTCCACTTATTTTGCGCGCTGTATTTAGTAAGCTCTTGCAAAAATCACTCTTTGGTGAGAAGGCTTGCCGCTGTATACACAATTGCCCTCCTCTTTGATGATGTAAGAATCAACGGGGATGCACCTGATAGTTGCCTTTGTCTCCTCCTGAATCTTAGCCTCAGTCTCTTTTGTTCCGTCCCAGTGGCAAAGAAGGAATCCCCCTTTCTCTATCTGTTTCTTAAATTCATCCCAAGTATCTATCTTATAGATTTTACTCTCCCTGTTAGCCAATGCTTTATCATAAATATTCTTCTGGATTTCATCCATCAAATTCTTTACTCTTTCAACTACGTTTTCCACAGGCAAACTCTCTTTTGTAAGGGTGTCTCTGCGCGCTACCTCAACAGTTTTATTCTCCAAATCTCTTGGACCTATTGCCAATCTCACCGGCACGCCTTTTAGTTCCCATTCAGAGAATTTAAAACCGCTGCGGACATTATCTCTGTCATCTATTTTAACACTAACGCCAAGTTTAACAAGCTGTTCTTTTAACTCCTTCATTTTTGCAAGCACCTTCTGCAGCTGCTCTTCATTGTTGAAAATTGGAACCATAACCACCTGTATAGGAGCCAATTTAGGGGGTAATACTAATCCGTTGTCATCTCCGTGAGTCATGACCAATGCTCCCATCAGACGTGTAGAACTTCCCCAAGACGTAGCCCAAACATACTCCAGCTGGCCCTCCTTATTTGCGTACTTAACATCAAACGCCTTAGCAAAATTCTGACCAAGGAAATGTGATGTACCGGCCTGCAAAGCCTTTCCGTCTTGCATCATGGCCTCTATGCACAATGTATCCAATGCTCCTGCAAATCTCTCACTTTCAGACTTATGTCCTACAACAACCGGCATTGCCATAATGTTTCTTGCAAAATCCGCATAAACATGAACCATCCTAGTTGCCTCAGCGATAGCTTCTTCCTTTGTTGCATGCGCCGTATGTCCCTCCTGCCACAAGAACTCTGTGGTACGCAAGAACAACCTTGTCCTCATCTCCCATCTGACAACATTTGCCCATTGATTAACAAGAATAGGAAGATCTCTCCAAGAATTTATCCAATTTTTGTAGGTGCTCCAAATGATTGTTTCTGAGGTTGGTCTGACAACCAGCTCCTCCTCCAGTTTTGCCGTTGGATCTACAACAACCCCCGGCCCGTCGGGATTAGCCATAAGCCTATGATGAGTTACAACCGCGCACTCTTTTGCAAAGCCGGCTACGTGTTCAGCCTCTTTGCTTAAGAATGATTTAGGAATAAAAAGTGGAAAATACGCATTCTGGTGTCCTGTATCCTTGAACATCTTATCCATGTTAGCCTGCATCTTCTCCCAGATGGCGTAGCCGTACGGTTTAATAACCATACATCCTCTAACTGCTGAATTCTCAGCCAAATCTGCTTTCACAACCAAATCGTTGTACCATTGGGAATAATTCTCACTTCTAGATGTTATCTGTTTTGCCATGCCTGTAATAAGAGTTTGGAATAATTTTTGATACCTTTGTTAGTAATTACGGCACAAAAATACAAAATTTATTTAACGCAGGAGGTAATATGAAAAACAATGCATTACTATTAATGGCAGCTGGGGTTCTGACACTCGCTTCATGCGGAACAAGCAGCTACACTGCAAACAATAACGGAGGCTACAAAAACAGTATTTACTATTCTGTTGAGCCTGGTGCTGCAAACCAAACTTACACAACTACTTCTGAGAAATCAGACAACACTAATGTTAAGGAATTGCAGAGCAGAACAAACTATGCTCTGAACTCATCCAAGACAAGAAACATATTTGGCACCGGGAACAACTCCAAGACGGTTGATACAATTTACGTTGGAGATACTAACATAGTAAATATCAATTATGATCCTAGTGTTGATTATGCCATTGTGGACAGCACTGAAAGTTATGAAGAACGCCTAAGGAAATTTGACAGTCCTTCATATACCATCAACATTCAGTATGGTGACCCTTGGGATTACAACTACTATAATCCTTTCTGGGCTGATAACTACGGCTGGTACAGACCTTATGGAATTACGTGGGGCGTTGGCTGGTACAACCCTTGGTGGGGCATGTATTACTCATGGTCTCCAAGCTGGGGATGGAATCCTTGCTACTACGGCTATGGCTGGGGCTTTGACTGGGGCTGGGGAGGCTTCGGTTGGGGGTGGGACCCATGGTATTATGGATACGGATATGGCTACGGCGGGGGACACGGCTACAGCTGGGATAACTGGGGTCCGGGATCAAGAGGCTGGAATGACCGTTACTATGCCAGAAGAGATGGCGTTAATGAATATTACGGAAATAGAAGCGGAGGCGGAAGAGGCGTAGGAGCTTATGGAGATAACGCAGGCGGCAACAGATCCGTTGGCAGCGCTTATAGAAAAGACCCTACAATGGGGATTATAAGAGGCAACAATGGAGGTGTTATGACTACGGGCAGCAGAAACGGTTCATCCTACAGAGGCGCAGGAACCTATGGCGGAAACAAGAACGGAAATGTTAACGGAAACGTTAACGGAACAAGAAACGGAAATGTTGGCATTTACGGCGGAAACCACAGCAATAATGCAAACAATGGTTCAGCTTATAGGAACGGTACTGTATCCAGCAACGGGGCAGTTTACAGCAATGGTGCGGCAAACAGCGGTTACAATAACAGAGGCGGAAATGTCAAAGGTGTAGGAACTTATGGAGGCAACAGAAGCGGCAACTCTATGTACAGACAGCCTCAGCAAAACTCTAACCAAAAAAGCGGCAATTACCAGACAACCCCATCCAGGAACGTCTTTGGCAGTTCTAGCAGAAATTCAAATTCGGGCTCTTCATACAAAAGCAGCGGTTCATATTCAAACAGCGGAAGCACATATTCCGGCAGCAGATCATCCAGCCCTTCATACTCCGGCAGTTCTACTAATTCAGGCGGCGGATACAGTGGCGGAAGCCATTCAAGCGGAGGTGGTTACAGTAGCGGCGGTGGCAGCAGTCACTCAAGCGGCTCTTCTACCAGAAGATAAATCAGAGGTTTAATATTTTTAATCCCGACAGTTTTCTGTCGGGATTATTATAGGTTATAGTTAGTTACAAAGAGGTTATATTAAAAAGATAAGTGATGAGAAAAATTTTTAGACTGTTTGCGTGCACTACTTTGTGCCTGGCTTCAGTAAGTGCTTTTGCACAGAATGACTATACAGCGTACACACTTTCTAAGTGGAACCCGGAGGGGACCGCAAGAAGCGTCTCCATGGGCAACGCGTTTACCGCTCTTGGCGGAGACCTTGGGGCCATTGGAATAAACCCTGCGTCTTCAGGTGTTTACAGATACAATGAGGTAACTTTTACCCCCTCATTCTCAACTACTTCTATCGAATCTCATTTTCTTGGAAATTCAACAAAAGAGAGCAAAACCACCTTTGGAATTGCAAACATCGGAGGTATTGCAAATATCAATACCGGCCGCAAAGATTATGGTCTTGTCAGCTGGGATTTTGGCTTGGTATATAATAAGGTAAACAACTTTAACAGTACGGTGAGCGCAAGAGGAACAAACAGCAAATCGAGTTATCTGGATGTCATTGCAGACTACACCAATAACAAGTATGACAACAATGGTAATGCAACACCAAAAGGCATATATGGTTATGATCTTGACAAAAATGACAATCAAGATCCTAATCAAGATCCTTTTAGAAATTTTAGTCCATCCTATTGGCCGTCAATACTAGCGTGGAATACGTCTCTCTTAGATACACTAAAAAGAGTAAATGGCTACACTTTTTTCCCTAGAACCCGGGACACTACAGATTTAAACAATATTTACCAATACGGTAATTTAAATCAGTACTACAAAAAGAAATCTTTCGGTAGCACATCTGAGACAGATTTGAACTTTGGCTTCAACTTCAGCAATAAATTATATGTCGGCGTGAACGTTGGAATGATGAACGTATGGAATAAAGTGGAGGAGACGTACTCAGAAGAAGCAGGTGGAACTTTCGGCAGCGGATTTAACTACTTTGAACAATATTACCACCAGACAACTTCTGGTTCTGGAATCAATATGAAATTTGGTCTAATCTACACGCCAACTAATTTCTTGAGAATTGGAGCAGCGATTTCTACGCCAACTTGGTATTACTTGACTGATAAATATTACTGGGATATGAGTTCAGATATAGCCGGAGGAAGAGGAGCAACGGTTCCAACACCAGAAAACTCATTTGATTACAAAGTCACAACTCCTTTCAAGTATAATTTTGGTATTGCATTCACTTTCCCTATGGGAGCTTTCTCACTAGATTATGAGGGAACGGATTATTCACAAATGAGAATGCATGAGAGAGACGGCAACGGAGGCTCAGATTCTTTCAGAAACATAAATGATGCAATGGACAATTACTACAAACATTCAGATGTTATTAGAGCGGGCGTAGAAATAACTCCGGCGCAAAACTTTTCTGCAAGAGCCGGTTTTCAGTACTCTAATAGCGGAATAAAGGATTTAGACATAGACAATTACGTTGGTTCACTTGGTTTTGGTTACAATGACCCAAGCGGATTTTTTGTAGATGCTGCATACATGCAGTATATGAAGAAGACTACCGCAATTTATGATGCGGGAGATATGGTTGCCGGTTATGTCGGAGATCAGGCATCTGCACCTTTCAAAACTAATATGTGGAAATTGCTTTTCACTTTTGGCTATAGATTTTAATCACGACAGTTAATAAAATAAAAGGCGGATTTAAGTTCCGCCTTTTTTTATTTTAGCAAGTAAGTGATTGAATTTGGCCCCTCATTAAACAGCAAATCCACAATAGAGAGATTTGGTATAAAACCCTGTCTATCAGAGAATACCTGCCAATAAGATTTTTCAATACCCAGTTGTTTTAACAAAGACGGCTTCTTGCTTTTTGGGTGAATTGAATTGCGGAAATCTGCTGTGACAGATGCAGAAATATTTGCGTCAATACCTAAAGCATTTTCCTTTGCATAATCTGCAAAATAATCTGTCGTGAGCTTGATATTTGCCTTAATGCCAGTCATTTGCAGCAAATACTCCAAGAGCCTGCCATTCAGGTCAAAAAGATATTTCTCCTTGCGGTCTAGTATTTTAAAAAGATCATCTTTATAGAATGCAAAGAAGGGAGAATTCATGTAGGCCGCCTCTAAAGCCTTCTTATGCAACGGAATCCAGGCCTCATCATAATCAATTTTTATCTCTCTAATTGGAAGCTTGTGAGTAAAATCCGGACCTCCTCGCCTTACAGGAACATTTAAAACAAGAGGACCGTTTGCACTGTATATATAGCAGCGGCTCCTGTATGACTGCTTCTGAAAAATTTCACAAGCCTCAATAAATATCTGATTTGCAGATGAATTTACAGATGAGTCTGCCATTAAAACGGATGAACCGCAATTTGCGATTGCCGCAAAATACTCAACCGGCGGAAGATATGCCGTACTCAAAACACAACACCGCTGTCTGTATAATTCATTGAATTCCATCTAGTTATTATCCGGGAGCAGAATGCCGGGGAAATTATAAAGCTTACTCTTCCGGAGCAAGCTTTGGATCATACTTGATTATGCCTCTCTTGGATGCAGCAATAAAATCTAAAATTATTCTCTTTTCATCTGACTCAGGGAAAGTCTCCTCCACTTTTCTGCATGCCGCTGAGACATTCATACCTCCCTGATATATAACCCTATATATATCTCTAATCCTTTCTATCTGCTCCATGGTAAAGCCTCTTCTCTTAAGGCCTACAATGTTAATTCCACAAAAAGACAACGGTCTTTTTCCCGCCATTGCATAAGGAGGCACATCTTTTCCAACCATAGAACCACCTGACAACATAGAGTGCGCACCAATTTTTGAGAATTGATGAGCAGCAGACGCACCGCCAATGATTGCCCAATCATCAATGTCCGTCTCTCCCGCAAGACCAACGTAACTAACTAAAATAACGTGACTTCCAACTCTACAATCATGCGCAATATGAACATAGGCCATAATAAAAGTATTATCCCCAATTGTGGTTTTTAATTTTCCGCTGGCTGCAGTACCGCGGCTGACAGTACAGAACTCTCTGATCATCACATTATTGCCAATTTCCACATAAGACTCTTCCCCCTGGAATTTCAAATCCTGAGGAAGAGCTCCAATCACCGCTCCGTTAAAGATTTTGCAATTTTTGCCAATCTTTACAAAGTCATTAATGGTAACATAAGGGCCTATCCATGTTCCGTCCCCAATTTCCACATGCTCTGCAATTATGCTAAAAGGACTTATAACAACATTTTTACCAATTTTGGCATTTGGATGTACAAAAGCGTTCTCCATAATTTTTTTTTTATTCTCTACAGTTAATTCTGTATTACCTATTCTTTATAACCTGAGCCACCATATCACCCTCACATGCAACACTATCTCCCACCCAAGCCTTGCCGCTCATACAAACAAGTGCATGTTCAAGAGGTTGAGTAATAATAAGTTTGAAGACAACAACGTCACCGGGAACAACTTTCTTCTTAAACTTAAAGTTGTTAACCTTTGCAAAATATGTAGAATATTTCTGAGGCTCATCTAAACTCTTAAGAACCAAGATACCCCCAACCTGAGCCATTGCCTCAATCAATAAAACGCCGGGCATAACAGGCTCGCCCGGAAAATGTCCCATAAAGTAAAACTCATTGACTCCAATAGTTTTTATTCCAACTATGGAATCACTTTCCACACCTATAATTCTGTCTACCATCAAGAAGGGAGAACGATGGGGCAACAAGTTTTTAATACCGTTAATATCAACTACCGGTTCTGCATTAGGGTCATAATGAGGTACATCCATTAATCTCTTTTTTACCTCTCTGGCCTTTTCTTTCTCTTTTTGGGCTATTTCTTCTAGCGACATAATTTTTCAGTATTTATTATTCTGTATATTTATTTTCAAAATATAAACTTATTTGTCCCCAAATTGCTTAAGAGCCAATGCTCTTAATTTCTTTGACATCTCCGTATTGATTGAGTGACCGCTCTTAAAAGCGGAAACTTTTGCCTTAAGCGGATAGCCAACCAAAGAAAAATCTCCAAGCACATCCAGCAATTTGTGTCTTGCACACTCATTTGGAAACCTCAAAGATATATGGCTTAAATACCCTTCCGGAACACGCTCCAATGTTGGAATGTTAAACAATTTTGCAAGATGGTCCAATCTTTTCTGAGGAATCTCATCATCCACAATTACAATTGCGTTATCTAAATCTCCACCTCTTATAAGATTAAGCCTCAACAGGGGCTCTATCTCATTGAAAAAGACAAATGTTCTGCAAGGAGCGATCTCTTTTGCAAAATCCATCGCCGAATTAAATTGCGCATCTTGCCTCTCCAGTACCTTAGATTTAAAAGCTATTGTTAAATCTACTGAAAATTCATCTGCCGGCTCTACCGTTATGACTGAGCCGTTGCTGTTGCGGCACTCTAGTTTTTCCTTTATTTCCAGATATTTGCGCGGAGCACTCTGTTCCTGAATACCATCCAGGGCTATGGCATCCGCATAATATTTTGCGCTGCCGTCCAGGATAGGTACCTCCGACGAATCTAAAGAAACAAGGGCATTGTCTACGCACAAACCGTATAACGCCCCCATTAAATGTTCCAGTGTAAGTATCTTGATGCCTTTCTTTTTAAGAGTGGTGCCTCTGGAAGTGGAATTCACATAGTCAGACCACGCTTCAACAAGAGTTACATCATCTCCCATATCCGTCCGCCTAAATCTAATTCCCGTATTTTCAGGGGCCGGTGACAAAGTCATTGTGACATGCTTGCCAGTATGCAAGCCTTTCCCCTGAAACGTGTAAGTTTCCTTTAGTGTATGCTGATTTAAGTACATTCGTGCGGTTTTAGTAGCGTGCAAATATACTAAAATTTAACCTTAAAAAATAGAATCTGTTACTTCTTGTTAGATAAAGATTTGAATATAGCGTAACACTTCATAAATGTTCTATAATCAAACGCAGGAGCTCCCATAATTCCTCTCTTTCCTTCCTCCTCTTTTACAGAACCTTGCACGCCCGCCTGTGCGGCAATTCTTGCGCCGTCGGCAACAGTAATGTGTCCCGATATGCCAACCTGACCTCCAATCATACATTGCTTTCCAACCTTTGAAGAGCCCGCTACACCGGACTGCGCCGCCATCACCGTATTCTCTCCAATCTCAACATTATGAGCAATTTGTATAAGGTTATCCAATTTAACTCCTTTGTGAACCACGGTTGCACCCATTGTTGCCCTGTCAATCACCGTATTTGAGCCAATCTCAACATCATCCTCCACAATGACAATTCCGGTCTGGGGAATTTTCTTATATGAACCGTCCGGAGTTGGAGCAAATCCAAAACCGTCAGAACCTATGACCACGTTTCCTTGCAATATACAATTATTGCCTATTTTACAGCCGTCATAAATTTTAACCCCGGGATATAAAATCACGTCGTCCCCTACAGTTACATCGTTACCAATGTATACCTGCGGATAAACTTGCGTACCCTTTCCTATCTTGCTGTGCTTGCCCAAATATGAGAATGCACCAAAATATGAACCCTTCCCTCTCCGGCTGCTCCATGCTACTGTAGAACGACATGATCTTCCGCTTCTCTTGCTCTTTTTGAGGGAGTTAAGAAGGTCCAGCAAAGATGCTACCGCCTGATATGCATCATCGACAACAATCAAAGTAGGTTTCACCTTCTCTACCGGAACAAGAGTCTTGTTCACAATAATGATTCCTGCATTACTTGTCAGCAGATAGTGCTGATACTTAGGGTTTGCAAGAAAGCAAATATTATTGGGCTTGCCGCTCTCAATCTTTGCCACTGATGTAACCTTTACCTTTGGGTCTCCAATAATTTCACCTTTAAAATGCTGAGCAATAACTTCTGCCGATACTTCCATATTTCCTCTTATTATTGTTGCAAAAGTAGTAAAAAAAAGCGGTTTATATTTGGATATAAAGATTTGTTTTCATACTTTTGCCGCCGTAATGAGAATGAGTGAGATAAGGGGACCCAAAGTCCCCTTATTTTGTGCAGATTACTCAAGTTTATTTACAGCGGACCGACAATAAACTGTCGGGAGCTTTAAAAAGAATATTAATAAATTAAAAAAATCATAGACAATGGAAGGTTTAGAATTAGCCCCGTTTTTTGCGGAATTTAAAGAGCGCAAAGGCATTGACAGAGCCACACTTATGAGTGTGCTGGAGGATATTTTCAAGACTCAGCTGGCCAAAACTTTCGGTACCGCAGACAACTGCGATATCATTATCAACATTGACAAGGGAGACCTGCAAATCTGGCGCAACAGAAAAATTGTTGAAACCGTAGCAGACCCTATGCTTGAAATATCTAAAGCAGAGGTAGATCAGATTGATCCAAAAAATGATTACGAGGCGGGAGAGGATTACACGGAGGAGGTCAAACTTTCATCTTTTGGAAGAAGGGCGATTCTCAATCTAAAACAAAATCTTTCCGGCAGAATCATGGATATTGATAAAGCCAATTTGTTCAATCTTTATAAGGATAAGGTTGGAGAGATTGTTGTTGGTGAAGTTTATCAGGCATGGAAGAAAGAGGTTCTTATAAGAGATGAGAATGACAATGAGCTTCTTCTGCCTAAAACAGAGCAGATCCCGTCCGATTTCTTCCGCAAGGGAGACTCTACCCGCGCCGTAGTTTCCAGAGTTGAAATGAAAAACAATAATCCAAGCATTGTACTTTCCAGAACGTCTCCCGTATTTTTGGAGAGACTTTTTGAGCAAGAGGTTCCGGAAATTTTTGACGGCCTGATTACTATCAAAAAAATTGTCAGAATTCCCGGAGAGAGAGCCAAGGTTGCAGTTGAATCCTATGATGACAGAATTGACCCGGTTGGAGCATGCGTTGGAGTCAAAGGCTCTAGAATTCACGGAATTGTAAGGGAGCTTAGAAATGAGAATATAGATATTATCAGCTGGACAACTAACATTCAGCTGCTGGTTCAAAGAGCGCTGAGTCCTGCAAAAATCTCTACCATCAAAATAAATGATGAAGAGAATAAAATTTATATCACGATGGATTCATCTCAAGTTTCTCTTGCAATTGGAAAGGGCGGCAGCAATATTAAGCTTGCCAGCATGATGGTTGGAAAAGAGATAGAAGTATTTAGGGATGTGGAAGGCGATGAGGATGAGGATGTTCTATTGAGCTCATTCAGTGATGAAATTGACCAGTGGGTTATTGATGCGCTGCGCAAAATCGGATGCGATACTGCAAAGAATGTTCTTGCCCTTTCTGATAAAGATATCATGGAGCGAGCAGATCTTGATGAAGAGACTGTCCTTGATATTAAGAAAGTTCTAAGGTCAGAATTTGAGGATGACAGTAAAGGAAAAGAGGAAGAAAAAGCTTCAGGGCAAACCGATGCAAAGTCAGAAGAATCATCAGAGAGCAAGCCAGAAGAATCATCAGAGAACAAGCCAGAAGAAGATAACGGAAAAATTGAATAGAGTTTTTACAACTTATTAACAAGCAATTATTTAGGAGGATTATATGATAAAAGAGAGCATTAGAATTAACAAGGTGCTAAAAGAGTTCAACATTGGCATGAATACGCTTGTGGACTTTCTAGACAAGAAAGGCGTAAAAGTGGATGCTAATCCTAATGCCAAGCTGACTCCGGAAGACTATGACATTGTGGAGAAAGAATTCCGCAAGGAACAAATTGTAAAGGAAGAGTCAAAGAAGGTTGCCGCAAAAGTTAAAAACATTGAGAAAGAAAATGTCTCATACGGCATAAATGATAATGAGGAAAACAAAGATAAATTTATAGAAACCACTGTAGATGCGGTAAAGCCTCCTAAAGTTTTGGGCAAGATTGATTTATCTGAAGGAAAGCAGAAAACGGTTAAGGAAGAGCCTGTTAATAAACAGCCTGCGGAAGAGAAAAGGGTTGAGAAGAGAGAAGAGCCGGTTGCACCGCCTGTTTTAAAGAAAGAAGAAGTTAAAGAAGTTGTAAAATCTGTTCCAGAGAAAGAGACAGAGAAAGAGGTTGCAGAGAAAGAGGCTGCAGTGAAAGAGGCAGTGAAGGAGAAAGAAAAGGTTGTTATCAACCAGGTTAAAACGGAAGTTGAAAAGCCTGTTGCAGTTAAACAGCCGGAAGTTGTTCCGGTTGCAAAACCGACTCCTAAAGCAGAGGTTAAGAGTGAGCAAAAGCCTGTTATAAGAGAGGCTGAGAGCAATAGACAAGTCGTAAAGGAACAGAGCAAAACACCAGTGAAAGAGTCTATTAAAGAGCCTGCTAAAGAGGAGCCTAAAAAACCTGAAATTGAATTTATCGCAACAAGAGTTGAGACACTATCCGGACCTGAAGTTAAAGGCAGCATTGATCTTTCCAAATTTGAGAAGAAAAAGCCTTTCCCTGATAAAAGGGGCAAGAGGGAGAGAATTCATAATCACGCAAGAGAGAAAGTTGATTTGACAAAGGAGGTTGGAACAAATCGTCCTAAAGATCAGGGACAGAGACAGAACAGCAAGGACGGCAGCAAAGGAGGCAACAAGTTCCGCGATAAATTTAAACCAATAAGAAATGACGTTGATGCAGATGCCGTACAAAAACAAATTAAGGAGACATACCAGAGGATGGTAGAGGGGAAGGGAAAAACTAAAGGTTCTAAGTACAGGAAAGAGAAGAGAGTGATATTTTCAGAGAAGATGGAGGAAGACGTTGAGCAAAAGGAGAAAGTTAGCAAGATTCTGAAAATCACTGAGTTTGTGACTGTTAATGACTTATCCGTAATGATTGCACAACCCGTTACCAAAGTCATTGATGCATGTATGAACCTTGGTCTGATGGTATCTATTAACCAGAGGCTTGATGCAGACGCACTTACGCTTGTAGCGGAAGAGTTTGGATACAAAGTTGAGTTTGTAACGGCTGATATCCAGGAGAAAATCAAAGAGGAAAATGAAGAGGACAAGCCTGAAGACTTACAGCCAAGAGCCCCTATTGTTACTGTAATGGGACACGTTGACCATGGTAAAACTTCTTTGCTTGACTACGTTAGACAATCAAATATTATTGCTGGTGAGGCGGGAGGAATTACCCAGCACATTGGGGCGTATAATGTAAAATTGGATAGCGGAAGAAGAATAACATTCCTGGATACTCCAGGCCATGAGGCATTTACAGCCATGAGAGCCCGCGGAGCAAAGATGACCGACCTTGCAATAATTATTGTTGCAGCTGATGATGCCGTTATGCCTCAAACTATTGAGGCAATAAATCACGCACAAGCGGCCGGAGTTCCTATGATATTTGCTATCAATAAGATAGATAAACCGGGAGCACAAGCCGACAAAATCAAAGAGCAGCTTTCCCAAATGGATATTCTGGTTGAAGACTGGGGAGGAAAATATCAGTGCCAGGAGATATCGGCCAAGAAGGGAACGGGAGTACATGAACTGCTGGAAAAAGTTTTGCTGGAGGCCGATTTGCTTGAACTTAAGGCAAATCCAAATAAAAAAGCAGTGGGGACAGTTATTGAATCTTCTCTAGACAAGGGAAGAGGCTACCTTGCAACTTTACTGGTTCTGGGAGGCACGCTTCGTACCGGAGATATTATGTTGAGCGGATGCTTTACCGGAAAAATCAAGGCTATGTTTAACGAGCGTGGACAGAAAATTTCAGAAGCGGGACCATCCGTACCGGTTTCTGTTCTGGGATTAAATGGCGCACCTCAGGCTGGAGATTCATTCAATATTTTTGACAGTGAAAGAGAGGCAAGGGATTTAGCCAATAAGAGAGAACAGTTGCTTAGAATTCAAGGCCTTAGAACGCAGAAGCACATCACATTGGAGGAAATTGGAAGAAGAATTGCAATTGGCAACTTTAAGGAACTTAATATTATTGTCAAGGGTGATGTGGACGGCTCAATTGAAGCAATGTCTGACTCTTTGATTAAGCTTTCAAATGAGGAGATTCACGTTAATGTAATTCACAAGGCCGTTGGAGAAATTTCAGAATCCGATGTACTTTTGGCAGAGGCATCTAACGCAATCATAATTGGATTCCAGGTTAGACCTTCTTCCAATGCAAGAAGAATGGCAGAAAAGGAAGGCATAGAAATTCGCTTGTATTCAGTTATTTACGATGCAATCAATGAAGTCAGAAGCGGTATAGAAGGTATGCTTGCCCCTGTACAAAAGGAGGTTATTACAGCCACTTGCGAGGTTAGACAAACGTTTAAGATTTCAAAGGTTGGAACAATTGCGGGTTGTATGGTTAAAGAGGGTAAACTTGCAAGAACTTCCAAGATTAGATTAATCAGAGACGGAATTGTTGTTCATACCGGATTGCTTGCTTCTCTTAAGAGAGGAAAGGACGATGCAAAAGAAGTTATGTCCGGATACGATTGCGGTCTTGGAATAGAGAATTTCAATGACATGAAAGAGGGAGATGTTATTGAGGCATATAAGATAGAGGAAATCAAGAGAACTCTATAAATGGCAGACATTAAGCAGTTTGCAATAACCTTCTTCAATCTGAAGTTGTGGAAGGAGGACAAAGGGCACAACTCAACTAGAACTGAAAGTTGGCTGGATGGGAGGTTCCGTCTGTTTGAAAAATATTGCCTGCCTTCTATGCAACAACAGACACTGCAAGATTTTGTCTGGCTGTGTCTGTTTGATAAAAACACCCCGGAAAAATATCTGGAAAAAATTAAAAAGTATAGTGAAAAATCCCGACAGTTTACTCCCGTTTTTCTATCTGAAGAACAGACAGCGGACAAGGAACACACCATGCATCAAATTGTACAGCAGCACCTTAACGGCAATGAGACATTCATAATCACAACCAATATTGATAATGATGATGCCATACGCTGCAACATGCTGGATAGAGTAAGAAAAGCTGTCGAGAATCAGATGAAGAAAGATATGTCAGCTGTTACTGGGCTGTATAATTGCATGTACGGGCTTCAGTATTTTGTACGTAATAGCGTTATTATAAGAATGTTGTATCCACACAATCATTTCCAGACTTTATGCGAAAAACCGGATAATTTTAAAACTGTTAAAGGCTTCTCGCATACAAGCATAAGGAAAATGTTTGCCAATCACGATATTACAGATAACGGCAAACCCTACTGGATGGAGATTGTGCATGAGCACAATGTGAACAACGGTTACAGAGTGGATATTAGACTAAGGAATATTCCAATCTTTAAGAGCATTGATTTAAAGGACTTTGGACAAGATATAAAATTCTCCGCGTTAAACAATTCCATTAATTCTATTTTTGTAATGCCGTGTCTTTTTGCAGCAGCAGCATTCCGCGGAATCATAAGACATCTTAAAAAGTCATAACCTCCGTTTGCAGAGATAGCTATTGCTCTAAAATATCCATGCCGGTCTTTACGGTCTTATAAAGAGTTTTTGATATAAATCTGAGTATCACCACCATACAAAGAATTATCACAAGAGATATCTCCAGAAACAATTGTGAATGTATCTGCGAGTTGGCGGCAATCATATCTGAATTTTTCTTTAACGCGGAGACTACCCTTGCATTTGTTACATCAGAGATGCTCCACTTTTGAATCACATCACCCTCTTTAACATAGGTAACACCACCATTAGACCTATTAAATGTTATAGCGGTTTTATAATCTGTATACAAAATCTTAAACGGAAATCCTTTGTCATTGCCGGAATTTTCAAAAATATTTGACTGATTTTCCTCTGCAACGGATGCCTTAATTGGTTCCAGCATTCTATGTGTCTGCTCCGGAGACAATCCGCTAACCAAGTAAAAATCAGCTCTGTGTCTTCCATAATTTAGAGAGTCACCAAGATTTTTAAGTTTTCCTAAATCAGTCAGATTTATTACATCCTTGTTGTAAACAGACATCATAACTACAGCGCTTCTTGTCTTTAAAACGGAATCCGTCACATAATTTCCCTTCTCATCTTTAAGCGTTATGGTCATTCCTGCAGCATCTTTCTCATTCCCCTTCACAAGGGTGGTTTTTGATGTTACATATTGCCATGTACTATCCGGAAGATGATTAATATCAAACTTTATCTCCTTACCGTTCTTGGAGTATATAAAAACAGTATTGTACTTTAAATCAGATGCTTCAGCATTTCCGGCAACAAGATCAGTACCAGCTCTAAAATCTGTAAAGTCCGCCTGAGGCAGGTGCTTTAAAGAGTAAGATGAATTTATGATGATGAACAATGAATATCCCGATATGTAAACTATCTCCCAAAAATTATTTGCAATAGGAACAAATTTTTTGCGCTGCACAACAAGCAGAATACAGCATGGAACAAGCACCAGATTTTTATAAAATGTTTGCCATGCAGTCAAATGAATTACATCCCCAAAACACCCGCAGTCTTTAACTAATCCAAACTGAGCAGATAAAAACGTAACTATCATAAATACAGATGAAAAGCAAAGAGCTGCCCAAGAGAAAAATTTAAATTTTATTCCCTTTAAAACACTCACTCCTATCAGGAACTCAAAAGTACATAGCAGTATTCCGGCAAAAATAGCAATGTGTCCGAGGCTTCCTATTTGGTACGCAGATGAATACTCATTAATCTTAAGCGCTGTGCCAACAGGGTCTGCCGCCTTCAGAAATCCGGAGACAATAAACACAATACCAACAATAACCCTGCATATAGCCCTTAAAAATTTCATTTTTATCCCGATAGTTTAAAATTTTAAAACCTCTTTTATCTTCTCAAAAATTGCATCTGCGGGCAACATTATTCCATCAGCCCCGGAACAATCCACCCTTGTAAAATCCTTATCTTCTTCAATTTCCTTTAGATAAATTTCCCTTACTGCCTTTTGAAAAGCTATATTCTCCTCATGAATGTCCTGCTTGCCGTGCAAGTAATCTCTGTCTCCGCTATTTCTCTCTGCTTTAAGCTTTTCATCCACAAAACTTATTGGCACATCCAGAAAAATGTTAATATCGGGCTTTGGAATATTATAGTGCTCATACTCAAGCTTGAATATCCATTCTCTCAATTTCCTCTTCTCATCCTCCTCCTTTAACTTTGAACATTGATAGGCTATATTGGAGTAGACATATCTATCTAGAAGGACGCAGCAATCAGCTTGCATCCAAGCTCTTATTACATCACCTGCATCAGCCCTGTCTAATGCATAAAGCAAGGCCACAAGCTGAGGATGCACTTGATCAATGGTGCCAAAATCTCCCCTCAAAAATTTTGCAATCAGCTCTCCCCATACGGGTGCATCATAGCGCGGAAAATGCAAATACTTAAGTTTCATATTCTTGCTAAGAATATAACTCTTAAGCATCTTCATCTGAGTGCTTTTCCCTGCGCCGTCCAATCCTTCTAAAACTATTAACATTGTCTGCTTTTAATGCGGCTGATAATATTAAGCCGCCTATTGTTATCTTTGTGTTTACAAAGTTAGAAAATATGAAGGAAAATATGCCCATCGCGATGGGTATTATTAACATAAACAGAGAGTCTTTTTATGCCTCCAGCAGACATACACATCCAAAAGATGTTTGTTGTCAGTATGAAAAAATGCTTGATGACGGCGCGGAGATGATAGACATCGGAGCATGTTCAACCCGCCCCGGAAGTACGCCGGTGACATTGGAGCAAGAATGGGACTATCTTAAAGAACCACTAAAAGAGCTGTATATCAGACATAAAGACAGTAGAGGATTTAGAGATATATTGTCAATAGATACCTTCCGCTCAGAAATTGTACGCAGAGTATATGATATAATCGGAGAGTTTACGGTAAATGACATATATGCAGGAGAAGTTGATTCTCAAATGCTTAAGACAGTTGCTGAGCTTAAGCTTCCTTACATCGCAATGCACATGCGCGGAACTCCTGATACAATGAACTCTTTGACTGAGTATCCAAACGGAGTTGTAAATGAAGTTGTTAGCTACTTTAAAAACTTTGAGAAAAAAGCCATGTCCGCCGGAATTGCCGATTTTATAATTGACCCGGGATTTGGATTTGCCAAAACGGTTGAACAAAATTATTACCTGCTCCAAAATCTGGAAGAGATTAAGAAACTGGGGCATAAAGTATTGGTGGGCATCTCCCGTAAATCCATGATATGGAAACCATTGGGTATTACGCCGGAAGAGGCTTTGCCCGCGACATGCGCTTTGAATATAGTTGCTCTCCGTAATGGCGCAGATGTATTAAGAGTTCATGATGTTAAAGAAGCAGTGCAATGCGTTAGATTGTATAAAAATTTAGAAAATAAGTAAATTTGCAACTTCAAGGCGGAATGTTTTCCACATAAATAATTCAAAAAATGGCAATTAATACTACAGCGCTAACGGCAGTGTCCCCTATTGACGGACGGTACAGAAATAAAGTTGAAATTTTAGGCGAATATTTTTCCGAATACGCACTAATAAAATATAGGGTAAGGGTTGAAATTGAGTATTTCATTGCCCTCTGCAATATTCCTCTGCCTCAGCTCAAAGACTTCAAACACAGCAATTTTGAGAGACTTAGAGATTTATACAGAAACTTTACTCCACAGGAGGCTGCAAAGGTTAAGGATATTGAAAAGATTACAAACCATGATGTAAAAGCTGTTGAGTATTACATTAAAGATGAGTTTAAAAAATTAAAGATTGAGAAGTATCAGGAGTTTGTCCATTTTGGACTCACTTCACAAGATATTAATAACACGGCAACCCCTTTGAGTCTTAAAGAAGGTATATCGGCCGCATATATGCCTGCTTTTGAAGAAGTTGAAAAGATGCTTAAGGGTTATGCAAAAGAGTGGAAAGATGTTCCCATGCTTGCCCATACGCACGGACAGCCTGCATCGCCTACCCGCCTTGGAAAAGAAATAGAAGTTTTTGTCAGCAGAATAAATGAGCAAAAAAGATTGCTAAAAACGGTTCCATATTGTTCAAAATTTGGCGGTGCGACAGGAAACTTTAATGCCCATTTTCTAGCATATCCAAAAATAGACTGGAACAAATTTGCAAAAGATTTTCAGGAAAAGACATTTGGTCTAAAACGTTCATATCCAACAACTCAAATAGAGCATTATGATGACCTTGCAGCTTTGTTTGACAATCTCAGAAGAATCAATACAATACTGATTGACTTATGCAGAGACATGTGGACCTACATCTCAATGGAATATTTTAAGCAGAAAATTAAGGCGGGGGAAGTTGGTTCATCTGCAATGCCGCACAAGGTAAATCCTATTGATTTTGAAAATGCGGAGGGAAACTTTGGAATGGCAAATGCCATCTTTACTCACCTTGCCATGAAGCTTCCTATCTCAAGAATGCAAAGAGACTTAACTGATTCCACCGTTCTAAGAAATATTGGAGTACCAATCGCACACTCAATCATAGCACTCAAATCTTTGGAAAAAGGCCTTGGCAAGCTTATTCTTAATGACAACGTCATAGAGAGGGATTTAGATAATAATTGGGCGGTAGTATCAGAGGGTATTCAAACTATTTTAAGACGCGAGG
>DAONEN010000008.1:0-50224 GCA_035403105.1 Candidatus Egerieousia sp. | reverse complement strand
GCGCGCTAAGCCAACTGCGCCACATCCCGAAACTTTCTCCTTGCGGAGCAAATCAAATGCCCCTTGTGGAGCAAACTCGCACTCCTTACGGAATGCGGGGGCAAATATAGAAATTATTTGCAGAACTTCTTATTAAACGCACTCTTTAACTGAGCCATAGCCTGCTCAACGGTTGAACGCGGGCAACCGATGTTAATTCTCATAAAGCCCTCTCCTCCAGGACCAAATACGGCTCCATCATTAAGGGCAAGATGCGCATCATCTGATATGAAACTGTAAAGTTGTTTCTGCGTCAAACCAAGATTTCTGAAATTAATATAAATCAAAAATGAAGCCTGCGGTTTTATCATTGTAATAAGCTGCATTCTGCGCTCATACATCTGCCTGCCTCCTTTAGCTTTTGAAACGGTATCAACAGTAAAATTATCTTTCAAGAACTTCTCAACGTAATTCACATTACCCTGCATATATTTAAGCACCTGCTTAAGCCACTCGTAACCCTCCGGTGTATAGACATATCTGTCGGGAATAAAAGAATAAACATTGCCTCCGTCAAACTCTCCGTCATCCAAATATTTAGCAAATGCGTCGTGCAGTTTTTTGTTTGTGGCAATCCACTCGCTGCTTCCAAGGCCGGCACAATTGAAGGTTTTGCTCGGAGCATGAAACGTTATGGTATTCAAGGCCTGACCGGCATTAACAGTTGCAAACGGAATGTGTTTGAAAGGAGGAAAAGTGAGGTCACAATGAATCTCATCTGACAGCACAAGCACCCTGTTCTGCAAACATATTTTTGCAATTTCTTCCAGTTCCCGACGGGTCCATACTCTTCCGCCGGGATTGTGAGGATTACAGAGAATCATGGCTTTACAGCCCTTTATCTTTTTGCGGAAATCCTCAAAATCCAACTCAAATTGCTCTCCGCAATTTGAAGTTTTTTTATTTGAAGCATTTTCTCCTGCAGCACCGTCCTTTAATTTCAAATTGCAATTAACAAGCTTACACCCGGCCGCAAGAATCTGCAGACGGAAAGGAAAATAAACCGGAGGCATAATTAAAACCTTGTCTCCCGGCTTGGTAAAACATCTTAAAGCATGACAAAGACCTACAACTATTCCGGGAACAAAGCCAATGTTTTCCGCCTTTATATTCCACCCATAACGCTTTTTAAACCAATAAATTATAGATTTATACCACTCCTCCGGACGGCGTGCATAACCAAGCACTTCATGCTCATTTCTTTTGTTAAGGGCATCCATCAAAAACGGAGGCGTGCGGAAATCCATATCCGCCACCCACATGGGAAGCAAATTCTTTTTATGCCATCTCTCCTCTACCGAATCCCACTTCAAACAATCAGTGTTTCTGCGCTCAATGATCTCATCAAAATTATATTTAGCCATTATCATTTATATTTTGGAAGGCTGAACGCAAAGTTTGCGCCGCCCAGTTCAGACTTTGAATACCAGATTTTTCCGCCGCTCTGTTCTATTATACTCTTGCTTATTGCAAGTCCAAGCCCGTTTCCGCTGCTCTTTGTTGTAAAGTTTGGAGTAAACAATTTTGGCATGTCTTCCTCTTTAACTCCATCTCCATTGTCCTCTACCGCAACAACATAATCCTCCCCTTTATCTTGAAGAGATATCCTTATAAATCCCTTGCCGGTTGCACTCACTTTCTCAAGAGCCTGTATTGCATTGGAAATCAGATTAACCAATACTCTGACTATCTGTCCCTTTCTTGCATAAACATTGCACCCTTCCGAATCATAGCCAAAGGAAATTCTTATATTATCCTGTGTATCAAACAGTATCTTTTGTTCTCTTATAACCTCATACAAATTTACTACAGAGTTATCTTCTACAAAAAATTTTGCAAAACTGCTAAATTCTGATGCAGTATTGGATAAAATATCTATCTGCTCCAAAATAGAATTTCCGGTATCTTCAAACTTCTCTTCCCATCCGGGCGCATTTCTCTTCTTCAACATTATAAGTCTCTGAATGCTAAGCTTCATAGGGGTAAGAGGATTTTTAATCTCATGGGCAATTCTGCGCGCCATCTCACTCCAGGCCCTTTCTCTCTCAGTTTGCGCCATCTGTTTTGTACTTGCCGCCAAAGAATCCACCATCTTATTATATGCCCCCACCAAAAGTCCCAATTCATCTTCACTTTTATAGTTGATATGCTCAGGATTTTTTGAGACGTCTATGAACTGCATCTTGCCGCTTATTTGAGCCAATGGCTTTGTAACGGAATTGGAAAGCACTGTACCAAAGAATATTGCAATAATAAGCAGTATTATGTAAACGTTAATAATTGCCGCAACAACGGAGGAAGGATCCCCCCTCAGAGAAGTTGTCCTGGAGAAATACGGAATATTTACAATTGCTATAAGTTTGCCGTTTACATTAAAGATAGGAGAATACAGAGAATAATAATGAAATATTCCAACCAGCTCTTTATTAAACACTTGACTCCTTGTCTTAAGAACAAGTTCAGAATAAGCCTTTGAATTCATTCTGGATGAGAGCACAAATTTCTCAAACAATTCAGGTTTTGTAGAGCGGATAAGTTTGCCGTGCGGGTCATAAAGATTTATGTCCACTTGAGTATCATTGGCCAGCCTATCCATAGTCTGGAATAAATCATTGGAGTTGATGTCTGTGTAATCACGCGCATAAGAGCAATAAGTAGAGAGAGTCTTCTGTACCGTCTGTATTTTTTCTTCCAGCCTCAGTCTGTTGCTTCCGTTATAGTAATTAATACTAAACCAAACTGTTCCAAGGGCCAATACTATAAGCGCACCAACAAGTGCGGATGTAAGCAAATATGTCAGTTTCCTTCTAAGAGATTTCTTTGGACCTTTTAACCTTGATACCGCTCTCAGCCTTGCTCTCCTTACGCGCAAGACAATAAAGAATATTGCGCAATAGAATAGCATCAGATAAGAGAATGAAACAAGATACGGGAAGAAGGAACGTTTAGGACGGCTTATAACCACCAAGTTATCAT
The DNA here is from genome assembly GCA_035403105.1 of Candidatus Egerieousia sp. Classification (GTDB taxonomy): domain Bacteria; phylum Bacteroidota; class Bacteroidia; order Bacteroidales; family UBA932; genus Egerieousia. The sequence goes on along the minus strand of DAONEN010000008.1, from coordinate 47,209 downwards.
CAGAAACCTGATTGACAAAATGAACGCATTTATCCTTTATTTCAACGGCAAAACCATTGCGAGTTTTATATTTCTCGGCAGAAATAGGATAGTTATAATTGCCTTTGTAAAGAGTAAGGCGCCCGTTAAAATATTTTGCGTATGAATAATCTGAAGGGATAATAGTATTGTCCTGCTGCTGATAATCAAACAATTCATTAGGATATCCCGACGGATCTTCTGCAAATCTTGAATCTATTTCAATATAAAGATTTACCGGTCCCCCCTCAGTCAAATATCTGAATATGCCAAGGTATCCAACCTTTCCTTTATAATTGCTCAAGTAAAAGAAATTGCTTCCATCCGCAATTGGCATTGCGTCATATTGTGCAAGCAAAGCCTCATAATACTGCGTACAATCAACAAGTTGCGGCAGCGGCAACACATCATTGGGACGGCAAATGGTAAGACTAATAAGATATTTTTGCTTAATACTCTGGAAATAAAGTTCAGAAAATCTTTGTTCCAAAAGTTTAAGATTTTCTTTTGGGAGATTAAGTATTATTGCAGAGATAGGATCTTTGGCAAGCTTCATCTCTATTGAACGCAACTCCAGTTCCAGCCCCAAGTCCCTCTCTATTGAGAGCTTATTTGTCACAACTTTGCTCCACTCGCACTCCTTTTTAAAGCTCAAGTAATTTGTTGTAAGCAAGGTATATAAAGAGACGGCAAAAATGAATATCAAAATATTTCTGGGAGAGAGCAAATAGTATGTTCTCTTAAGGCCTATTGTTTTTGCAGCATCCTGCACAGAAAAAAGCATGGTTAAAAACAGCAGAGCATAAGAGAGATAGCAAAGGACAGAATAAAAATTCAGCTGCGTAATTCTGTAAAGTTCCAGAACAATTGTTGAGTTGTTTATCAAAGAGCGCAGCGTGAAATTTATGTAAATGAAAAGAACTATCGGGAGCAGGACAAGTGGTATCTGAAGAGCAATTTTCTTCCAGCCTGAATGAGTTTTTATATATTGTAAACTATTGATTCTAAGCATATAAATTCCAAGAACCAATAGGAACACATACAAGTTGTTCAATAGCAAATTTCCAAGAGATGAAAATATTCCCTTATCCGCATAAAGAGTTGGAGAGAACAGTTCTGATTCTAATCTTACATAGCCGCCAAAATGAAGACACATAACACGCAGCAAAGTAAGTCCTACAGTAAAAATCAGAAACGCGTTAAGCGTTCTCTTCCGGTAAAAAAATGAAAAGAATCCGCAAAGCGCCAAAGCCATGGCAATCCAAACCAGAAGGCTGACGCCCCTAGGACCTTTTGATGTAATATCCTCAACTACAGCAAATAAAACATCTCCACTACCGCTTTTAACAATTGCACCGTCATCAAAATTTATAGGCACAATATCCAGTCTTCTTGACAACTTAAGTCTTGGATTAATTATAGAAGACCCCGTTGCATCAGATGCCTGAGAATCCGTTTTTATAAGCAATCCTGCTATTACTTTCTTATTTCCCCTTGCATAAACTTTTACAACATACCATGATGAACCAAGATTCACATATTGCTCTCTTCCTGTAAGATATGCAAATGGAGAATCAAACTGATTATGACTCCCCATATAATGAATCCTGTAAAGTTGCATATACGCGGTAGCGTCAATATCCACATCATCATTACTAATTGGAAATTGATTTACCCAAGACTGCAGAGTATCCGCGCAATAGCGATACAAAACCATATCGCTTGGAAAATCCTCAAAACTAAGCCATTCAGAAGACGGCTTGTTTAGCGCGGCATTGGCATATCCTTCCAAAATCTGCTGCCTGTGCCGGATAATATTTTCAACTTTGGAAGCCTGCCCCTTAAGAGATGTGCTCTGAGGAGTAACAAAAAAAGAAAACGCACCCAGGACCACGGCGCAGATAAAAAACAAAATCGCAATTTTGCTCTTAAAAAAATTCTTTATTTTCCCGACAGTATCTTTTAACACCTCTTACAATTTATTTATTATAAATCACTTACTGATGATGATAAGGTTCCCCTTTCATGATAGTAAATGCCCGGTACAACTGCTCTATAAAAATCAGCCTCACCATCTGATGGGAGAATGTCATTTGTGATAATGATATCTTCTCATTTGCCCTTGCGTAAACATCCTTTGAAAATCCGTAAGCCCCTCCCACAACAAAAAAAATCTCCTTGTCCGTACCACCGGATAAGAGCTTCTGTTCCAAATGTCGTGCCCATCCCACTGAATCAAAAGACGTTCCGCGCTCATCCAATAACACAACCCAAGCATTCCCGGTCTTTTTAACCGCTCCGTTCTTGCCCGCTCCTATCTCTTTAAGAATAAGCATCCCCTCTTTTTCTTTAATCTGCTCTTCAGTTAAAGAAGAGACATTTTTGAGCGCAGAGATATACAATACGGAAAACTTCACGTAATGCTTCAGTCTCTCCTCATAAATTTGCACACCACTGTTTATGTAAGAGAAATCTGTCTTTCCGGTGCATAGGAGTGTTATCTTCATATAGTGCAAAAATAGCCATTTTTGCCCAACATGGCTTGATTTTTGCAGATTTTTACGCTTGTATTATGCATTTAAGAATTAAGAACATACGTACTTCTATAATATCCGCCGCCGCAGCTATATGCATTGCCGCCGGTTTTACTGCAGTAAGTTCTTTTGGCTTGCCGCAAAGAGAAGGCGGAGACGTCTTTGTCCCTATTTCTAAATACATACAAAAGGGAGATGCGGAGAAATTATCTGCTTGGTTTGCAAACAATTTGGAGATGGAAATCTTAGGCAACCCTACGGATTGCAGTAAAGTTCAGGCGACACAGATTATGAAAAATTTCTTTGCAGAGTATACGCCAAAACATTTTACAATTCTCCATAAAAGCGGTAATCCGCCAATGAAGTATGCCATAGGCAATCTGACGGCGGGCGGTGAAAATTTCAGAGTAATTCTTCTTGTGAGAACGCAACCCTCTCCTGCACAGATACTCCAAATAAGAGTTGAGCGCAGTGCCGGAGCTGTAAATTAACACTTTGGATCTTTTTGCTAAATTTGCAGCACTTGATTTGAGGAGTTTAATACGCAAATATGAAAGTACTTATTATAGATGATGAAAAGAGCATCCGCATGGCTCTTAAGGATATCCTTGAAGATGAGGGACATGAAGTTGCCCTTGCAGAGGATGGGAAAAAAGGTCTTGAACAGGCGCTTGCAAGTAATTTTGATGTGATTTTCTGTGACATAAAGATGCCCGGCATGGACGGGGTGGAAGTTCTTGATAAGCTTGTGGAGGAGGGTATTGAATCTTCCGTTGTGATGATATCCGGCCATGGTTCCATAGATACTGCTGTTGAGTGCATCAAGAAAGGAGCGTTTGATTTCATTCAGAAACCGCCGGATTTAAACAGGATCCTCATTACACTAAAAAATGCCAGTGAGAAGAATTCCATTGTTAAAGAGAACAAAACTCTTAAGAAAAAAATTTCCGGAACAGGTATTCAGGAAATCATTGGAAACTCTCCTGCAATTAATCAGGTAAAATCTATAATAGATAAGGTTGCGCCAACTGATGCAAGGGTTCTTGTGACAGGTTCTAATGGAACAGGCAAAGAACTGGTGGCAAGATGGTTGCATGAAAAGAGCAATCGCGCCCAAATGCCGTTCATAGATGTTAACTGCGCCGCCATTCCAAGTGAATTGATTGAGAGTGAATTGTTTGGACATGAGAAGGGAGCATTCACATCTGCAGTCAAACAACATAAAGGAAAATTTGAACAGGCAGACGGTGGCACTTTGTTTCTTGATGAAATTGGAGACATGAGTCTGTCAGCTCAGGCAAAAGTTCTGAGAGTTCTGCAAGAGAACAAGTTAACAAGAGTTGGAAGTGATAAGGACATTAACGTAAATGTCAGAGTTGTAGCCGCTACAAACAAGAATTTGTCAGAAGAAATAAAAAAAGGAACATTCAGAGAGGATTTGTATCAGAGACTTAGCGTGATTATCATACATGTTCCAACATTGGCTGAAAGGAAAGAGGATATCCCTGTTCTTATGAATTTCTTTATAAAACAGATTTGCACAGAAGGCGGAATGCAAATGAGAAAGATCAACAACGATGCAATTGAAGAGTTAAAGAAACACTCCTGGAGCGGAAACATTCGTGAACTGCGCAATGTTGTAGAACGTCTATTAATACTTGGAAGCAACCCTATCACAAAGGGGGATGTTGTTGCATACGCGGCCCCTATATTTAAATAATTTGAAGATTAAAATTTGGTTTTAGAATTGAGTTGAGCCAATCTATCTCCTCTTCCATTGTCATGCAGCTGTTATCCAAAACGATTGCATCTTTTGCTTTTGCAAGAGGGTCTTTTGCTCTGTGCTCATCTATGTCATCTCTCTTCTTAAGAGCCGCAAGCACCTCATCATAAGTATCTTTGGCTCCTTTTAATTTAAGCTCGTCAAAGCGGCGCCGCGCCCTTACCTCCGGAGACGCCGTCATAAAAATCTTTAATTCCGCACTTGGAAAAACAGCCGTTCCTATGTCCCGCCCGTCCATTACAAGGCCTTTCTCACTCCCCATCTTGCGCAAAATTTCATCTACATATTCCCTCACAAAGGGAATTTCCGCAACTCGACTGACAAGTCCTGAAATCTGGGAAGTTCTAATTTGTTTCTCAATGCATGACCCGTTAAGATATGTCATGCTTTTTGCATCCCGTCCAACCGTCTTAAAAGAAATATCTATTTTATGCAGGACTTTCTGCAATCCAACTGTCTCTACAACTCCCTTATCATCAATGAATCCATTGGTATAAGCAAAATATGTAACCGCTCTGTAAAGAGCACCGCTATCTGCGTAAATATATCCGAGCCCCCCCGCAACAAGTTTTGCAAATGTACTCTTACCTGTAGAGGAGTATCCATCTATCGCGATGATTATCTTACCATTAGCCATAAGCATTTCTTCCTTCTGTTAGTACAAAGTTAATAAATTATAATAATGAGACCTCAGCAAAAACTTTCTAAGATATTATTTTGCTCTCATTGTGTTTGGCCTTTTTGATATTGACTTCCGTTAAACTTTTTATGATAAGTTGCAGTGCCAAAAAATTGCGTATATTCGCACTGCTGAATCTCAATTTTGCTGCGTTTATGAAAAAGAAATGGTACCGCTCCAGACATAAATGGCGCTATCTTCTGATTGCTCTAAAATATTGTACCACACCAAATAAGGTCTATCAAATCGCACGCGGTGAAATGAATGACAAGTGGGGCTATATTGTTATTGAACTTGTTAAGCATGAGATTTTTAAAGAAGACGAGTAAAGCGTATCTTTGCACTCTATGCGGATTAAAGTTGAAATAGACAACAATTCAGGCTTTTGCCACGGAGTGATAAGAGCTGTTGAGACTGCTGAGAAGAATCTTTCTCCCGACGGGAATACTTTTCCGAAGAAGAATACCGTTGCCGGCGGCAATAAAAGCAGTTCAGATGCCCGTGACACAGCACATTTGTACTCGCTTGGAGCAATTGTACATAATGGTTCAGAATTGGAAAGGCTTAAAGCTAAAGGGTTGGAAGTCATCGATATAGACCAAATGAGAAATCTGCACAGCACTTCCGTCCTAATACGCGCCCACGGAGAACCGCCTGAGACCTATCGGATTGCAAAAGAGAACAATATTAATCTGATTGACTGCACATGCCCAGTTGTACTGCAATTGCAGAAAAAAATTCGTGAAACCCCGGGGCAGATTGTGATTTTTGGGAAGATGGGGCACGCGGAGGTTAACGGACTTGTTGGGCAGGCGGCAGGAAGAGCTATCATTGTTGAAAATGCAGATGTAATACCACCCGCAAAAAAGCCAACAACTTTAAATAACAGCTCGCCCATTCGCGACGGGATTGATTATACCAAGCCTATCAATATTTTCTCACAGACAACAAAGGATCCTAATGAGTATGAGCATATTTGCGCGGAAATAAAAAAGCGGATGGCGCCGGGAGTTGAATGCACGGTACACAACACAATCTGCAGACAAGTTGCAAGCAGACACTCTAAACTGGCTGAATTCGCTCGTTCACACAACGTTATCATATTTGTAAGCGGCAAGGAAAGTTCAAACGGAAAAGTGTTATACGATTTATGCAAGGCAGCAAACCCACGCTCATATAACATCCAAAGTCTTAAACAAATTGATAAAGAATGGTTTAAAAACAATGATACCATTGGCATATGCGGAGCAACCTCCACTCCTAAATGGCAGCTGGATGTCGCATCTAAATTTTTGAAAATAAGCCTAAATGACTATATTTGCGCCAGATTTTACACATTGATATATGGCAACTACAGGAGATTTTAAGAACGGAATATTTTTCCTATTTAACGAGCACCCTTGCCAGCTGGTTTATTTCCAGCACGTTAAGCCGGGCAAAGGGAACACTATTGTGAGAACAAAGTTTAAAGATTTATACACCGGCAAACTGTTGGAACACACTTATGGCGCAGGCGAGCGCATAGACCTTGTATCTGTGGAGAGAAGACCATACCAGTTCCTTTATAAAGACGATACGGGCTACAACTTAATGCACAAAGAGACTTATGAGCAAGTTCATTTGAATGAAGATTTTGTAGACAATGCAGACCTCATGAAGGAGGGACAAGATGTTGAAATGATGGTTTGGGCAGACAAAGAGGAGATTCTTACATGCGAACTTCCTCAGTTTGTAACTCTGCAAGTCACTTATACAGAGCCTGCGGTAAAAGGCAATACATCTACCAACGCTTTGAAAGAGGCAACATTGGAGACCGGAGCAAAAGTTATGGTTCCGCTGTTCATCAATGAAGGTGAAAAAATCAGCATCAAGGTAGAGGACCGCTCGTACGGAGAGAGAGTAAAGTAATAGGAAAAATGCTTACCTTTAAGTCCGCAATCAGGAGCAATCTGATTGCGGATTTTTTATTATCGACAGCTTTCAAATACATTTCACGGCACTTGCGAGCCATAGCAAAAGTATTCTGTCGGGAATATAATAAGATGGTTTAAAGAAAATTACACAACCTTATGAAAAAGTTATTTTTATCAGTCATTGTTTTGGCAACCTTAATTTCTATTTGCGGCTGCAAACCAAAAACGGTGTTGAACGCAGACGGAACTGTTAAAATTGATAACAGCCTTCTGGATGATATGATAGAGAACGGAAAGTTTGCAAAGGCAAAAAAAATTATTGCCAAAGAGCTTGCAATGAGCAATTTATCCGATTCAACAAAAATGGCAATCAATTTTGAAACGGAAAAAATGAACCGCATTGCACTGGAATTTAATCAGACAGATTCTACTGTTCTTCCATACATAAAAAAATATATTCCGGATGTGACGGATAAACAAATCCGTGAATGGAAAAAGAGCGGAGCCCTTGAGTGCAAGGTAATTGACGGCAAAACTTTCTACTTTAAAAAAGCTGCAAGAAATTTATTCCGCATAGATACCGTGGCTAAAAAGGCTTTTGAAAAAATTGAAGGGCCGGAGCAAGGTTTGGATAAGTTTTTGGGAAACTACTTGTCTGGAGTTGTAAGTGCCGCCAAAAAGCCCATGCCTATAACTAACGCTCAAACAGCAAGTTACGTAGAACCGGTTACTATGACTTTACATTTTTCCATGGAGGTTGACCCGGATGCAGTTCCTGCCGGAGAGACCGTTCGCGTATGGCTTCCGTATCCAAGAGTCACACCAAAATATACAAATGTAAAATTGCTAAGCGTCTCCCAGCCGGACTATAAACAATCACCCGTTTCAAACTTGCGCAGCTGCCTTTACATGGAGAAAGTTTCCAACGGAAAAGACACTCTTAAGTTTGGTTATGACATCACGCTTACATCATACAACCAGTACTTCACTTTTGATCCGCGCAACATTAAACCTTACGATGTTAACAGTAATTTCTACAAGTTCTACACATCCCAAAGGAAGCATCACGTAATTTTCACAGACAACATTAAGGCACTGACTGCCAGTATTGTAGGAAAAGAAACAAATCCTTACCAGAAAGTTTTGAAAATTTGGAGCTGGATAAACAAGCATACTGTTTGGGCCGGTGCAAGAGACTACTCTACCATACCAAACATTCCTGAATATGTTCTTGCAAACAAGCACGGAGATTGCGGAGAAGTTTCACTTCTTTTCATCACGATGGCTCGCATTGCCGGTGTTCCTGCAAGATGGCAGAGCGGATGGATGTTGCACCCGGGAGATGTAAATTTGCATGACTGGGCTCAGGTATATTATGAAGGAATCGGATGGGTGCCTGTAGATCAGTCATTTGGCTTTGTCGCCAACAAAAATGAAGATGTACATTTATTCTACAGCAGAGGGCTTGACGCATTCAGATACGTAGTCAATGATGATTACGGAGAAAGAGCTCCACTATACCCTGCAAAAATTTATCCTCACTCAGATGAGGTTGATTTCCAGATGGGCGAAGTAGAGTGGAAAGGCGGCAACGTATACTACACCAAATGGAGTTCATCCATGAAAGTTGATTACATCAGCCCTGCATTCAATCTCGCAGATACTTACAAATAGGACCCATGCCTCCAGGACGCAGACCAGTGACCGTAACTCGCTGATCTAGGTTACCCTATGGTGATACTGAGTATCACTCGCCCGCTATTCAAATTTCTTTAAATTTGATGCGCTGAATTTGAGCAATCAAAACAAATCATGAATAAGCAACAGCTGGAAAATATCTGGGAACAGGCAAAGAGCATCAAAGAAGATGAAGCTCTTAAATGGCTGGTGCGTCAAACACATACGCGGACAAATCATGCCCGCATGTTGGTTGGTGCGGAGGAGGGAGCCTTCTTGGAGTTGTTTGTGGAACAAGTTAAGGCTCAGAAAGTTCTGGAGCTTGGAACTTTTACAGGTTACTCTGCAATTAGGCTTGCAAGAGGCCTGCAAAAGAATGAAGAGAGTGAAAAAAATGAAAAAGATAAGGTTGCAGATTTTCATGTTGATGCCGTTGAAATAAATGATGAGCTGGAAGATTTAATCAGAGAAGGTTTTGAACGTGCAGGAGTAACGAATAAAATTGATTTGCATTTTACTGATGCAAAAATTTTCCTCAAAGGGCTGAATGAGCAAATAAAAGCCGTAGATAAAACTGTCGGGAATAAAAAATTATATGACATTGTTTTTATAGATGCCAACAAAAGAGAGTATCCCGCATATTATGAATTAGTTTTTCCGCTTGTGAAGTATGGCGGTTATATCTTGGCTGACAATGTGTTATGGAGCGGCAAGCTTAAAGAGGCGCTGCAGAAAAGAGAGGAGAAAATAGGGTTGGCAGGTGTAAGGCAGGAAAGTGGCTTTGTGGCAAGCGGCATATCAAAGGCAGTGCTCAAACCTGAAATCTTGCACCTTGATGCGCAAACTTCCGGCATTGTTGAATTTTATCTCACTGCAAAAAATGATCAGCGGGTAGAGTTTATCACTCTTCCTATTCGCGACGGATTATCTATTATAAGGAAGTCCTCAAGTAGCATTCCTATTCAAACACCAGCATAGACATGCGGCTCCATTTCAGAACCTCTTTGGCAACCGATTGGATTTGTTCCGGCGTCACTGCATTTATTTGACGAACAGTCTCTTCCAGCGGACGAATTTTTCCGGAAACAAGAAGTGATTTGCCCATCGTGAGACATTGTGATTCCGCATTATCGTTCCCTATCAGCAGCTGTCCGATCAGCTGTTTCTTTGCCGCAGCTAAGGCGCGCGGAGAAATTTTCTCTTTTACCGTTTTCTCCAACTCCTTTTTAATCAGCGCAATGCACTTTTTAAAGAAAGGCTTATCACAACCAAAATAAATAGAGAAAGCTCCTGTGTCCTGATACAAAATGTAATTTGCCTCTACTGTATAGACTAGCGCATTCTTCTCACGCATAGAGAGATTCAGTCTTGAATTGGATGCCGGTCCGCCTAAAATATTTGTCAGAAGAGAAAGCGGCATTTTCTTATCTTTCTCATAAACAGAATATGCGGAGCATCCTATTATGCAATGGACTTGCCTAAGTTTTTTCTCTACAGTTTCATTGAACTTTTTGCCTGCAGCTAAAGCTTGTGCTGCAGCAACTTTTGCATCAGCAACTTTTGCAAATACAGCGGCTCCAACAGACTCTGAAGCGACAACAACTTTGAGCGCATCATCCGGTCTCCAAATCCGCAGCTCCCTCTCCACCTCGGCCGCAATCTCCTGGGCATCAAAGTTTCCCGCAATTGTAAAACTCATGTTTCCGGGAGTAAAATACTTCTTCAAATTATCTCTTAATACGGCAGGGGTAATTGGCTCTATTGTCTTTTTATCTCCTAAAATTGGAAGCCCCAGTTTGCTGTCGGCAAATAATTTTGATTCAAACGTATCATAAATTTGCTCAGACGGAGAATCCAGATAAGTTATAATTTCATCATACACAATCGTTTTTTCCTTCTTAAGTTCATCTGTCGGGAACTGGGAAGAAAACGCTATCTCAAATAAAAGTGAAATTGCTTTCTTTATATCTTGCTTTAACACAGTTGAATACAACACTATTCTCTCTTTTGTGGTGAATGCGTTAAGCTCACCTCCAACCTTTTCCAATATGCTATTAATCTCTATAGATTTTTTATGCGCGGTACCCTTAAATAGCATATGTTCCGTAAGATGCGCAAGTCCGTTATATTTTTCCTCTTCATTGCGCGTTCCAAATTTTGTGCTTAGCGCGCAGTATGCAACAGGAGATGTCGTTTTTTTAAATGCAAAAAGCAGTTTTTCTTTGTTCATGATGTAGTTTCTAAATAGCCGTCCAAACCGGTCCGCAAAATTAGAAAATATTCTTACTTTTGTGGTATATGGAAAAGTTTATTGTTTCTGCAAGAAAATACCGTCCGGCCACATTCACTACATTGATTGGCCAAGACAGCATAGCTACTACGCTTAAAAATTCTATCAAGCGCGGGCAACTTGCTCATGCGTACCTATTTTGCGGCCCCAGGGGAGTAGGAAAAACAACAACCGCAAGAATATTTGCAAAGACCATAAACTGCATGAATCCTGGTCCCGATATGGAGCCTTGCGGAGAGTGTGAATCTTGCAAATCTTTTGACGAGGGACGCTCCTATTGCATTCATGAACTGGATGCTGCGTCAAACAACTCTGTTGATGATATCCGCTCCCTTACGGAAAAAGTAATGATTCCTCCTCAAATTGGAAAATACAGCGTTTACATCATAGATGAGGTTCACATGCTCTCCACTGCAGCATTCAATGCTTTTCTTAAAACATTGGAAGAGCCTCCTGCGCACGCAATTTTCATTCTGGCCACAACGGAAAAACAAAAAATTATCCCAACAATTTTAAGCCGGTGCCAGGTTTTTGATTTCAACAGAATTTCCATTCCGGATATTGTGAAAAATCTAAAGGAAATAGCTGTAAAAGAGCAGGTCACGATAGATGATGAATCCCTTCATGTCTTAGCCCAAAAGGCGGACGGAGCAATGAGGGACGCACTGACTTTGTTTGATCAGGTTGTTGCGTTCTGCGGAAATGAAGTGAAATATGAGGATGTCATAAAGAATCTGAATGTTCTTGACTATGACTATTATTTCCGCCTGACAGACCTTGCTCTTAACGGAGATTTTGCAAACTCTCTGGTACTGTTTGATGATGTATTGCGCAAAGGATTCAACGCATTATATTTTGTTGGAGGCATGGGCAATCACCTGCGTAACTTATTGGTTTGCAAAGAGAGTGCATCTGCAAAACTGTTGGAAGTATCTCCGGCGCTGGAGAAAAAATATATTGAGCAGTCACAGAAATGTCCGCTGAAGTTCTTGTTCAACGCGCTTGCCTCAACTGAAAAATGTGAAGGCGAGTTCAACCGGAGCGGCAATCAGCGGTTGCTGGTTGAGTTTATGCTTGTGCGCATCAGTCAGATTACCGGTGCCAAACCCGTTGTTCAACCCGTTGTTCAACCTGTTGCTCAACCTGTTAAAACTGAAACACCTGCGGCAGAACCTATTACATCCGCTGAGCCTAAAGTCACTAGCGCTCCATGCGCTCAGTCAGCTGAACAGGATTCTTCCGCAGACGCTGAACAACTTGATGAACAACCAGTTTCAGCACCTGCTGCAGAGCCGGAACCGGAACCAATAGAAGAGCCAATTAAGCCTGAACCAGAACCGGTTGCAGAGCCAATCAAGCCTGAACCAGAACCGGTTGCAGAACCTGTCGCGGAGACAACAAAAGCCACCGCAACAGGTGGCATAAGCATTGCATCACTAATGGCAAAAGCCAAACAGGAAGACACCGCAGCAAAAGCGCCTGAAAAGCCGCTTGACTTTATGGGACCTTCTGAGCAAGAGAAAGTTACAATAGAGAAAGTTAAAGAAGCATGGGAAAAGCTGGCAGCAGAATACTCCACAAAATATCCTACGCTCATAAGATTTGCAGCAACTATAAAGAAGACCGTCCCGGTTTTAGAAGAGGATAATATCACAATAGATTTTCTTGTAGGCAACAGTAGCCAAAAAATTTGGATAGAGAAAAATGCAGGCAGGCAAATGGCGGAATTCCTTAGGAAAAATTTAAAGAATGACAAAGTTCATCTTGCCGTAAAAATAAAGACACAAGAACAAATTGGGAAGAAGCTGTATATGCCTGAAGAACAGGAGTCTTACCTAGAAAAGAAAAATTCTGAGGTTGGAGAGTTAAAGAATGATCTGGGACTTGAATTGAAATAATATTATGCGTTTACGTTGTACAAATCTTATAAAAAAATACGGGCTTAGAACCGTTGTCAAGAACGCCTCTTTTGATGTTCAGCAAGGAGAAATTGTTGGACTTCTTGGCCCAAACGGAGCGGGCAAGACAACAAGTTTTTATATGATTACCGGTTTGATAAAACCAAATGGAGGTAAAATTTTCCTTGATAATGAAGATATTACAACTCTTCCAATGTACAAAAGAGCGCAGAAAGGAATAGGATATCTGGCACAGGAGGCGTCTGTTTTTAGGAAGATGAGCGTGGAGAATAATATAAGATCAGTTATGGAACTCTCTGATTTATCTAAAGATGAGCAGAATCAAAGGGTTGAGCAGCTGATTAAAGAGTTCTCCCTGGAAAAAGTCCGCAAAGAGTATGGAATTCAGTTGAGCGGAGGAGAGAGAAGAAGATGTGAAATTGCAAGAGCTCTGGCAATAGATCCAAAATTCATTTTGCTTGATGAGCCGTTTGCCGGAGTTGACCCTATTGCCGTTGAAGACATTCAGCACATTATTTCCGCGCTTAAGACAAAAAACATCGGTATTATTATTACAGACCACAATGTCTATGAGACACTTGCAATTACAGACAGAGCATATCTTCTGTATGAAGGAAGCATTCTGTACAGCGGCACTCCGGAAGAACTTGCAAGCAATCCTGATGCGCGCCGCAAATATCTTGGTACCAACTTTGATCTTAGAAAAGCTGTCCTTCATGATAAAAAAGATGAGAACGGAAATCCTATTCCCGACACTGGAAACGAGAGCCGTTATGATTCACATCAAAAAGAGACGCAAAAGAACGTGGATGAAGAGACCAATATTAGTCAAAATAAGAAATTCAGCGCAGATGATTATTATGACTCAAATTTTTCAGATAAGGCAGAAAAGCTTGAAAAAGAGTAATTAATACACTAATAAAAAAAACCGGACGGATTTACCCGCCCGGTTTTTTTTATCCCTTTTTACCTATTAAGACAAAACATGTTCAAAAGTGGTAGAGAAATTGTGGATAATTTTGGAAATAAGTGTAAAAAAGTGGAAAAATTTTCGTTACTTTTGCAATGTTGGTTTTCAATCAAAAAAACAGAAGCAGATGGTAAAATTTATTGGTGAATTTGAGGTTAAGCTGGATGACAAAGGAAGACTTGTTGTTCCGTCTGCTTTTAAGAGTGCCATGACTAAAGACCTGCTAAAGCAGGAAGCCATAGAAGCTGCTGCAATTGGCAGAAAACTAAACACTTCTGATGAAAAGGAGATTGAACTTTCTTTTGTAGTTAAAAAAGATCTGTTTGCAAATTGTCTGGATATGTACCCTTATGACGAGTGGGAAAAAGAATCCGAGCAAGTAAAAAACAAACTTAATTTCTTTAACGAGGAGCACGCAAAGTTCTGGCGCGAGTACATGAAAGGCAGGGCATCCGTTACAGCCGACTCCAAATTCGGAAGGATAATGATTCCAAAGAATATTCTCTCCAGCATAGGAATAAAAAAAGAAGTTGTCTTTACCGGCAACGACCACAAGATTGAGATTTGGGCAAAAGAGAAGTACGGCAATGACCAGATGTCCCATTCAGACTTCATAAAGCTGACAGAGAAGATTCTAGGTTGAGGATTATTTAAAACCTAAAAATATGCCTGCATACCACAAACCAGTTATGCTGAGCGAAAGTGTTTCTGCGCTCAACATTGATTCAAAGAAAAACGGAGTTTTTGTTGATGCCACTCTTGGCGGCGGCGGCCACACAAAAGAGATTCTGCGTCAGCTGGGGTCAAAAGGAATGTTGATTGCCTTTGATAAAGATTCAGATGCAATTGCAAATGCTCCAAAAGACAAAAGAGTAATCCCTATCCACAACAATTTCAGGTTTGTGGAGAACTTTGTCAAATACCTTGGAATCAATAAAGTAGACGGAATTCTTGCAGATCTTGGAGTATCTTCTCATCAATTTGATACTCCCGACAGAGGATTTTCCTATAGGTTTGACTCCCCTCTTGATATGAGGATGAACAAGCTTGCAAAGCACAATGCAGAGTGGGTTGTAAATAATTACAAGCAGGAAGATTTGGAGAAAATTTTCCGCGAGTACGGAGAGCTGGAGAATGCAAGAAAAATATCTGCACTGATTTGCACAGCCCGCACCGGATGCAAAATTATGACAACGGGAGATTTATGTAAAATTCTTGTTCGCCTGTACAATCAGAAAACAGAGAAAAAATTTTTAGGCAAAGTATTCCAAGCTCTTAGAATTGAGGTAAATATGGAGATGCGCGCATTAGAAGATTTTCTTGCCGGAGCAATGCAGGTTTTAAATTCGGGCGGCAGACTTTCAGTTATAACCTATCATTCTTTGGAAGACAGAGCGGTAAAAAATTTCATAAGAGCATACAAGGATAACGGTGTTTTTGAAAGCGTTACAAAGAAGCCTCTTACCCCTTCAGATGAAGAGCAAGGTGAAAACGCCAGAAGCCGCAGTGCAAAATTGAGAATAGCAGAGAAGGTATAATCTGTCGAGATATATATTAAAAAGAAGAGAGCACAATGGCTTCAAACTTTAACATAAGAAGAGATTTGCTGGGAGGGCAGTTCCTGTCTAAGAAAAAGATGGCGGGACAGTGGCTGTTCATACTTTACATCTTCTTTTTGATTTTAATATATATAACTGTAAACCTGGGCATTGAGAGCACGCAGCTAGCTCAGAGCAAGAACCAGAGAGAGTTAAAAAATTTGAAGGCAGATTACACAAGCAAGGCTGCAAAACTACAGTACCAGAGCAAAAGAGGAGAGATAGAACAAAGATTGCTGGACGTAGGTTCAACGTTAAAAAGCCCGGATAAACCGGCATACAGAATTAAGGAAGAGTAGACTAAATGGAGAGAAATGACTTAATATTCAAAAGAATAGCATCGCTTTATCAGCTATTCATTCTGGTGGCGCTCTGCGTCATTGGAAGAATTGTCTATCTCCAGTTTATCAACCCTACTGACGTTAAGGATACAGATATTTCATATAGAGATGAGGTTATTGAAGCAGTAAGAGGAGACATTCTTGCAGAGGACGGAAGACCGCTTGCAACCAGTGTTCCCTATTACAAAATCAGAATAGATTGTACAGTTGCTAGTCCGGATACCCTTAAAAAATACATAGATGACTTAAGCAAGAATCTTGCTTCTTTCTACGGAGATAGAACTGCAAGACAATATAAGGCATACATACTTGACGGCAGAAGACAAGGAAAGAGATATCTGGCTTTAGGAAACAGACTTGTTGATTATTCAGAGCTGAGCCAGATTAAAAAATTCCCTCTTTTCAACAAAGGTGCAAACAGAGGCGGAATCATTGTTGAGGAAAAATATAAGAGAAATAATCCTTATGGAAGGCTGGCTTACAGAACAATAGGATTCATCAATACGGAAGGTACCGGAGTTGGCATAGAGGGAACTTGGGATTATTATCTTAAGGGAACTCCCGGACATCAAATTGTCCAAAGAATGCTTGGAGGAGAGTGGATTCCGGTTAATACAAACCAAAATATTCCTCCTCAAGACGGATATAATATTAGAACAACTATTAATGTAGATATTCAGGAAGCTGTGGAAAATGCTCTTAGAAACCAACTTGAGAAGGGCGGCAACGTTGACGGGGCAACTGCAATTGTCATGGAAACAAAAACCGGAGCAATAAGAGCGGTTGCGAATATGAAGAATGACGGCAAGGGCGGATTTGATGAATCATACAATTACGCAATTGGAGAGGCGAGCGAGCCCGGTTCCGTGTTAAAGCTGATTACGCTTGTTTCTCTTTTGGAGGACGGGTACGTAACTCTGGATACTCCTGTTGATGCGGGCAATGGTCATTTCACTTATGGCGGTCATGTTTTTTCTGACAGCCACGGAGGACTTGGAATGATAAACGTACTTAAGGCGTTTGAACATTCATCCAATGTTTGCTTTGCAAAAATGGCTGTTCAGTTTTACCAAAATAATCCTAAAAAATTTGTGGACAGAATTCAAAATATGAAACTGGGAGAGAGGTTTCACCTTGATATTCAAGGAGAAGCGGCAGCCACAATTTATTCTCCGAATGATGTAATGTGGTCAGCATCAACATTGGCCTCTATGGGATTTGGATACGGAATGTTGATCACTCCTCTTCACACTTTAACATTTTATAATGCAGTTGCAAATGATGGAAAAATGATGAAGCCTTACTTCATAGAAGATTGTGAAAAAGACGGAGAGGTTGTAAAGCAATTCAAGCCTCAGGAAATCAGCGGTTCCATCTGCTCAAAAGAGACTGCGCGCAAGGCAAAGATTGCTCTAAGGGGAGTTGTGACTGAAGGAACAGGCAGAATGCTGAATAATCCAAATTATGAGGTCAGCGGCAAAACAGGCACAGCCAGAAGAGCTTACGGAGGCAAACAAGGTTATGAGAAAAATGGAATGAGAAGATATCAGGCTACTTTCTGCGGATTTTTCCCCTCTTCTGATCCTATTTACACAGCTATCGTGATTCTCTATTCGGGCGATACTCCGGGTAACTTTTATGGAGCTTCACAGGCGGGTCCGGTATTTAAACAAATTGCAGATTTCATTTACGCAAATTCTCCTGAGTGGAATAAAGTATTGGACGGCAAATTTGTTGCTCAAAGCGGAAAGCATCCAAGCATTGCAAAAGGAAGAGCATCCGCCAGTAAGATTGCAGTTGAGAGTTTGCCCATAGCAAATAAAAGCATGTTGCTTGGCAAATTAGAGGGACATAAATGGGTCGATTTTAAAGCAGACAGTTCATCCGTTTTTCCTGTCAGTTTTCCAATTTACAAAGATTCTCTTGTGGATGTGACGGATATGGGATTGAAGGATGCTGTCTTTGTTTTGGAAAATCAAGGATACAAAGTAAAATTTTCCGGTAGCGGAAGAATTGTAGCGCAGAGTCCGGTATCCGGAACACATGCTCCAAAAAACACAATTATTAACTTACAATTGACCAACAATGAAACTAGGTGATTTATTAAAAGGCGTTAAAGTAATAAGAGAGTTTCTTGGACCGGAGGAACTTGCTCAGAGCACTGCGGCATGCAGTGTTGCAAACGCAGTCAACGTTAGCAAGGTGACGGCAGATTCCAGAACATGCAAGCGCGGTCATCTTTTTATTGCTGTCAAAGGCGCTGACGCAGACGGACACAGATACATTGGAAAGGCAATAGGTGCCGGCGCACAATACATTGTATGTGAGAATATTCCGGAGGATGAAGAGATTGCGGTCAAGGCGGGAAAAAGAGAGGATATCACTTACATAGTTGTAGAAAACGGCAGAGAGGCTGAAGCAAAAATTGCCGCCAACTATTATGACAACCCTTCACATGCGCTTAAGCTTGTGGGGGTTACCGGGACAAACGGAAAGACTTCAATTGCCACTCTTCTGTACAACATGTTTACAGCTCTTGGATATAAGTGCGGACTTATCTCCACTATTGCAAACTACATAGGACAGGAAAAGTTCCCTACTATTAACACAACCCCTGGTCCTATACAGTTGAATGCACTTATGGATCAGATGGTTGCAAAGGGATGCAAATATTGCTTCATGGAGGTCAGCTCCCATGCAATTGACCAGGGAAGAATTACTGAGTTAAAATATTGCGGCGGAATTTTTACAAACATTACTCATGATCATTTGGATTACCACAAGACATTTGAGAACTATCGCAACTGCAAAAAAAGATTCTTTGACAACCTTCCTTCAGATGCTTTTGCTCTGACAAATATAGATGACCGCAACGGAGAATACATGGTTCAAAACACTAAAGCTCAGATACATACATACTCTTGTGGAAATGTGGCGGATTTTAAAACAAGGATTTTGGAGCAGAGCATAGAAGGCATGGAGCTGAATATTAACGGTACAGATGTTTGGTGCAATTTTATTGGAATTTACAATGCAGAAAATCTTACAGCCGTTTACGGAACAGCAATGCTTCTTGGCGCTCCGCATGATGAAGTTATAAAAATCTTGAGTACCCTTCACTCCGTAGCCGGGCGTTTAGAATACTTCAAAGGAAAAGATAATGTGATTGCAGCCGTTGATTATGCACACACTCCGGACGCACTGGAGAATGTGCTTAAAACTCTGCAAGCCCTTAAGCCCAAAGGAGATTTGATTTGCGTATTTGGATGCGGCGGAGACCGTGACAAAACTAAGAGACCGGAGATGGGAGCAATTGCCGGCAAGTATGCAACAAAGATTTTTGTTACAAGCGACAACCCACGCAGTGAAGATCCAATGATGATCATTCAAGATATCAAAGCGGGGATGGATAATGATACAAGAG
The DNA here is from genome assembly GCA_035403105.1 of Candidatus Egerieousia sp. Lineage (GTDB taxonomy): Bacteria > Bacteroidota > Bacteroidia > Bacteroidales > UBA932 > Egerieousia. Next base: position 28,063 of record DAONEN010000008.1, on the reverse strand, counting down.
CAAAAGCAGATTTTATTCCCGACAGACTTGAGGCAATCAGAAGTGCAATCCTGACGGCACAGCCAAATTCTTTGATTTTGATTGCAGGAAAAGGACATGAGGATTATCAAATCATCTGCGGAGTTAAGCATCACATGGATGACAGAGAGACAGTTCAAATAGCATTTAAAGAGAAAGAAAATTTAAGTTAAATAACTGTCGTAATTAAGAAAATTTAGAAAGTATGATATATCATTTATTTCAGTGGCTTCAGGCGCAAGGGATTCATTTTCCGGGCGTTAACCTTGTAAGGTTCATCACCTTCAGGGCACTTGTGGCAACTATGACCTCTTTAATAGTAGCACTTTGGATTGGCCCTGCAATAATCCGCCGCCTGCAGAAAAAACAGATTGGCGAGACTATCAGAAACCTTGGTCTTGAGGGACAATTTGCAAAGAAAGGAACCCCAACCATGGGTGGCATAATTGTTCTTCTTTCCATTCTTATTCCGGCTCTGCTATTTGGAGACTTGACAAACGTCTATGTTATACTCTTAATACTCACGACAGTTTGGCTTGGACTTATTGGATTGCTTGATGATTCAATAAAAGTATTTAAGAAAGATAAAGAGGGACTCAAAGGCAAATATAAAGTGTACGGACAGGTCTCTTTAGGTCTGATAGTAGGAATAATGTTATGCTTTAGCAATAAGGTAGTTATAAGGCAGCATGTATATGCAAACGAGCCTGGTGCAAAACCGGTTGTAGTACATGAGGCCGGAGAGACAAACACATTTTACTATAAAGATGTAAAGAGCACAACCACTACTATTCCATTTGTAAAACACAATGAATTCAAATATTCATGGCTTGCACCGGGACACGGAAAAGTAAAAAATGTGATGACAAATATTGTCTATATAGTCATAGTAATATTTATCATAACAGCCGTTTCCAACGGAACAAATTTGACGGACGGCATGGACGGGCTTGCCACAGGAATCTCTGCAATTGTTGGAACAACACTTGGAATTCTTGCGTATTTATCCGGCAATGCAATATACTCTAACTATCTGAGTATAATGTATATACCTAATGCCGGAGAAGTGGTGGTTTTTATGGCCGGATTTATTGGAGCGCTAATAGGATTTTTATGGTTTAATGCCTACCCTGCCCAAGTATTTATGGGTGACACCGGGTCTCTTGCAATTGGAGGAATTATTGGAGTTGCCTCTCTATTGATTAGAAAAGAGCTGCTCATTCCTATTTTCTGCGGAATTTTCTTTGTTGAGAGCTTGAGCGTAATAATGCAGACAACATATTTTAAATATACAAAGAGAAAATACGGGACAGGAGTAAGATTGTTCAGAATGAGCCCATTACACCATCACTATCAGAAGGAGAATCCTGATGCAATCTTCCAATATCCTCACCAAATTTACCCTGAGGCAAAAATTACAGTAAGGTTTTGGATTGTGGCAATATTGCTTTGCGCCATTTCCATAATCACTTTAAAGATAAGATAGACACAATATTATAAAAACGTAACTGTCGAGATTTAAAAAAATTATCAATATGACAAAACAAAGACTTGTAGTACTTGGAGGAGGAGAAAGCGGAATTGGCTCTGCTGTTCTGGGCAAGGTGAAAGGACTGGATGTGTTCTTGTCTGACAGCGGCCAAATTAAGCCCGACTTCAAAAAGACTTTGGAACAATTTGATATTCCGTTTGAAGAGTGCGGCCATACTAAATCCGCCATACTCAATGCAGATGAGGTTGTTAAGAGCCCAGGCATTCCGGAGGATAACCCGCTTGTGCTTTTAATTAAAGAGAACAGAATCCCTATCATTTCCGAGATAGAATTTGCAGGACGATATGATACCGCAAAGAAAATTTGCATAACAGGAAGCAACGGAAAAACAACAACAACTTCCCTTATTTATTATATGCTGAAAAATGCGGGACTGAATGTTGGACTTGCCGGTAACATTGGTAAAAGCTATGCATATCAGGTAGCTACGGAAAAATTTGATTACTACGTAATTGAGCTTAGCAGTTTCCAGCTGGACGGTATGTATAAATTCAAAGCCGATATTGCAATTTTGATGAACATTACTCCGGACCATCTGGACAGATATGAATTCCAAATGCAAAATTACGTCAACGCAAAATTCAGAATCACGCAGAACCTTACAAAGAAAGAGTGCTTTGTGTTTTGTGCAGATGACCCTATCACTGCAAAGGAACTTGATAAGATAGTTATTACCGCAAAGAAACTTCCTTTCACTCAAAAAGAGAAAGTGGAACAAGGTGCATGCATAGATGAAGATAAGCTGTATGTAAGATATGAAGATGATGAATATTCTATGTACATGAAGGAGCTGGCTTTGCAGGGCAAGCACAATTTGTATAATCAAATGGCTGCCGCAATTGCCGCAAAAGTTGTAGATATTGACAATAAATTAATAAGAGAATCTTTGATGTCATTCCAGGGTGTTGAGCATCGTTTGGAAAAAGTTCTGACTGTTAAAGGTGTTCTGTATGTCAATGATTCAAAGGCCACTAACGTAGATGCCGCATGGTATGCTTTGGACAGCATGACAACCCCGGTAGTGTGGATTGCAGGTGGAAAAGATAAGGGCAATGATTATTCTCAGCTTTACGAGTTAGTTAAAAATAAAGTCAGGATATTAATCTGCATGGGTCTTCATAATGAGAAATTACATCAGTGCTTTGCAGATAAAGTTGATAAAATAATTGATGTTACTTCTGCAAAAGATGCAGTGACCGTTGCATACAAATATGCAAAGCCGGGAGATACTGTTCTTCTCTCTCCGTGCTGCGCTAGTTTTGACTTGTTTAAGAACTACGAGGACCGCGGAAAGCAATTTAAGCAGGCGGTTAAAGAACTATAAATCAGGATTATACAATGCTGGGATTCAACATAGATAAGACGCAGGAAGACGTTATAAACAGACTTCACGGAGACAAGGTAATATGGGTTATCATATTATTCCTGTCTCTGATTTCCATTGCCTTGATCTACTCCTCCAGCAGCTCCCTTGCATTCAAAGAACACACTACCAATTTCTCCTTCTTGATTAAACAGCTGAAATTTGTGGCCCTTGGAATTGTTGCGCTTTATATATGCTACAAAATTCCTTTGAAATGGTATCGTTATCTTGCTACTCCGGCATTGATAATCAGCATCTTGCTTCTGGCTCTTGTGCCTATAATAGGACAAGAACTTAATGGAGCAAAGAGATGGCTGAATTTTGGCGGAGTTACTTTCCAGCCTACAGAACTTGCAAAAATCACGGTTGTGCTTTATTTGGCAAAAATACTGGAAACCAGCAGTTTGGAAACCTTTGGAGAGTTCTTTGTAAAGGTTCTTATACCGGTAGGAATTGTTTGCATTCTTATCATGATGGGTAGCGTATCAACCGCACTGTTTGTAGGAATACTTTGCTTGTTGGTTCTATTTATTGGCGGAGTAAAGGGTTCATATTTGATTAAGACCTTGGGACTTGCAGGCGGAGCTTTAATACTGATTTTCATGCTCCACCTATCCTTTGGAATATTTCCAAGAATGGATACCGCAACAAGTAGAATAAAGAGATTCTTTAAGAGTGAAGAGGTTAACCAAAACACAATGACGGGAGAGCAAAAGCAAGCAAAAGCTGATGAAACTTTCCAGGCGGATATGGCAAAGATTGCAATATCTTCCGCGCCAATCCTTGGAAAAGGTCCCGGGAAAAGCACTCAGCGTTACGTACTTCCTCATCCTTATTCTGATTATATATACACAATTATTGTTGAAGAGTACGGAATATTGGGCGGCTCTTTTGTACTGATGCTATATCTGTGGTTTTTGTACCGATGCATTATGCTGATGAAAACATGCAAAACGGTCTTTTCATCCATTACAGTTGGAGGACTCGGATTGCTGATAACAATACAGGCGCTGCTGCATATACTTGTAAATGTTGGCATTCTGCCTGTCACAGGTCATACGCTGCCGCTTGTAAGCCTGGGAGGTACATCACTCATAATTTTAAGCTGCGCATTTGGAATTGTGCTGGCGGTAAGCAGAACAAAGGAATCCAACACAGGTACAGAAACTCAAGCCGGAATGCCGGATGCAACACAAGCAGGAGCATCTGCAGCAATACCGGCAGGAAAGGGAAACAGTGTTGCCGGCGGAGGTAATGAACAGTAATTAAAAGAATTATAAAAGTTTTTGATTAATATTAAACAATTGCACAATGGCTGATTTGAGAGTGATAATAAGCGGAGGAGGAACGGGAGGACATATATTCCCTGCCATTTCCATTGCAAACGCAATCATGGAATTGCGGCCTCAGGCTAAAATTCTTTTTGTGGGAGCATTAGGAAGAATGGAAATGGAAAGGGTTCCCGCAGCTGGATACGAGATTAAAGGTATCCCCGCAAGAGGTTTAAAAAGACCGCTTTATAGTCCGGCAAACATTGGAGTAGCTATTGATTATTTCAAATGCAGAAGCATGGCTAAGAAAATAATCAAAGAGTTCAGGCCTAATCTTGCAGTTGGGGTTGGCGGTTATGCCAGTGCTGCAATTGTCAGCGCAGCAGCAAGTTTGGAAATTCCTATTTTGCTGCAGGAGCAAAATTCATACGCAGGCATTGTGAATAAGGAAAACGGAGGCAAAGCGGATAAGATTTGCGTTGCGTATGATGGAATGGAGAGGTTCTTTCCAAAGGATAAAATTATTCTTACGGGCAACCCTATAAGAAAAGAGATGACACAATGCACCCCAGAAATGAAAGAGGAGGGTTATAAATTTTATCATCTGGACCCTATGCTTAAGACCTTGTTTGTCGTTGGGGGAAGTCTTGGCTGCAGAACGTTAAATAACTGCATGAGGAAAGCTATCGCTGAGAATAAAATAGATAACTTCCAAGTAATCTGGCAGTGCGGCAAATACTATAAGAAAGATACAGATGCATTTATGGCTGACCACAAGTGCAAAAATGTTTATTTCACAGACTTTATCAGCAGGATGGATCTTGCGTTGGCAGCTGCCGACGTTGTAGTAAGCAGGGCCGGAGCAGGCACAATATCAGAACTTTGCGTTGCGGGAAAATGTACAATATTTGTCCCTTCCCCTATTGTTGCGGAAGATCATCAGACACATAATGCAATGGCGCTGGTAAATAAAAATGCGGCAGAAATTGTAAAAGATGCGGAGGCGGAAGAAAAACTTATGCCTGCCGTTAAAACATTGCTTGCCTCACCAGCAAAAGTGGCCGAATATGAGAAGAATATATTAACACTGGCAAAGCCGGAGGCATCCAGAACAATTGCATATGAGTGTCTGAAACTTGCAGAAAAAGAGGAGGGAACAGGGGATGAAAAAAGTGTTGATTTATCCGGCAGTGCTGCAAAGAAAGAGTACAAAAATGTTTACTTCATAGGCATCGGCGGAATTGGAATGAGCGCAATCGCAAGGTATTATAAACATGCCGGATGCAATGTTAGCGGGTATGACCGCACTCCGAGCGATATAACAAAAGCTCTTGAGTCAGAAGGCATTGCAGTACATTATGAAGATGAGCCTTCTAAGGTCCCGACAGACAAAGAGAATACGTTAATCATCTATACTCCCGCAATTCCGTCAGACATGAAGGAACTTGTAAAGGTGAATAAAGAGGGTTATGAAATTGTAAAACGCTCCCGCGCCTTAGGCCACATCTCCGCAAACCAGGAGTGCCTTGCAGTAAGCGGAAGCCACGGAAAGACAAGCACAAGCACCTTAATAGCACATATTTACACAAGCAGCGGAATCGGATGCAGCGCATTTTTGGGCGGCATTTCCAAAAATTACAGCACAAATCTTTTGCTTAGCAAGAACCCGGTTCTTGTTGCAGAAGCAGATGAATTTGACCGTTCTTTCCTGCAATTGTTCCCGCATATAGCAGTTGTAACTGCAACGGATCCGGACCATTTGGATATTTACGGAAATGTAGAAAATATGAGAGCTGCATTTGCACAGTTTGCTTCTCAAATAGATGCCGGAGGATATCTGGTAATGAAAAGGGGAATACAACTGGATTTGACAAATGTAAAGGCTAAGGTTGTCACCTACTCTTACCAAAATAAATCTGATTTTTATGCATCTGATATAAAGCCAATTATAGAGGGAGGAAAGAATACGGGACATTTTGATTTCACAATCAATTATCCAAGAGAGATAATAGGCGGAACGGGGAAAATTGAGCACTGCACTGTTGGTGTTCCGGGATGGGTCTATATAGAAAATTCAGTTGCCGCCGCCGCGGTGGCACTGCTTGGAGGCGTTCCGGCAAAAGAAATCAAGAAAGCAATTGCAACGTTCATCGGAGTAAAAAGAAGATTTGACATTCACTATAACTCCCCGGAAATCACCTATATAGATGATTATGCTCATCACCCTCAGGAGATAAACACAACCATCAGTTCTATAAAAGAGGCATTCCCAGGAAGAAGAGTAACCGGAATTTTCCAGCCGCACTTGTACACAAGAACAAGAGATCTTGCACCTGACTTTGCAAAGAGCCTAAGCATGCTGGACTCACTTGTTCTACTAGATATTTATCCTGCAAGAGAGCTTCCAATTCCGGGCATAACTTCTAAAATCATATTTGACAAAGTTACGGCAGCAGATAAGACAATGATAATGAAGGAAGAGCTTGCAGGGTTGATAGAGAAGAGATTAGATGAACACAAAATAGACTTGCTTGTAACTTTTGGAGCGGGCGACATTGACAGGTTCATAGAACCAATAACAGAACTTATAGAGAAAAAATACGGAGATAAAAAATAACTGTCGGGAGAAAAATTATGGGACGTAGAATTTTAATGATATTTATTTACATATGTCTGACGGCGGCACTTGCAGCGTACTTTTGGAGCGCTCAATGGCTTGTCAATCAGAATGTTGCAAATGAATGTTGCCGCACCGTCCATGTCACTTTGCTGGACAGTTCATTAAATAAATTTGTCTCCAAAAGTGAAGTAATAGAAATTATTAACAGTTATGACGGTAATGTAATTGGGAAGAGAAACTGTAAAATCAATTTGGGCAACTTGGAGAACTTGCTGAATATGAAGAGCGCCGTAAAGGAGAGTCAAATTTCTCTTACTCGCGACGGTATATTAAATGTCCAAATTAAACAGCGCAAGCCGGTGATGAGAATTGAGACTGAGAACGGAGGTTTTTATATTGATGAAGATGCATTTGTATTTCCGCTTATTGAGAAGTATACCTCTTATGTCCCTATTGCAACGGGGTACATTCCAATCTCAATAACTCCGGAAAAGCAAACGCTTAAAGAGATGGACAGCACGGATTGCATTCGCAAACTTTTAAAACTTGGTAAATTCCTGGCTGACAACCCATTCTGGAATGCACAAATTGAGCAAATATATTTCCAGCAAAACGGAGATGTCGCCATGTATACAAGAGTTGGAAAGCAGAGAATTGTTTTTGGAGATTTGGATAATATACCACAGAAATTTAAGAAGCTTTACGCTTTTTATAAATATGTAATACCTTATGCAGGCTGGGACAAGTACAGTACCGTTAATTTAAAATTTAAAAAACAGATTGTATGCACGCTTGCAGGACAGGAGAAAGCATGGGATATGCCGGCAGATACGCTTAAGATAGCAAGCACCGTTGCACCGGCAGATTCAGCTGAAAACGGTGTTACGACAATAAACTGATTATAAATAGATTATAAAATAAACAAAAAATAAAAACACTGCCTAATTTTTAAAATTATTATGAAGAATTTAATTGCAGCTGTTGATCTTGGAACAACAAAAATTGTTTGCACCGTCGGTGAAAGGACGGCTAGCGGAGTAAAGGTAATAGCATACAGCGAGGTACCATCCAAGGGAATTGAAAGAGGAAGAGTTGTAAACGTTAAACAGGCGCTGATGTCTTTGTCTCCTGCTGTAAAAGCCGTAGAAACTCAAATTGGCAAAAAAGTCAATCAAGTATTTGTAGGCATTGCAGGTCAGGACATTAAGTGCATCAGTCCGGCTCCTTTCCAAATTCAGAGAGAAGAGTCAGAAAAAATGATAACCCAACCGGAAATTAATGACATTACAAATAGAATGTATGATTCCCCCTTTGAGGATGGATATAAAGTTATCTACGCTGTTCCTCAGTCCTACAATGTTGACAATTACATGAGCGTTAAAGAGGCTGTAGGAATGATGGGAAAAAGCATAGTCTCCAGATTTAAGCTGTTCATTGGAAAGGAGAACTCCAAACAGCTGATTAAAAACGTATTACAAATGGACAGACTTGGCCTTATAGACCTTGTTCTGGAGCCCGTTGCATCAGCAAAAGCAGTATTGACTGATGAAGAGATGGAAGTTGGCGTTGCACTGGTTGACATAGGCGGCGGAACATCAGATGTCATAATAATTCAAGATAATATCATTAGACATGCAGGTATTATTCCTTTTGGAGGCAATAGCATTACAGAAGATATTTGCATTGGCTGCGGTATTTCTCAAAGACAAGCAGAGAAAATAAAGAGACAGTTCGGATGCTGCTTCAGCGATTACGCAGATGCTAACCAAACAATTCTAATTCAAGGAGTTGGAGGCAGCAATGATAAGGAGATTCAACTTAAGACGCTGGCAAAAATTATCCAGGCCAGAATGGAAGAAATCATGGAAGCCGCATGCTGGCATATTGAGCAGTCCGGATTTAAAGATGCAATAAGAGGCGGCATGGTTTTAACCGGCGGCGGAGCGCAGATTAAAAATATTACAAATCTTGCAAACTATGTTACCGGCATGGAGGCAAGAACGGCATGCCCTACAAGCTATACAATAGATGACACTTCTGTTGACGGAGCAAAAACAACAGCCGCCTCAACCGCGGTAGGTCTTCTTATTCACGGTTTTCAAATGATGGAAAATGAAGCTATTAGCTGTGAAAATTCTGTAATGGAATTCCCGGCGGAAGTTGAAGAGGATCAGACTGAACCGGAAGTTGTTGCATCGTTGGAGACCAGAAAACCAAGATTGAGCAGATGGGGAAGGAGAAAAGAGAAAGAGGCTCCAAAGGCTGAAGAGACTCACGCACCGGAAGAGAAAAAGAACGGCAAGAGCAAGAGCGGAGGTCTTCTTGGCGGGTTCCTAAATGGAGCTAACTTGTTTAGCAATAATTTTTCAGATGAAGCATAATACTCTTATTATTAGAAATTTATAAAAATTATATAACATGGAAAATAACGAGTTTTTTGGACCGGAAAGTTCCGATTACCCAGAGGAGTTTCCTACCAGCAAGCCAATTATAAAAGTAATTGGAGTTGGGGGCGGAGGCGTTAATGTTGTCACGGAGATGTTCCATCAAAATCTTAAGGATGTTGACCTTATGATTTGCAACACAGACGTCCAGTCTCTAGAGTTAAGCCCCGTTGCAGAGAAGATTAAACTTGGCGGCAACCTAGCTAAAGGACTTGGTGCGGGATGTGATCCGGAGCGCGGAAAACTTGCAGCAGAAGCCTCAATACCTGCCATTAGGGAATCACTGTCGGAAAATACGGAGATGGTCTTTATCACCGCATGTATGGGAGGCGGTACCGGAACAGGTGCGGCACCAGTCATTGCAAGGGTTGCAAAAGAGATGGGCAAGCTTACCGTAGCGGTTGTCACAATTCCTTTCAGAGATGAAGGAAAGGAGGAAGTTAACAGAGCAATGCAAGGCGTAAGAAAACTTCAGAAAGAGGTTGACAGTCTTTTGATTATTGATAACCAAAAAATCTATAAAGTTTTTGGAGACCTTGCAATGTCAAAGGCTTTTAAAAAAGCCAACGAGGTATTAGTCATTGCCGTAAAGAGTATTTCTGAATTCATCACAAAGCCGGGCTTTATCAATGTTGACTTTGCAGATGTAAAAATGGTAATGCAAAACGGCGGAATGGCTATTATGGGAATTGGAGAAGCTGAAGGCACGGATAGAGCGCAAGAGGCTGTCAAGCAAGCATTTGAATCACCTCTTCTGAATGACTGCGATTTGTCAACTTGTAAAGGCGTGCTAATGTATGTATGCTGCTCAGATGACGTTGTTAAAATGTCTGAACTTAACCAGGCTGTTCAACACGTTGCAAGTTACACCGGCAATGCAAGTAAGTTTAAAAGAGGTATCATCAATGATAAATCAATGGGAGAAAAAATCAGCGTCACAATTGTCGCAACAGGTTTTGACGTACAGAATCTACCGGAGATAGAAGCCGCCAATCCAAACGTTCATATTGTTGACAGAGAGGGAGATGAGAAAAAAGGAATGGACTTGGGAGAAGCTCAAAAGACTATTGTAAGCAACCCTAAAAACCCTTATACCGGCAAAGAAGTAGAGATTGGGGAGGGAGCTATGGCCATGCCTTATACCAGCAAATATGCAAAAGGAGAACGACCTGCGCTTATTGTAGATGATGACAGTGACATTCTGAGGCTGGAAAATGAGCCTGCATATATGAGGAAAGGAAAAAAAAATGAAATAAAGAAAAACGTGGAAGAGTTTGATAGTAAGGGATATGTGCTAAAACACATAGACGGCAGAAACATTCTTTCAACGGATAATTCATTCCTTCACAAAACACAAGACTAACAATCAATAAGGGCAGATTAAAAATCTGCCTTTTTTGTATCTTTGCAAACAGTTATGGAGAAAAGAGTTACAAGAGTAAGATTCGCCCCAAGTCCCACGGGACCGCTGCACATGGGCGGCGTAAGAACAGCGCTTTACAACTATCTATACGCAAAGCAGCAAGGAGGAGTTTTTGTTTTAAGAATTGAGGATACGGATTCGCAGCGCTTTGTGCCCGGAGCAGAAAAGTATATCATAGAATCTTTAAAATGGTGTAATATACTCCCAACAGAAGGTATTGATAAAGACGGTAATGTAGTTGAAGCATCAAGTGCCGAACACCCGTTTGCCCCCTATCGCCAAAGTCAAAGAAAAGCTATTTATCGCAAATATGCGGAGCAGCTGATAGCGAGCGGAGATGCGTATTACGCTTTTGATACTCCGGAAGAACTGGATGCACAGAGAAATAAAGCAGAGGCAAATCATTCTACATTCATTTATAATTATCAGAACCGCAATCAGTTAAAGAATTCTTTAACAATGCCAGCAGATGAGGTCGAACATCTCCTTAAGGATACAAACCATTGGACAATAAGGTTTAAGATACCGGAAGGCCAGACCGTTGTCATGGAAGACCTAATCCGCGGTCACATGGAAGTTGAAACTAATACACTGGATGACAAGGTATTATGGAAAGCGGCCGATGAACTTCCAACGTACCATCTTGCAAATATTGTGGATGACCATTTAATGGAAATAACAGAAGTTATCCGCGGAGCCGAATGGCTTCCTTCTCTTCCTTTGCACTACCTTCTGTATAAGGCTTTTGGCTGGCAAGATTCTCAGCCGCGTTTTGCGCATTTATCCTTGCTTCTTAAGCCAGATGGAAAAGGGAAATTAAGCAAGAGAGACGGAGACCGCCTTGGATTTCCTGTATTCCCTCTTAAATGGGTTAGCCCAACGGGAGAAATATCAAGAGGTTATAGAGAGGACGGATACTATCCGGAAGCCTTTGTAAACATGCTTGCGCTTCTTGGATGGAATCCAGGAACAGAGCAGGAAATATTTACGCTAGATGAACTTTCAAAAGCTTTCTCATTTGACAGAGTAATAAAATCCGGAGCAAGATTTAATCCGGAAAAAGCAAAGTGGTTTAATGAACAATATCTGAGAGCCAGAACCGCAAAACAGCTTGCAGAAGAATTTCTTCCGGTGCTGCAAAAAAAAGCAGCGGATGCAATAGCTTCATCCGGGGTAAGTTGCAGCTGCATAACCACAAAACAAGACGCAATATCAGATTTAAAATATATTACACAAATATGTGACCTCATAAAAGAGCGTGCTCATTTTGTGAATGACTTGTGGGACATAAGCAAATCCATTTTTATACCTCCTGTAAATTATGATATCCAGGATATTTCAAAGTTTTGCAAGCCGGAAATTAAACCGTGCATGGAGAAAATACTGGAACATATCAAGGCTACTCCATTTGAAGATTATCTGTCGGGAGGGGAAAACGCGAAAGACATTGATGCATATAAAGCGCAGTGCTGCAATAAGATAGAGGGGATGCTCACCGACTTTATTAATAATAATGGATGGAAGATGGGAAGTATAATGAATACAATGCGCCTATTTTTTACTGGAACAACCCGCGGCCTTGGAATAGCAGATTTGATTTATTTCATGGGCAAAGAAGAGGCAGTAAAAAGAATAGAGAATGGAATAACTAATACATTTTAACGGATAGAAAGAATTTATTGCTTGAAAACAAAAAGAGCGTGCTTTCCAGCACGCTCTAAAACTCATTAAAGTGAAACTAATATTATACTGTAGTATTATATTTTCTCAACATTAACTGCGTTCATTCCCTTCTTGCCTTGCGCCTCATCATAATTTACCTTGTCACCCTCGGTAAGTCTAACGCCTTCTTTAAGGCCTGTTCTGTGTACAAAGATGTCCTCGGTACCGTCTGTAGGGATTATAAAACCAAACCCCTTCTCAGAATTGAAGAATTTTACTGTTCCTTCTTTCATTGTAAAAAAAATTAATTGGTTAAAAATGTTCTGCTAAGGTATGAATAAAATGCGTCATTGTATCAAATACTGCTTTAAATCTTTATTTTTTCTTAACTATAGGGGCAAAACAGCCAATTTTTAAGCCATAAAAGTGTAAATTTGCATACGTCGCAAGGGAAGCAGACAAGTTATCTTAAACCAAAAAGTCATGAAAAATAAAGGTCTTATTTTAATTACCGGAGCCACCGGATACATTGGCTCCCACACTGTAGTTGAACTCATTAATGCCGGCTATGATGTGATTGGCGCAGACAATTTTTACAATTCTACGGCAAAGGTGCTTGACGGAATTAAAAAAATAGTTGGATTCAATATTAAATTTGAAGAGGTTGATTGCTCTGATTATAAGGCTTTTGAAAAGGTATTTGTGAAATATCCGGATATAGTTGGGGCTATTCATTTTGCAGCATGCAAAGCGGTTGGAGAGAGTATTGAGAAACCGCTGTTATATTATCGCAACAATATTGTTTCTCTGCTAAACTTAATTGAGTTGATGAATAAAAAAGCAAAACAAGCAAATATTGTATTCTCCTCATCTTGTACGGTTTACGGACAGCCGGCCAAGAAATGTCTTCCAATTCCGGAAACCGCCCCGCTTGTAAAATCGCCGTCTCCTTACGGAAAATCAAAACAAATGGCAGAGGATATTTTATCAGACAGCGTAGTAGCTTTCCCTGAGCTAAAAGTCTGTGCTCTAAGATATTTCAATCCTATAGGCGCGCATCCCACGGCATACATCGGAGAACTTCCAAACGGAGTTCCAATGAATCTTGTACCATTTATCACCCAAACAGCTGCCGGAATCAGAGACCATCTTAACGTTTTTGGAGATGACTATAATACTCCCGACGGTTCATGCATAAGAGATTACATATATGTTGTTGATTTGGCAAAAGCTCACGTGATGGCGCTTGATAAACTTATTGTAGAAGAGTCTGCTGCAAAGACAACGACTGTGAAAAAAACAATTGTTGCAAAAAACTCCCCTTATCCCGCAGCAGAAGCCAGCGGAAGGTGGTTTGTTTATAATCTTGGAACAGGCAAGGGACTCTCTGTATTTCAGCTTATTAAGGGCTTTATTAAGACAACGGGAGTTAAGTTCAATTATGTAATTGCTCCGCGCCGAACAGGTGATGTTGAGCAAGTTTGGGCTGACCCATCTAAAGCAAAAAAAGAGCTTGGCTGGAAGGCTGCAACTCCAATAGCAGAAATATTAAAGTCTGCGTGGAAATGGCAGCAAACTTTGCCTAAAAAATAGCGCGCCGCTTAACAAGATCAATCTACTGAGCTATAAAGCGATAGACGATTTCGCCCACCTGAGGATTTGGCGCCGTTTCCGATGCGGAAAAACGGGAGCGTTTTGCCGCGTTAAGAGCCGCTGCACAGATGCATCCGTCTGAAACTGAAGAACCTTCAATTATTTGAGCACTTGTTACATATCCGTTTCTGCCAACAGAAATTCTTACACTGACATCTCCCCCTCCCTGACATTTATAAACCGGAATGGGAAGAGAAAAGGCATTGCGCCGGTCTAACGTCCATGATAAAACGGAAGGCCCCTTATATGGCTTAGCATCAGACTTTTTCACCGGAGCGGCATTTGGAACATTATCCGTTCCTTCCGGTTGGATATCATATTTCTTTGCATCTTTAACTTTTTTCTGCACATCAGCCGCCTCTTTATAAAGCTCCTTCATATTGCTGTTGCGGTCATCCTTTAAAGAACTTCCGCTCCTTTGAACAGGTACGCTCTTATACTCTTGCACCGAACGTCCGGCAAGCTGTTCTGCAAGCTCGCCTTTTGCAAGATTTTTCACTTCCTCTTCTTTCTGAATCTTATCATCTTTCTGTTCCTGTGCCAGCTTGCCCTCAGAATCTGTCACAAATGAAGTCTCCTGTGTAACAACAGTATGGATAGATATTACAAGGAGAATGATTAACAACACAAGATGAAAAGCGATAGTAGCAAAAAGCCCAATGTGTTTCCCCTTTTTCACACGGGCTTTATACAATTGTTCCTCAGATTTTTGCTCGGGAATATTATTTTTTAATTTCTCCTCCACTGTCTCTAAAAAATTCTTAACCTATAGCTTAAAACTTTAAACTATGTTAAAGCAATCCTCCCTTTTAACGCCTTCTCAATTGTGGCCACTAAAATATTTATAGCCACCATATTATGCCCTCCTTGCGGGACAATAATATCTGCATACCTCTTGCTTGGCTCAATGAACTGGAGGTGCATAGGCTTAACAGTTTCCTGATATCTCTTAAGAACTTGCTCAACATTTTTTCCTCTTTCTTGAGTATCTCTTCTTATCACTCTGCTCAAACGATCATCCGCATCCGCATCCACAAACACCAATATATCAAACAATTTGCGCAGCTCCTCACAAGTGAAAATCAAAATGCCCTCAATAATAATAATTGTAGCTGGCTCAATATGAACTGTTTCTGTTGTTGACCTGGAACAAGTAACATAAGAATAAACCGGCTCCTCTATGCTCTTCCCCGCTTTCAATTTTTTTATATCCCTGATAAGCAACTCAAAATCAATGGAATTAGGATGATCAAAATTATGCACGGCTTTTTCCTCCGGAGTAAGATTGCTGCTATCCTTATAATAAGAATCTTGAGAAATAACCACTACATCTTCCGGCTTCAACAATTTTTTCAACTTGTTTACAACCGTTGTTTTTCCAGAACCGGTCCCGCCGGCAATTCCAATGATTAACATGATATTTTCATTTTATTGTCTATCGCGACAGATATATTAATTGACTAAAAATCAGCATTTTTTGGAGTTCTTGGGAATGGTATTACATCTCTGATATTAGCCATGCCGGTAACAAACAAAAGCAATCTTTCAAAGCCAAGACCAAAACCGCTGTGAGGACAAGTTCCCCATTTTCTGGTATCTATGTACCACAGTAAATTCTTGGTGTCCATCTTAAGCTCATTAATTCTGTTCATCAGCTTTTCATAAGAAGCTTCCCTCTCTGAACCTCCAATAATTTCTCCAATCTTAGGGAATAAAACATCCATTGCCTTAACGGTTTTGCCATCATCATTTTGCTTCATATAGAACGCTTTAATATCTTTAGGATAACCCGTAACTATTACCGGTTTCTTAAAATATTCCTCTACCAGATACCTCTCATGTTCGCTCTGCAAATCTATTCCCCAGCTAACCGGGTACTCAAATTTTTTCCCGCTCTTCATAAGAATATCAACTCCATCCGTGTATTCAAGTCTCTGGAACTTGGTATTAACCACTCCCTTAAGACGTTCAATCAAACCCTTGTCAAACATATCATTCAAGAATTGCAAATCCTCCGCACAATTATCCAAAGCATACTGAACAAGATGTTTGATAAAATCTTCCGCAAGCTCCATGTTATCATTGATGTCATAGAATGCCATCTCCGGCTCAATCATCCAGAACTCTGCAAGGTGTCTTGGCGTGTTTGAATTCTCCGCACGGAATGTAGGACCAAATGTGTAAATTTTCCCAAGGGCCGTTGCTCCAAGCTCTCCCTCCAGCTGACCGCTAACCGTAAGAGCAGTTTGTTTCCCAAAGAAATCATCTTCAAAATTTACCTTGCCCTCTTTGGTCTTGGGTATATTATTCAAATCCATTGTAGTAACCTGGAACATTTCTCCGGCACCCTCGCAATCAGACGCTGTAATCAGCGGAGTGTGAAGATAGTAAAAGCCTCTCTCATTAAAATATTTATGGATGGCAAATGCCATTGCATTTCTAATTCTAAAGACGCATCCAAAAGTATTCGTTCTCATTCTCATGTGGGCAATCTCTCTTAAGAATTCCATTGAATGTCCCTTCTTCTGCAGCGGATAAGTTGCAACGTCAGCAGTTCCGTAAATTTCAACGCTTTCCGCCTGAACCTCTACACTCTGTCCTTTGCCCATGCTCTCCACAAGTTTGCCTTTAACGCAAAGACATGCGCCCGTTGTAACATCCTTCAAACTCTCCTCTGAAAATTTCTGTCCGTCACAAACAACTTGAATATTTTTAACGGTGCTTCCATCATTCATTGCAATGAAAGCAACATTTTTATTTCCTCTTTTTGTTCTAACCCAACCTTTTACAACAACCTCGCAACCAGGCTTTTCCTCAAACAGTTGCTTAATGTTTTTTCTCTGAATTTCACCCATTTTTAAATGCTCCTATTATCTATGATTATTTTTTGCGCTGTTTTTTTACTTTTTTTAGCCGCTCTTTTTTATCCCGACAGCTTTTACTTTACATATTTTTTAATTGCCTTGGCCCAGATTGCATACCCCTCTTCTGAAAGATGTAAACCGTCAGTAGAAATTGCAGGGTTCATCACCTGATCCTTTGCCGGCATATGGAGGTCAGCCTTTCCGCCAACCAAAAACAAAGGATAAATATTTACAAAGGTAACACGCTCTTTGTGTGCAATTATTTTTAAACCGGCGTTAATTTCTGAAAACATCTCAGTTTTCCCCTTAAGTCTTTTGTATCTGTTAAAACTCTCATTAATAGGCAGTAAACTCTGCAAATACAATTTACTTCCCGGACATTCCTTCTTAATCTTTTTAACAAGATTATCCACCAGCACCACTATAGAATCAACAGATAAATCATGACTAACGTCATTTGCCCCCGTTATTAAAAAAATCTTTTTGGGGCTCCCCTTTGCAATTTCATCCAGCCTGTCAGATATACCCTCTGCAACATCTCCAATAATACCGCGATTCCTGATTGCTCCTCCGGCCTTTGCAAGTTTCTCATTAACAGCCGGAAAATATGTATCCCATTTTCCTCCCTCAACCAAAGAATTACCAAGAAAAACAATATCATCTCTGCAAATTGGTTTTTCTGCGGCAAACTTTTCAAGCCTTGTATAATAATAATTGGTATACTTGGCTCCCTCTTTTTGCGCCATCGGATTAAGGTTCTGAGCCTCTGTAGCAGTCCTGATCAAAGCGGCGCTATCCGCAGATACGTTCTTTGTATTATTCTGAGCCTCAACAAATACAGTGGATACGACAACACCTGCAAGTGCGGCACAGGAAATAAATAAAGGGCGTAAAACCGTCGGGAATAAAATATTTTTGATTTTAAATAACATTATAGATATTAATATGTGTCTCGCCTCTGATGAACAAGAATTAATTTTTAAGTTCTCCAAAGCCCATTGCCATATAAATTTTCTTAGGCAGATCCGTATTATTTTGTCTGCCGCTAAACATCTGACTGCACGCCCCTACTGCAAAAACAGGAACGGCTCCTCCGGTATGTGAACTTGTAGTCCATCCAATATTTGCCGCCTTGCTCAAAGAATCAACAGGCTCCTGCTTTAAATAATTATCAACAGTGATTTTATCGTTTTGGACTTTCTTTAAAGTAACATCCACTCCAGATAAATCAAAAGTATAACCCTTTGTACGTCCAAGAGTTAAGCCCCCAGTCTCATGGTCCGCAGTTACAATTATCAAGGTCTCTTTTGGGTGTTTCTTATAAAATTTAAAAGCAACTTTTATAGCCTCATCCATATCCATAGTTTCAGTAATAACACCGGCCATATCATTATCATGAGCCGCCCAGTCAATCTTTCCACCCTCGCACATCATAAAAAAGCCTTTGTCATTTGGCTTGTAAAGAAAATCTATTGCTGATTCAACTACCTGTTTCAGCGTTAAATCCTGAGGCTTTCTCTCCATCACATAAGGAAGTATGTCATTTACTCTAGATGTATCCGGCTGGAAAAGAATCATTTTTTTTGCACCGGCAGCCTTCTTTGACTTATAGTCATCTACTCCATAAGCTACTGTATACCCGCATTTTGCAACGTTATCATAGATGTTCTTTTTTGCATTCGAAATCTTCTTGTTGTTTACGCCGTCAAAACCTCCTCCGCCAAAAAAATCAAAGCCGCTTTTTGGAAGCTGCATTGCTATATCATAATATCCGTCCCTGTCTGCAGAATGTGCATAAAATCCCGCCGGAGTTGCATGATCTATCGTAACAGTTGTCATTATCCCAATCTTAACTCCTGCATCATGCAGAAAGTAAGTAAACTGCCTCAAATTTGTAGAGTCAGGTCCCATGCCCACAATATTATTCCTTGTCTTATGGCCTGTAGCTAAAGCAGTTGCAGCAGCGGAAGAACAAGTAATCATATTGCTGTAAGAATATGTAGTTGCCATTCCCATCACCGGAAACTGAGTAAAACACAAAGGATCGCTCCCCGGAACATTACCGTGCTCCGTTGCCAGATAGGCCTCCGTTAATGCAACATGTGCAAACCCCATTCCGTCACCAATAAAGAAAAAAACGTACTTAGCTTTTGGCGTACTTTTCACCGGTGTCTTTGCGTATGACGCTGACACTACAAACGTTATAGCAGCCAAACACAGAAAAGCGTTTTGCAAAACTCTTTTAAATTTCATTATTTAAACAATTAAAATTTATATATCACCACAGACGGCAAAACAAAGACGCCGTACAACGCACAAATTTAGCAAAATCTGTCGGGAGTAAGAAATCAGATAGAATAAAAACAAAAAGAGCCGCAGAAAAACCGCAGCTCTTTTTGATATATACAAAGAATGCTTACTCAGCCAAAATATGGCTGGCAGCTGTCCTAGTACGTGCAACATAGATGATCTTTAGAGCAGAACAACGTCTTAGCTCTTGTTTGATATCAGTTATGATACCCATGCGGACGTTCTCATCAGCCTTAATAGAAACAGTCATTAGGTCTCTATCTCCCTCCGCCATTCCCTCTCTTTCAGAGGCAATGAAATCACGGATGTCAGCCGTTGTCTTAAAAGAATCATTTAATTGGATACGTGCGTCTGTTCCAAACTGTGCCTGTTTTGAAGGTATAGGGGAACCTACGTAGATATATGAAGCCAAATCCTTTCTCTCTAGTTTAACATTTTCCGTTGCCTCCGGCAGTTTAACCGTAACCAACTTATTTGTCTGACGAAATGAGGTTGAAATCATAAAGAAGAACAGCAACATGAAGACAACATCAGGAAGTGATGCAGTACTAATTGCTGGAGCTTTTTTCTTATTGCTTTCTCTAAATCTTCCCATAATAATTTCTGCTATTTGCCTTTAACATCTCTAGGTTCTGCCTCTGAAATATTCTGAGGTATAGCATCACGAACTATCTTCTGATGATCCTCATCCAGAGCAGCATACTTCTTTCCATAGTTTTGCATTGCAAAAGAGTCGCGCACCTCATTAAACGCTCTTACAATCTCATTTTGAACTTGAATGTAAGCGTTGTAACTGGTACCACGGTCATTCTGCAAAGAAACAACACCCTTGGAAACCGCATAATTACCAAATCCCTTAACGTTAACGGTCTCCCTTTCTGGAAGATTAATATCGTTAGCCGGGTTGGTAATAAATTCAACTATTTTATCCTTGATTTGACTCACGTCCATAGGCTGAGAACCAACCAAAATTCTATCATTGGAATTAATCTTAACAATGATAACATTTCTACGGTTGATCTTCACATCCTGCTGCTGCTGTTTCTCCTGCATAGGAGGCAAACGTCTTTGTAGACCTTTGTCAACGTCCATGGTTGTTGTAACCAAGAAGAAAACCAGAAGCAAGAATGCAATATCGGCTTGCGAACTTGCGTTAATCTCAGGAGTTTCTCTAATACTCATAATTATTAATTACTTTCTCTGTTTAAATAAACCGCTCAACACTGAACACAAGAACGCACCAACAAGAAGAATGATACTCAAAATCAAAGAAGCATCAATCCACTTAAGTGTTGCGTGTGTAGGAGGAGTAGTAACGTGAGCATCAACCGGATTGCCTGAAGCAATCAGGAATGATACCAAACATAACAATACAACAACTCCAAATTCCCATAAAGTCTTCTTGCTGCTACCGCCTGAACGATAGAAGAAAGGCATTATCAAAGTGATAATAACAGCCAAAGCGCAAAGAACATATGCCCAATTTAGAATTGGAGTCACCATTTTGTTGCCGGAGCCATTGAACACATAAAAACCAAGGCAGACGATAACAGAGATGATGTATATTATGTATGTAAAAATTTTTGCTGATTTAGACATACCAATTATTTTTTATTGCTGAAGTGAGTTAAAACATCAATAAAGTTAATGGAAGAGTTCTCCATTCCGTTAACGATGCTATCAATTCTTGATACGATATAATTATAGAACAATTGAAGAATAATGGCGACGATCAATCCGCCGATAGTTGTGATCAAGGCTACCTTAATACCACCAGCAACAACGGTCGGAGAGATATCTCCTGCTGACTCGATAGCATCAAATGCCTGAACCATTCCAACGACTGTTCCAAGGAATCCCAACATAGGGGCCAATGCGATGAACAATGCAATCCAAGTTAGTCCGCTCTCTAACTGACCCATCTGAACTGAACCGAAAGAAGTGATTGATTTCTCAACTACATCTAGGCCCTGATCCATACGTGAAAGACCCTGATAGAAAATACTTGCAACTGGTCCGCGAGTGTTACGGCAAATTTCCTTTGCAGCGTCAACGCCACCATTGTTAAGAGCCTCATCAACTTTCTTTACAAGTTTGTCAGTGTCAGTTGTAGCAAGGTTAAGATATATGATTCTTTCAATTGCAATAGCAAGTCCAAAGATAAGGCACAAGATGATTGTAGCCATGAACCCGGGACCTCCCTCAATGAACTTAATCTTAATCTGCTGATAAATAGGCTGATCAGAAGATCCGCTCATAAGAGCCTGTGAAGACATATCAGAACCGGAAGCAGGAGCCGCTTGTTGTTCTGTTGTTGCAGGAGCAGCCTTTGTGGAGTCCTGTGCAACTGCGTTCTGGGCAGTAAAGGCCATAATGCCAGCAACTGCCAAAAACATGAAAATTTTTTTCATAAATTTTTTTGTGATTTAATATTAAACAATGTATTTGTAGTTATTCTTTTGTTTCTTTAAAAACCGAGGCGCAATTTACGCATTTTTTTCTAACAAGAATCTGTCAAAGCAAACTAAATTGTAACCTCACCCCGTAAACTTATCAACATATTTTGCTTAATTGCTTTTATATCAGCGTATTTACCCATAAGAACAAATAATTTGGCAAGAGCCGCCTCTGTTGTACTGTCATACCCGCAAATAACCCCTATTTTCTTAAGCGCAGCACCTGTTGCATAAGCACACATATCAACGCTACCCGCTTGACACTGTGTAATATCTACAATAATTACCCCCTTTTTAATCCCTCTTTCCAAGCTATTAAGAAATTCTTTGTTAGTTGGAGCATTACCAGAACCGTATGTTTCAAGTATTACGGCTCTGCACCCTTTAATATTAATAGCAGAATCTACCGCCTCCGGCTTAATGCCCGGAAAGATTTTAACTATTGCAACATTAGTATCCAGCTTTGTGCTTATTTTCAATGGCTTACCCCATTTTACCGGATAATTTATCACAGAAGTATTGTACTTTATATGCACTCCAACATCCGCAAGAACCGGATAATTTGCCGATTTGAAAGCACGGAAATTTTCGGCATTGTATTTTGTTGTTCTGTTCCCTCTATATAGCTGACTTTCAAAGTATATGCAGACCTCCGGAACCATTGCCCTCCCATCTTTTCTCACGGCTGCGGCTATCTCTATTGAAGAGACAATATTTTCTTTTCCGTCAGTTCTAAGCATTCCAATTGGCAGCTGGCTCCCGGTAAGGACAACCGGCTTCTCCAAATCCTCCAGCATAAAACTCAGGGCGGAAGCTGTATAAGACATTGTATCAGTACCATGCAATATTACAAAGCCATCATATTTTTTGTAATTATTTTCTATCAGTTCACACAATTTCACCCAAAAATCAGGAGCAACATCTGATGAATCAATAACCGGGTTAAATGAGTAAGTTTCAATAGAATACCCAAACTTCTTAAGTTCAGGAACCTCCTCTTGAATTTGACTAAAATCAAACGGAACAAGCGCAAGCGTCTTTGCATCTTGCTTCATTCCAATTGTGCCTCCGGTATAAATCAATAATAAACGTCTTTTCATACTATATTAACTCAATAATTAGTTTGTTTCACAATTATGTTTCCCGATAGTTTTATATTGCAAACAGTTCTTCTGCATTTTTTGTGGTTTGAAATGCAACTTCATCTATGCTGCATCTTTTTATTTCTGAGACTTTTGCAGCAATAAAAGGGATATATGAACTCTCATTTCTTTTTCCGCGGTGAGGCACAGGGGTAAGCCACGGAGAATCCGTCTCCAAAATAACACTCTTTAATGGTATTTTTTCCAGCGTTTTAGCAATGCCGGCATTCTTATATGTTACAACCCCGCCTATTCCTACCTTGAACTCCCCGTATCTCTGAATCCTCTCAAATGTCTCCGTGCTTCCGCTAAAAGCATGAAAAACACCCCTGATTCTCTGACATTTGCCGTCCTTGCCAAACATGTGATTATCAAGCACCTGAAATATTTCATCTGTTGCGGAACGTTCATGAATTATAATGGGAAGATCGTATTCTGCAGCCATATCAATCTGAGCACTAAACACTTCCATCTGCTCCTTCATAAATTCTTTACTCCAGTACCCGTCAAGACCAATTTCTCCTATTGCATAATATCTTGGACGGCGGGATAACGCACTATCGTAACCATGGCTGTTAACTGAATTCTTTAATTTCTCCTCCACAAACTTTAGTTCTTCCCCCCAATTGGCAGCCACAGACGTAGGATGCAGGCCAATTGTCATAAAGGCATTATTTGGGTGATTATTAAAACATTCCAACTGCCTCTGATAGCAGGTTGAATCTATTGCGGGAAAAATCCACTTTGAAACGCCCGCATCCAGCGCTCTCTGCAAAACCGCCTCTCTATCAGCATCAAAGGCAGTGTCATATGGGTGTGTATGTGTATCTATAAAAGTCATGCCGTTAAATCTTCCTCTTGCTGCTCCTGCTTAACATATACTCTCCTTTTTCATCCGCGACAACGTCTCCTGACAACTCAAGTTCCAGCAATATTAGCGAAACAGTATTAAAATCAAGCCCTGTATTTTGCACTAAATAATCTACGCTGCGGGGAGTACCGAGCGTTAAAGTTAGCAATATTTTTTTTCTTTTGTTTTCCGCCCCTGAAAACAAATCCGGCTGCATAGCAATGTCCGTCTGGCTGGTTGCAGCCCACCCCAGTTCCTTTGGAATTGTAGCGGTATTTACGCATATAGATGCAATGTTCTTGCTAATTAAATAATTGCAGCCATAAGAATTGGCATCACATATCCTGCCCGGGACGGCAAAAATGTCTCTTGCATAAGAACTTGCATACTCTACCGTGCTCATAGAACCACCTGATACTCTGGTTTCTGCAACAAGCAGCCCTTGTGTCATCCCGGCAATAATTCTATTGCGCTGCAAAAAGTTTCTGCGAAGCGCCGGAACAGCACGCGGAAATTCAGTGATAATCCCTCCGTGAGATATCATTTTAATAGCGTCGTCCCTGTGAGATGCCGGATATATCAAATCTATGCCGCAAGGCAAAACAGCAACCGTCTCCATCTTATTGGCCAAAGCCGCACGGTGAGCCGTTATATCTATCCCGATAGCCAAACCACTTACAATTAACGGATTAAAGCCCATATCCCCAAGCGCATCTATTAGTAATCTGCAGGCGTTATTGCCGTATTCTGACGCCAGCCTGGTACCTACAACCCCAAGACTTCTAGTATTATTCAAATCTCCATTGCCCTTGTAATAGAGAATTATAGGAGCATCCTGACACTCAAGCAATTTTTGCGGATACTCTTTGCTGTTTACATCAATGATGCGGACATTCTTTTCTCTGTACCATAAGGCCTCTTTTTCCGCCCACTCGAGGCACTCTTTTGATTGCAGACGCACTCCTATTCCGTGTATACACAGCAAGTCGTCTATATCCTCAAAATATCCTTCAAAAATTTTCTCAATTTTTGGGAAGTACTCCATAACCTGCCTTCCTAGCAAAGGATGGTCAAAAAACTCTCTGCTTAAAGCACATAGATAAATCTCTCTCTTAAGTTTGCGGTCACTCTGCCAGACCGCGTTTTTTGCATAAAGACTACCTTCACATTCCATAGTTTATTGATTTTAAATTGTTTGAATAAGTTAAATGTGACAAAAAAAACGGCTGCAAGATATTTCACTTGCAGCCGAATCAGATGTCATACTATCAATTTATCCGGTAAAAAAAATCCGGAATTGTAAATAAATACTTGCCTCCTGCTCAAATTGTTTATATTACTAACATTGCATCTCCGTAAATGCCAAATTTATAGCTCTTTTTAATAGCCAGCTTATATGCGGCCATAACTTTATCAAAACCGCCAAAAGCCGCCTGTGTCATTAACATTGTAGAAAGCGGATAATGGAAGTTTGTAATTAGAGCGTCTGCTATTACAAAATCATAAGGGGGAAAAATAAACTTGTTTGTCCAACCGTCAAAAGGCTTAACCTGATTTGTTGTTGTAACTGGTGTCTCTAATGCCCTTAGTACAGAGACGCCTACAGCAAACACCCTCCTTCCTTCAACTTTTGCCTTGTTAATTTTATCGGCAGTTTCTTCCGGAATTATCATCCGTTCAGAACCCATTTTGTGTTTTGACAAATCTTCTACGTCTACTCCTACAAAATTGCCAAGCCCTATGTGAGATGTAAGGAAAGTATATTCTATCCCTTTGATTTCCATCTTTTTAAAAAGCTCTCTGCTGAAGTGCAACCCGGATGCCGGAGTTGCCACAGCCCCTTCATTCTTTGCAAAAATTGTATTAAATCTTTCCAGATCAATCTCTTCTGGATGACTTCTGATTTCTTTTGGAATAGGAAGTTCTCCAACGCTAAAAAGCGTCCTCTTAAAATCATCATAACTTCCGTCATACAAGAATCTTAAAGTTCTGCCTCTTGATGTTGTATTATCTATTACTTCTGCAACCAAAGAGTCATCATCTCCAAAATAGAGTTTATTGCCAATTCTAATTTTCCTAGCCGGGTCTACAAGAACATCCCAAAGTCTTTGTTCTCTGTTAAGCTCTCTCAAAAGTGAGATTTCTATCTCTGCGCCGGTTTTTTCCTTATTGCCCCTAAGCCGTGCAGGGAACACTTTTGTATCATTAAATACAAATAGGTCTCCCTCTCTGGCGTAATCAATAATGTTTTTAAATGCTTTGTTGTCTGTGTTTCCGTTGCTCTTGTGCAGAACCATGAGTTTGCACTCGTCCCTGTATTTAGGAGGGTACTTTGCGATCAAATCTTTTGGAAACGCAAAATTAAATTGTGATAATTTCATAATGTCAGCGTAATCAATGCGATGATTATACGAAACAAATATGAAAAAGTTACAAATGCCTTAATTTTTTTTGAAAAACGCCTACTGCGCAATATGAACAATTTGCTCAAATTGCTCTATTGAAATGGCATTATCAAGAATGTAACCGCCTGATGCTCTTCTTACAAGGCCACCCAAATATCCGCCGCTGCCTAACGCTTGCCCTAAATCTCTGGCAATAGAGCGGATATAAGTCCCTTTGCTGCATGATATATCTACGGAAAGCTCAGGAAGATTCTCCGGAGCTGTACATTTAGTGCCCCCAAATCCCTCAGCGCTCAAAAGTTTTGCAGAGTAAATTATTACTCTAGATGGTTTTAATACTATATTATCCCCGCCGCGAGCAATATCATAAGCCCGGACACCGTCTACTAATTTTGCGGAAAAACTTGGAGGAACTTGGTCATGCTCCCCTTCTAATGCTGCAATAGCCTGATTCACTTGCTCTAAAGTTATATGCTCATGCGGGTAATATTCATCTATCTCATGTTCCTTGTCAAAAGAGGGTGTGGTTGCTCCAATGATTATTTTTGCTACGTATGCCTTTTTTTCCGCCTGCAGAGTCTCTGCCAATTTTGTTGCTTTTCCAACACAAATCAGCAACACGCCGGTCGCAAGGGGATCCAAGGTGCCGGCATGCCCAACTTTAAGTTTGTGATTATGAAATTGTTTCTGCAGGGCAAATTTGATTTTCCTAACGGCATCTGCGCTGGTCCATCTATATGGCTTATCTAAAACAATAACAATCCCGTCGGGATAATCCTCTATGTGCTCAGATAAATTCTGAACACTGCCTTTCTGTAGTACCAGCAATCCCACTTGTAAATATTTTATTATGAATTATTGTTTTGCACAGGAATTTTATCTATCCTGCGCTGGTGTCTGCCTCCCTCAAATTCTGCTGAAAGATAGGCTTTTACAACTTCTTCTGCATCTGCAAGAGTGATAAATCTTGCCGGAAGAGTAAGGATATTGGCATTGTTATGACGCTTTGCCAGAGCTCCAAGTTCCGGCGTCCAGCATAGAGCCGCTCTGATGCCTTGATGCTTGTTTAGCGTCATTGAGATTCCGTTTCCGCTCCCGCACATTGCAATTCCAAAATCTACCTCTTTATTCTCCACGGCAAGCGCCAAAGGATGCGCAACGTCCGGATAATCCATACTTTCAGATGAGTGAGTTCCAAAATCTTTTATCCTATATCCGGCCTTCTCCAAAAAAGGTTTGAGTGCCTCTTTAAGTTCAAATCCGGCATGATCAGATGCCATTCCAATTAATTGTGCCATAATTGTTTATTTAACTGTCGTGATAATACTATTTACCTGCTGCATCCAAGCTTTTAACTTTTGCAACAACGTTATCTATACTAATAATGAAAGGATAGAACGCATCATTCTCCATGGAAGAATATCTTCCGACCAGCCCCTTCATTTGAGTCTTTAAAATGCCCCTGCTCTTTGACCATTCTCCGGGCTTTGGAACAACTCCGCTCTTCTTTGCAAAATTCAAAAATCCTCCATCAAAATCCATCTTTGAAAGAAGCGCCTCTAGCTGCGGCAGTGTTTTTATCGCACGCAGCTGCGTTCCGTATTTATCTGCAAGAAGTGCGCTGTACTGCATCTGCAAACTCTTGTCATTAACCTTAACAAGAAAATCTGAAACACCCTGGGTATCAAGAGGTACAAAGACATCAGGAATTATTCCTCCGCCGCCGTAAACCACCCTGCCCTTTGGAGTTTTAAACTTTAATTTTTTATCTTTTTTAATGCTGTCAACATTCTGCATCTCTCCATGCTGATATCTCTCCAAAATGTCATACATGTAATCTGCAGAATAAGGCTTTTGGATACATCTTCCGGTTGGTGTGTAGTAGCGCGCAACAGTCAGACGTATTCCGGAATTATCTGAGAAGTTGATTGGCTCTTGCACAAGCCCCTTACCAAATGAGCGGCGTCCAATAATGGTTCCCCTGTCATTATCTTGGATTGCCCCGCTTACAATTTCGCTTGACGATGCAG
>DAONEN010000007.1:26037-52151 GCA_035403105.1 Candidatus Egerieousia sp. | reverse complement strand
GTCCGCGTACTGCACGGCTTGCTCATCGCCACCGCATTTATGCAGCGCGAATGTAACTATTTGAAATATAAGTAGTAGGAAAATCAGCGCGATGACTCCGCGCGCTCTTGTTGCGGAAATTTTTTCATTCTTCTTCCCGCTCTTTTCTGTGTTGGTCCCTTGTCCCATATTCGTCCTCCTCATCTTTTACGCAATAATCTTTTTCACTCTTTACTTTCTCAGCTCCCTCCAGGACAACAACTATCTCTCCCCTGGGTTCATTATTTTTATACCACTCGGTCAGCTCGGAGACGGTGCCCCTTTTGCATTCATAGTGGATTTTGGAAATTTCTCTGCATACAGCCGCATTCCTCTCTTTACCAATGAATTCGCACATCTGCTCCAATGTCTTTACAAGTCTGTAGGGTGACTCGTAAAAAATTATTGTGCGCGGTTCTGCGGCCATCTCTTTGAACTTTGTCTGCCTTCCTTTCTTTGGTGGAAGAAAACCCTCAAAGCAGAATCTGTCGCACGGAAAACCTGAAGCAGTTAGCGCCGGAACAAAAGCGGTAGGGCCAGGAAGCGCCTCAACCTCAATGTCTTGTTCAACGCAACTTCTGACAAGTAAAAACCCGGGATCTGAAATTCCGGGAGATCCGGCATCGCTGATTAACGCAACCCTCTGGCCGTCAAGGATTTTTTCACACACACCGCCAACCGTCTTATGCTCATTGAATTTGTGATGACTCTCCATGTGAGTGGTGATGTCGTACTTTTTCAACAGTACGCTGCTGGTCCTTGTGTCCTCTGCAAGAATCAGGTCAACGCTCTTCAAAACATTTATAGCTCTGAGAGTTATGTCTTCCAGATTGCCTATAGGGGTAGGCACCAGATAAAGTTTTCCTTTCCCTTCTTCCATTTACTCCTCTGTTTCAGCCTTGTTGATATCGTATTTTCTGCGGATGTGCATGTAAAATCTGTAGACAATATCGCTTGTTTCATCCCACTGAGGATACTCCTCTCTCAGGTGCCCAACAATCCTTTTGAAGTTTCCGATATTATCTATCTCCTCTATAACATTCTCAAATTCAATCTCTTTCCCGTTAAACAGCTCATTGATAAATTGCATTCTATCATTAAGCCCCATGCTGCCAATCAGGTCATCAACATAATCGGCCGGATAATCAACCTCCCAGTCATACCAGTCCGGTTTGCTCTTCTCTTCTTTTGTCGCGACAGTTTTTTCTTCCTCTTCTGCTTCCTCTTCAGCAATCAATTCAGAATCTGTCGGGACCTCATTAATTTCCTCCTCTGCAGATATTGGAATTTCTTCCTCAGGCATAGGAATTTCCTCTGCTGCTGAAGATGTTTTCTGCCCTGTGGCATTAATCTCGCCGACATGAGCGCTATTGTTCATCTTATCAAGCTTGCCCTCAATGTCATCCAGCCGTTTCTCAATCTCCACCAGGCGCTTCCCAAGCTCTTTTGAAAAACTTTGCATGCAATTGCTAACATCCTGTTTAACAATATCTTCCGTGGAATCATATTCTTCCAGCACTTTCCCAAGTTCAGCCAGAAGTCCTTTTTTCTCTTCCATAATTTTAATACCTTTGTTAGACCTAATTAGGATATCGCAAAATTAGTAAAATGTTTGAAGAAAGAACAAATATGGCTGGATGGATTGAGGTCATCTGCGGTTCTATGTTTTCCGGCAAGACCGAGGAGCTAATAAGGCGCTTAAAGAGAGCTAATTTTGCGCATCAGCGGGTGCAGATTTTCAAACCAGCCATAGACATTCGCTATTCAGATAAGGATGTTGTGTCTCATGACAGGAATTCTATTGAGTCCAATAATGTGGATTCTTCACAAAATATTTTATTGCTCGCGACAGATGTAGATGTAATTGGCATTGATGAAGTTCAGTTTTTTGACGACGGAATAGTTGATGTCTGCAACCAGCTGGCTGATAGGGGAGTGCGTGTAATATGCGCCGGCCTGGATATGGATTATCTTGGCAAGCCCTTTGGTCCTATGCCTGCTTTGATGGCGGTGGCAGAGCATGTTACAAAAGTTCATGCAATCTGCGTCAAGTGCGGACAACCCGCCCATCACTCTCACCGTATTTCCGGCGGAGACAAACTTGTAATGCTAGGAGAACAGGACAAATACGAGCCCCTGTGTCGGCATTGCTTTAATGCTGCGTTAGCTGTCGAAAAAAAATCTAAATAATTTTTATTTGTTTATATACCTGAATGAGAAGCAGGCGGTTATGAAATAGACAATGGCCTGTGTCCATAGGGCTATGAATTCAGGCAGTATCTGGCCGAATTCTGCTCCAAAGGTGTTGAGCTTTAGGTAGCCTTGTACTCCAAATGTGGCCGGGAACAGGTAAGAGAATGCTTTCCAGAATAGTGGAAAGTTAGTCCTTGGCCACGTGACGCCGCTTAAAAACAACAGGATTACGCTGAAGAACAGAAACATAACCATGCCGGTCTCTCTGTTTTTGATAAACACAGAACATGTAAGCGAGAAAAATATTACCGCAAGCAAGAATGGCAGCAGCAACCTGTAGATATCCCATGTACTTGCAAGGTGTGGCAAGTTAAACCATCTGGGTATCAGTACTGTAATGTAGGCGGAAAAGAGAGCGTATATTAAAAAGTAGGCCATGCCTTTTCCAAAAATTATTCTGTAAATCCTTTTTCGGTCTATCTGATTTTCAAATAATTTGTGATTTTTATTCTCTTCCCTGACTGTGCCGGCAAGCATTCCGATTCCCAGGAAAAGCAGTTGGTGAATAATTAAAATCATAACACCCGGTACAAAGAAACTTGCAAATCCATTACCAGGATTAAACAGAAATCGAGCATCATACGGAGCAGGGTCTGCACTTTGGAGGGCGAGCTGCTGTGTTTGTCCGGCCATTTCATACCTGTGTATTTCTATCTCTTTGTTCTCCTGAAGCATTGTGAAGTTTATTGCAAATGCCACACTTTTATACACAAAGAAGCTGGTCATATTCACGTATATAGAGATGGTTGCCTGCTCCTGCCCGTCCAAGATGGTCTTTTCAAAATCTTTTGGGAGTACAATAATTGCATGAACTTTTCTGCGCCCCATTAGATATTCAGCTTCATCCATATTTATGCAACGTTTTAGCTGCACCTCTTTTGTGGCATCCAGCTCTCTGGAAAATTTTCTGCTGTAAGCAGAGCCGTCATTATCTATTATCGCGACAGGGATGTTACTCACTGACTCTTGATAATATACAAAACTGTAAAGGAGAGGATAACCCAGTCCTGCAATAAATAATATCAGCATTACGCCGCTATCCGTAAAAATCCTAACCACTTCATTCCAAAAAATTGTGGTCATTTGTCTGATGGCATTCTGCAAATATTGTCTTCTGAACTCTTTCATCTCCAATCTATTTAAGCGGGTAGTTCTGGAATATTAAAGCTCTCTTAAGCCTTCTTAGGATTGTAAACGGAAGCAGGCAGAATATCAACAAACCAACGTAGTTAAGCCATACGGCATTGAAACCGGCTGCGAATATTCCCTCCTTCACATATATTAAGAAGAACTGCCTCAAAGGAAACATCACCGCCCATCCCTGAATTACCCCAAGCATGTATTCAACAGGGAATGACATTCCGGCAAGTGACAGAGATAGAATACCGTACAGCGCCGCAAAACTTAGTCCGTCTCTTAGGACCGGGAAAAGACCTATCATAAATATTCCTACTGCCTGTGATGCAAACACCAAAAGCGTTATAGTCAAGAATATGACCCATATATGGGTGGCTATCGGGAATCCTATTATTCTGCACGCCAACAACTCAAATGCAATTCCCATCAGCACGTATATGAATGTGTAGGGCAGTAGCTTGCCTACAAGGGCATTGAATATTGAACCATGGCTTTCCTTCATCCAATCTCTGCTTGTCTTCATTTTTAGTTCATAGCCAATGGAGAAAACTGTCATTAGCAATACGCAAAGTTGCAGAAGTCCGGGCCATAGAATAGTAGTCAAATATATGCCGTAATTTGTCCATGGATTTTTTATCAGATGAAAATCAGTTTTTATAGGCTGCAGGCGAGCCATCATGCCAGACGCCGGATAACCTTTTGCTGCCAGTATTTCTCTGCGCACCCCTACATCCAGAACGGTGCCTAAGTATATGAAATTTTTATATGTAAGATTTCCGGGAACCATAAGGCCTTGCTCACAATAGATTCCAACTTTTGGTCTGCGTCCCTCCAGAATATCTCTGTATGCCCCGTTTGGTATATCTATAAAACCATAAATATCACCAACTTGCAGTGCTTTTCTTGCTGCCTGATATTCTGAGTATGTCCTCAAAACTTTGACACCTTGCTCTGCATCCAAATTTCTTCTAACCATTCTGGAGAAAGAAGAATTATCTCTGTCTACAATTCCAACAGGCAACTCATTTGGTAAACCTTCATTAAATAAAGAAAAGAAAAATATGGCGCAAAAGGCTAGAATAAGCACAGTACCAAACAGATAGATTGGACGGCTAAACATTTGCTTCCACTCTCTGTGCAGGACCTCCTTAATGCTTTCGAACATTCGGAGCCAGCCAAATAACCTCTTGTTTACTCTATTCTCCAACAATGTTTTATGATAATTAATTCTCTAAAATTTTTTAGAATTATTTCCTGCAAACTGCTTTTGCTGAGGTACATTAATATTACTTAAGAACTGCTGTAATTATTGTGCTCATTCCGGCTCTCAAACCCTTAATTTTTTCTGTGGGACGTGCGCGGACTTCAAAAGTCTTAGCATCAAAATTATCTGAAACTTTAGTTGCTTTCCAAGTGGCATAAGATGCCATTTCTTTTATAAAATAAACCTTGGCGGTAAATACCTTATCTTCTCCCAATGCAGGTATTTCCAACTTGATAGTCTTGCCAATGTCCATCCCTTGCAGCAAATCTTCTCTTACGTTAAATGTAAACCAAACATCATTCATATCTATGATGCTCATGATAGGAGCGCCTTGTCCAACCAGCTCTCCAACCTTTGGATATATCTCTGTAATTTCCCCTCCCGCAGGAGCCGTAAGATTAATTTCATCTAAGTAAGTTTTAACTTCTGTAACATTGCTGTTTGCGACTTCTACTTGCGCCATAGCCATTACTCTATCCTCTTTCTGCGCTCCATGAATTGCCATATCATATTGACTCTTAGCCGCTTTTTCAGTTGCAAGCGCTGCATCATATTGTGCTTTTACTTCATCTCTTTTCTGTGCTGAGATAACTTCCTGATTATACAGATTTTGTATTCTGGTATAAGATTTAAGGGCAATATCTGAACCTACTCTTGCTTTTTGCCACATCTCATAAGCGCCTTGGACAAGTTCACTTCTTGCACTTTGATTTGCCTTCTGATTTTGCGCATTTGCCGCCATGCTTCCCGCATTAGCCTGTTTAACTTTTGCTTGAACTTCCGGGCTGTCAATTAATACAACAAGCTGGCCTTTGGAAACAGTATCTCCCTCTTCTGCAAGGAGTTGTGATATTCTACCTGGAACCTTGCTGGATATCCTATACTCACGTGCCTCAACATCTCCCTGAAGGATAATCTTTTGCGGCTTAGATGTCAGCCATCCAATTATTCCAAGAACAACTATAACAAGTATCAGCGCCCCAAGTCCGACAAGCAAACTGATTGTACTCTGTTGTAATTTTTTCATAACTATATACTTTTAACCCTTATTTTCTGTTTGTTTTTTCTGCTGCCGACTTATCTGTTTTTTAACTTGCTGATTGAACAGTTTTTTCCGGAGTCTACTTAATCATCTTAACCGGACCCTCTTTGATGACGCCGTCATCTTTTGACCTCTGCCCCTCTTTAATATTTGTTATCCCGACAGCTTTTCTTAAGTAAAGCTCTGTCATTCTTGCATTTATGCCGGCATCAATTTTATCTGACTGAGCGGATACCCATGCTGTCTGAGCGCCAAGCAAATCCGTTACGCTTATAAGTCCTTCTTTATAAGATATATTGGCAAGCTTAAGATTTTCCTCTGCCGCACTTATATTGCTCAGCGCAGACTCCAGCTTTTTGTTTGCTTCTCTTACATTAAAGTTTGCTTGCGTAACCTGCAGGTTAATAAGCTCTTTTGCTTGGTCAATTCTGTAATTTGCAATGTTGAATTCATGCTTAGCTGCGCGCAATGTATAAGTTCTGTCTCCAAAATGAAAGATTGGAACGGTGACTGCAACTCCGGCCGTAAACATTCCCCCAAACTTTGTTTCATACCCGTTGTATGAATTTGGATTTGTTGTGATGTAATTTCCCGTTGCTACAATATTTGGCATAAAGCGGCTGCGGGCAATATTAACATTGCTCTTGGAAATTTTTACAAGTTCTTCTAACTGTCTTATTTCAGATCTATTATCTATTGCCTGATTAACATCGTATCCTGTCTCCAGTTCTTTTGCATTTTCCGGAGAAACGTCTTCATCTGCAAGCCCAAAGTTTCCGTTTAAATCCAAACCGCACACGCGGAACAAGGACATCTTTGAGAGTTCAACGCCATCAGTTGCGCGGGTAAGCGCCAGATTAGCTTCATTGAGTTTTACCTTAACATTAAGCAAGTCTCCTTTTGTTGCAATTCCCTGGTCTTTAGCTGCCTGTACATCTTTGCAAAGCTTATCCAAAAGGTCTGTATATTTTTGGGCCAGTTTCTTTTTATTAATAAGAGAAACTGTTGTCCAGTATGATTGGTCAACTTCTAAAACAAGATCCTCTTCTTCATTATTGTGTGCCAGCTTTACAATCTCCTCATTGCTCTTGGAAATATTGTACAGCTCTCTCACTTTGTTTCCCAAGAAAATTGGCTGAGTAAAACCTATGCCTCCAACAAACACATTCTGAATATCATACGTAAGGGAACTTTTTGGAAGCAATGCATATTGTTTCCATTGTATTTTTTCCGGATTAGTGTATGGATTAAAAGCGTTGCCGTTTGCGTCAACCGGCATTGTAACTCCATTTACTACAGTCCAAGAGTTGCTTATCTGATCTGCAGTGAAACCAAAACTTCCATTGGCCAGCTTGGTTCCAACCGGAAGCATTGCATCTGAGGAAATCAAAGATAAGTTTTTCTGATTCCATGTATATGCTCCAACTGCCTGGAAACTAGGAAGAAACTGTGTGAATGCAGCCTGTCTTAAATTCTCAGCCTGCTGGATTCTTTCCTGAGAAATTTTTACAGTCTTGCTGTTTTGAAGTGCAAACGTCTCATACTCCTCAAGTGTATAAGTTTGTGCAAATGAATTTATTGCACAAATTATGCAAACTGTTGTCAACAAAATTCTCTTCATCACTCTCTTTTCTATTTCTATTTTCAAACTATCCTTCAAACTATCCTTCAATCGACCTCTCAATCTAATCTAGCACTTAAAACCTATTCCTCTATTGCTCTTCAATCAGTTTTGGCTCAACATCTCCGCAGTCAAAATGTCCCGGGTTACATCCCTCCATATTCATTGCCTTGTAGTGTGCGCGGATTTTCTTTAAATCTTCCTGGGCATTTTCAGTTGGAATGAATCTTATGCCTCTTCCTATCTGTTTTGTTTTCCAATTAAAATAGCCAAGGTAAATAGGTATTTCACAGGCTTTTGCAATTGTGTAAAAACCTGTCTTCCACTTTGCCGTTTTCTTTCTTGTTCCTTCAGGCGCTATTGCAAGATGCATCTTATCAGCTTTTTGCATGGTTGCTATAATTTGCTTGGCTGTAATTGCACCATGACTTCTGTCCACGGGAACTGCTCCCATTCCTCTCAAAATTGGGCCCAAAGGCCAGAAAAAAAATTCCTTTTTTATCATAATATTGGCCGTTCCACCTACAGATGTGTAAAAGAACCAAGATATTATGAAGTCCTTAAAAGAAGTGTGAGGCACTCCAAGAATAATGCACTTTGGTTCCGGTACCTCACCATCCATGACTTTCCAGCCAAGGAGTTTTATCATAAATTTTGCAAAATGCTGTTTTCCGCTCATATCACTCTAAAATTTGCGCTCATATCACTTTTCTGTTTCCGTGCCAGTGCTTATAATGTCTTCCATTATAACGTCTTCTCTAAGATGGTCCTTAATAAAGTTTTGTCTGTCGGGAGTATTATTGCCCATATAAAATTCCAGCATTTCATGCACTGAATCATCTTTATTCAGACGCACTCTGTCCAGACGCATTCCTTCTCCGATAAAGTCTTTGAATTCATTGGCTGATATTTCTCCAAGTCCTTTGAAACGAGTGACTTCAGGGTCTTTCCCAACTTTGCTGATTGCATCTTGTTTCTCCGCCGCCGAGTAGCAGTAGCGGGTATCCATTGCTCCGTCTTTCTTTCTTTTTCTTACTCTGAACAACGGGGTCTGCAGGATATAAACGTGTCCGCGCCTGACCAGCTCCGGATAGAAAAGAAGGAAGAATGTAAGCAAAAGCATTCTGATATGCATTCCGTCAACGTCCGCATCTGTTGCAATTACCACTTTATTATAGCGCAGATTGTCAATGTCTTCTTCAATTCCAAGAGCCGCCTGCAGCAAGTTAAGTTCTGCATTTTTCTTATCGTAGATAACTTTCTTTGAGTTGCCAAAAGTGTTTTTGGGTTTGCCTCTCAAACTGAAAACAGCCTGAGTCTTAGTGTCTCTGGTCTTTGTGATTGTACCGCTTGCAGAATTTCCTTCTGTGATAAAAATAGTGGTTTCTTCCGCCCTTTCATTGTTGTCTCCGTAATGGACGCTGCAATCCTTAAGTTTCTCATTATTAAGACTTGTCCTCTTTGAGCGTCTTGCTTTTTGAAAACTGGCAAGTTCTTTTCTTTCTTTCTCGCTGGCAAGAATTTTCTTAAGCAGCGGGTCTGCAGTCAGAGGATTTTTATGCAGATAATTGTCCAGGTCAAAAGCAAGGAAGTTCATTATGAAATCTCTAATTGGAATACCTCCATTTGCTACTGTATCAGTTAGTTTGGAGTTAAGCATGGTCTTTGTCTGATTTGCAAAATCCGGGTTGCCCACCCTTATGTATATTGCTGCAACCATTCCCTCTCTTACATCTTTTGGATCAAAATCTTTTTTGAAAAACTCTTTGATGGTTTTTCCTACGCCTTCTCTAAAAGCGGAAAGATGCGTGCCTCCGTTAAAAGTATTCTGTCCGTTTACAAATGAATAAATATTTTCTCCGGTCTCTGTGCAGTGTGTGATAACAACTTCTATGTCCTTGCCTGTTAAATGGATAGGAGCGTAAAGCGGCGTCTCGGACAGATTGTCGTTTATCAAATCCAGCAGTCCGTTTTCAGATTTGTATTTATTGCCGTTGAAATTAATTGTCAGACCTATGTTCAAATAAACATAGTTCTTAAGCATTGTATCAATAAATTCCACATTGTACTTATACCCTTCATACAGAGTATCATCTGCTGTGTATCTTACAAAGGTTCCGTCTTTTTCATCTTTTGTCTTCTCTTTGCCTTTGCGGATTAAGATGCCCTCTTCAAAGTATGCGTAATAACTGTCGCCGTCAATGAAGGATTGTACGTAAAATTGTGTGGATGTTGCATTTACCGCCTTTGTTCCAACTCCGTTAAGACCAACGGATTTGCCGTAAGCCAGGGAGCCGTCTTTACCAAACTTACTGCCGGTATTCATTTTTCCCACCGCATCCAAAAGTTTGCCAAAAGGAATTCCTCTTCCATAATCCCTGACGCTCACCTCTTTAGTCTCTTCATTCAAAGTAATGTCAATGATCTTACCCCATCCTTCATGGAACTCATCCACTGCATTATCTACAATCTCTTTAAACAGCACGTAGATACCGTCATCTTGTTCACTGCCGTTGCCAAGCTTTCCCAAATACATACCCGGCCTTCTCCGGATATGTTCATACCAATCCAGGGTTTCAAAATCATTCTCACTGTATCCCTTATTCATCTATATATTATATTTTACTCCCGACAGTTAATCCTGTCGGGAACTAAGTTCACAAATTTACGAAAATTAGAGGAAAAGCCTAAAATATGGCCTTTGCGGTGTGCCAAACACCCAATAATTGTGAAAAATTTACCAAAACGCGTATATCAAATCACTTGATATATTTCTTTGCAAGAAGCACCTCCGCCACCTGTACGGCGTTGGTTGCAGCTCCCTTGCGCAAGTTGTCAGATACGCACCATAGATTAATTCCGCTTTTGACCGTTGGGTCCAGGCGGACTCTTCCCACAAAAACTTCATCCCTGTCTTTGGCGTAAATTGGCATAGGGTAGGCAAGCTGTTCAAGATATTTTTTACCCGCCGCAGTTTTTGAACTTGTGTTGAAATATTTTGGAAGCTCCGCACCAATAGCTTTGTTTTGCTGTCCGTAGGGATTTTTTGCGCTGCATCCTTTTGGAAGAGTGTTGTCCTGCACAATTACCCCTTTAGTTTTTCTAAGTGTTTCATAGACACCCTTAAGGGTTACCGGCCTTGCAAATTCCAGATTTACAGATTCTCCGTGACCTCCTATTATAGGGACTCTTACAGTGGTAGGGGAGATCTTAATGTTGTTGTCTCTCATTATTTTATGAGTCTCATCCACCATTTTCATCTCCTCTTTTGTATAGCCCGAAGGGAGAAATTTGTCTATATGAGGAAGAAGGTTGAGGTCTATTTGATAAGGATAAGCGATTGTGGTTTTTCTCCCCTCTGTGCCGCGCGGAGTGTAGCAGCAGCTTGAGCTGCAATTAGATGATTTTGTTTTGTTGCCGCCACAGGCACTATTGCCGACTTGGTCGCTCCTCTCTGCATCCAGCTCATCGACAGCCTTTTTGCCGGTCCCGGTGATGCACTGATAAGTGGAGACTACAATCCTCTTGATTTTATAGTTTTTGTGCAAGTCTGCAATTGCAACCAGCATTTGAATTGTGGAGCAATTGGGGTTTGCTATAATGTAATCACTCTTCTTGATTACATCTGCGTTGATTTCCGGAATGACAAGCCGCTTTTTTTTGTCCATTCTCCAATAAGAGGAATTGTCTATTACATAGCATTTTACGGCAGCAAATTTTGGAGCCCACTCTTTGGACACATCTGCTCCTGCGGAGAAAATGGCTACTGCCGGTTTCATGGAAACGGCCGTTTCCGGAGAGACAATGCTCCACTCTTTTTTGTTAAACTTTATTTTTTTTCCTACAGATTTTTCACTCGCTACCGGAATCAGTTCTGTGATAGGGAATCTTCTCTCTTCCAGAACTTTAATCATGTTTCTGCCAACCAGTCCGGTTGCCCCTACAACTGCTACTTTCATTTTATGGATATTTAATTTTCTAGTTTATTGTTGAATGATTTTAAATGGACAGGATATCATTAAGCAGTCCGGAAGCAGTCTGTCTTGCACCGGCGCCTGCTCCGCGTATTAGGATTCCTTGTGTATAATAATCGGAGGTCAAGATGATTGCATTGTCGCTGCCTTCCACGTTATAGAACGGGTGTTGAGCACCAACAGCGTCTATGCCAATGCTTATGTTGCAAGATTGTTTTCCTGATGTTCCCGCATGGATGCTTTTGGCTGCCGGAGTCTCATCTAGCCTTGCAACAAATCTCAGTTTTTTGCCCGATTTTGTTGCGTCGTCATAAAGTTTTTTAAGTTGAGCTTCGTATTTTCCCTCAAAGAAAGGCGTATAGTTTAAATCTTTCATTTCCAGGGTATAGCCGGCCTCTCTGCTAAGAATCAAAAATTTTCTCAGCACATCCGTTCCGCTCAAGTCCGTCTTTGGGTCGGGTTCCGTGTAACCAAGTTCTCTTGCCTTCTCCACTAGCGCCGCAAAATCTTTTCCGCTGTAATTACTTAATAAATAATTTAGAGTTCCCGACAGTATCCCTTCTATCTTCTTTATTTTATCTCCGCTGTTAACAATCTGTTTTACAGTGCTTATAATAGGCAATGCGGCCCCAACCGCTGTTTCATATTTATACTTTGTCCCTTCTGTTCTTGCAACATCAAATAACTCTTTATATGAATCATAAGAGAGCGAGTTTGCAATTTTGTTGCAGGCTGCTACTGCAATTTTGTGATGGAATAAATCCACGTATGTGCCTGCAATTGACTTACTTGAGGTGCAATCCACAAATATGGAATTGCTTAGATTCAGCTCGAAAATTTTTTCCATATAGCTGCTGCCAGAAGTTTTCTCTCCCGCTGCAAGAGCTTTTTTGATATCGTCTTTTGACAGCTCTTTTGTGTTTTTATTTTCGCTTTTCTCAGTATTGATTTTTACACCGTCGCGAGCTGTAATATAATGTTTACTGTCAGATATTCCACAGATAACCAAGTCTTTGCCTAGCTGATTAGAAATGAAATCATGCTGTTGGTTTATCATTTCTATCAGGGCTGAACCAACTGTTCCGCACCCTGCAAAGAACAAATTGATTCTTCTTCCTTTTCCGCCGAAGAATTCTTTATGGATGGCGCGGATTGCAGCTTTAACATCTTCCGTATGAAGAACAGTGGAGACATTTTTTTCTGATGACCCCTGTGCAATTGCGCGGATGTTTATTCCTTCACGGCCTAATGCGTCAAACATTCTGCCGCTTGCACCGCTCTGATTTTTAAGGTCATCTCCAACCAGTGATATAATTGAGAAACCTTTCTCTACTTTTAGAGGATCTACTTTTCCAAGTGAAATTTCATAGGCAAATAATTCATCCGCCGCCTTCTTTGCTTTTGCCGCGTCTGACTCAGGGATTGCAATGCACATTGTGTGAACTGATGAGGCTTGAGTAATTAGAATTATGTTGATGTTGTTTTGAGAGAGCACATCAAATAATCTGCTAGAGTAGCCGGGCACGCCAACCATGCCGCTTCCCTCCATGCTCAGCAGAGCAATTTTGTCAGAACTGGAAATACCTCTGATTTTTCCAATTCCCTCCGGCGGATTTTTTTCTATTAGAGTGCCATCGTCATCCGGGTCAAAAGTGTTTTTTACATATATTGGAATGCCTTGTTTAACAACCGGTTGTATGGTAGGAGGATATACAACTTTTGCCCCAAAATGTGAGAGTTCCAACGCCTCTTTA
Source organism: Candidatus Egerieousia sp. (assembly GCA_035403105.1). GTDB lineage: Bacteria > Bacteroidota > Bacteroidia > Bacteroidales > UBA932 > Egerieousia. Next base: position 39,088 of record DAONEN010000007.1, on the reverse strand, counting down.
TATGATATGTTTCTTATAGGTTTGGCTTCCGGTACAATTCGGGGGTCTGCGGTCATCATGCCGTTTACATCTGTCCAGATTTCCAGAACTCTTGCCTGCGTTCCAACAGCTAAAATTGAGGCTGTGTAATCAGAACCGCCTCTCCCCAATGTTGTAGTTCTCCCCTGGTCATCCGATGCAATAAAGCCGGGAAGGATATACAAATTATTTTGTGCTGAATTGAAATATTTTTCAATATTATTTGCAGTCTCTTCCTTCTTTACAATATTAGTCCCGGCTGAGATCTCAGTCTTGATAAGGCTGCGCGAATCTTTCCATACATGGCTTATATTCAGAGATTTAAGCTTGGAACTGATAATCTTGGTAGAGAGCATTTCTCCAAAACTCATTATATGGTCCAGACTGAGCGGGCTAAGTTCTTTTAGCAAATAGATGCCGTTGCAAATCTCTCTGAGCTTTCTAAATAACTCCTTGCACTCGCTCTCTATTGGAGCGGAGTCCTCCTCCGGAATAAGTTCTTTTATCAGCTCAATATGTCTTTGGTATAATGCTTCAATCTGCTGAATATAAGAATTATCCTGCAGTTGTGCTCTTTTTCCTATTTGAATCAGCGCATCTGTTGCTCCGCTAATTGCTGAGGCAACCACTGCGGTTTTATCTCTCTTGATTTTCTTCTTTATAATGGCAATCACTCTGTTTATGTTCTCTGCATTTGCAACAGAGCTGCCCCCAAATTTAAGTACCTGCATAAAAAATATTTTTAAATGTTTTCCCGATAGCTTCTTGTATTTGTCTGTATTCCAACAAAAAACCGTCATGACCAAAATCTGATTTTATCTTAATAAATTTACCGTGTCTGTTATTTATGTTTTTAATTTCTTTATCGCCGCAGCCGGTATGTTCTGCAATAAATTTTTGCTCGCTACACGGAAACAAAATATCGCTGTCAATACCAATGCACAAAACTTTTGCTTTAATCTTTGCCAGAGCCTTTTCCACGCCTCCGCGTCCGCGTCCAACATTATGACTGTCAAAAAGATTAACCATTGAAAGATAAGAATACGCATTGAACCTTTTCTCCAATTTTTCTCCCTGATGGCGCTGGTATGATGATGCCTTGTGTTCCCAGAGAGAGTCGGGATCCGGGTCTTGCTGCGTTGAATTGTATCCCTTGCAGCTTCTGTAAGAGATGAGCGCAACAGTGCGTGCAGCTCCCATGCCTTTCTGTCCTCCAGTGATTAGTATATGTCTCTTGCCTTTTTTGCTTACCTCTGCATATTCTTCATTTGCAAATGTTTCATCTGCATAAAGTATCATTCTTTGACTCTCATTAAATGCCGTCTCCCAAGGTGTAACGCGCGCACCGGTTGCAATGAACGCTGCATTTTTGATTACATCGGGATACATGATGCTCCACTCTATGGCCTGATATCCTCCAACCGAGCCGCCAATAATTAAGTCTATATTTTTTATTCCAAGGTGATTGCGCAATAACTCCAAAAAATTAACTTCATCTCTTACTGTAATTTTTGGAAAACTAAGCAGATAGGGTTTGCCCGTTTTGGTGTTTATGGAGGCGGGACCGGTGGAGCCATAACAGCTCCCAAGCAAATTTGCACAGACAATTGTGTACTTGCGCGGGTCAAAAAACTTTCCCTCTCCAACCAGACTTTCCCACCATTCAGAGGGGTCTGAATTTGCTGTAAGCGCGTGAGTTATCCAAACAACTTTGCCCTCCTTATGAAACTCTTTTGATATATGATAACATATCTCCAGTTCCGGCAATGACTCTCCGCTCTCCAGCTTAAAAGGTTTGTTATATTTTAGGACTCTTTTCTCCATCTTCTTATTGCTAATCTTTATAACTAGATAATTTGAAGCGCATTATCAAAATCTGCAATAATATCCTCTATGTTCTCTATTCCAATGCAAAGACGTAAAGTGCCTCCTGTAATTCCAACTTTATTGAGCTCCTCTTCAGACAGCTCTGAGTGAGTGGAAGTTGCCGGATGTGTAACCAATGATTTATTGTCACCAAGATTTGCCAGCAGCGAGAAAAGTTTAAAGCGTTCTACAACTTTGGCTGTTTGCTCTTTAGAGGCTTTAAGGTCTACAAATATAATTCCTCCAAATCCGTGGCTTAAATATTTTACTGCATTTTTGTAAGATGGGTGACTTTCCAATCCGGGATAACAAACCTTTGCAACTTTTGGATTTTTCTCCAACCAGCGTGCAATAGCAAGTGCATTATCGCAGACTCTTTGAACTCTTAAAGATAAGGTTTCCACACCGGTCAAAAGCATGAACGCATTAAACGGAGACAGACAGCCTCCAAAATTTGTAAGTCCCTCAAACTTAAGCTGTGCGCTAAACGCGGATTTGCCGTATCTCTCCAGATAACTCTTGCCTCCAAGAGCAGGCTGAGGCTCAGTGAACTTTGGAAATTTTCCGCAATGCCAGTCAAAATTTCCGCCGTTTACTACAACTCCTCCAATTGTATTTCCGTGGCCGCATATCCACTTTGTTGCAGAATGCGTTACAATGTTTGCTCCTTTTTCTATTGGCCTGCACAAGTATCCGCCGCATCCTACCGTGTTATCCACAATCAGTGGAATATTGTGGTTTGAAGCTACTTGCGCAAGCATGTCAAAATCCGGAACCGATAAATTTGAATTTGCTATTGTTTCCACATATATTCCTCTTGTCTTCTCATCAATCAGAGATTCAACTTCACAGCGTTTTTCACATGAGCAAAACTTAACATTAACTCCAAACTGCGGAAGAGTATTTTTGAATTGCCCGTACGTTCCACCGTAAAGTGAAATGGAACTAATAATATTATCTCCTGCCTTGCAAAGTCCCTGCATTACAAGCCATTGCGCCGCTATGCCGGACGCCGCTCCAACAGCGTCAAAGCCATTTTCCAGAGCCGCAATTCTTTTTGTAAAGACATCAATCGTTGGATTGACAATCCTTGTGTAGGTAAAACCGTCTTCTTCATGAGCAAAAATCTTTCTCCCTTCCTCAACATTTTTAAGAACAAATGACGCGCTTTGATAAATAGGGGTTGCGCTTGCTCCTGTTGTAGGGTCAGGAACGTTGCCAGCATGTACCTGTAAAGTTTCAAACTTATAAATTGACATATCTTGTTTTTTAATTTTTTTTCTGTCGCGACAGATATTATTTTTTTTATTTGTGGAATTTAAGCGCGTGGAAAAAGTTTGGCGCTTTTGTAAATAAAAAGACCTGTACCTTCTTTGGTACAGGCCCTTATGAGTTTTAATAAGGGTTATTTGAAAGCATCTTAACGATGCATTCGCATGGACATAAGCAAAACAGACTGAGTTCCTGCTGCTTGATTGGCAAGACGATAAAAATTGAATATGTTTGCTTTAATGCTCATGTTCTGCTTTCAATTTGCAACTGCAAAGGTACATAATCTGGTCATAACAGCAAAACTAATCTTTGATTTTAGCCAAAGCCTCTCTTAAAAGACGCTGTGCGGTCTGCTTGTCATTATAGATACAAGGCCCTGTTACACAGCCCCCTTCACATGCCATTACTTCTATGAAAGGAGACGGTGCCTTGCCTGTTTTTCCGTAGACTTTTAGCATGCTTACATTTTTCTTGTCCAGATTGGTAACCTGCATTGCGTTCAGCTGCTCATCCTTAAGTATGTATTTTACGGCTCCGATAACTCCGCCGGCCTGAGCAAAACCATGGGCTGCTTTGTAAGAACTTACGGCTGGTTTAAACGGAGTTACTTTTTCCAAATCAATCTCAAGTCCTGTGAACACTGAGCCAAGTTCCTCAAACGTAATAGCAAAGGCAATGTTAGGGTCATCCCTTGTCTCTTTCTTTTTTGCAAGGCAAGGCCCTATGAAAACTACTTGTGCGTTGGGATACTTTTTGTTTGCAATCAATGCGGTGTAATACATTGGAGAACCGGCAGTTGAAATGTGCGGAAGCATTTCCGGAATATGTTTTTTTGCAAGTTCAACCCATGCGGGGCAGCAACTAGTTGTCATAAACGGAGAATTATTGGCCATTTTTCTTTTTAGCTCTTCAGCTTCCGCAGAAGTAGTTCTCATTGCTCCTTCCGCTACTTCTATAATATCTTTGAATCCAAGTGATTTAATGGCTCCGTACACATTTTCCAGCGGAGAACTGAATTGTGAAAGAATGGAGGGCGCCACAATTGCAACCATCTCTTGTTTGCTCTTTAATCTTTGCAAAACATCAAAAATCTGGGAGACCTCAAATATGGCTCCAAACGGACAGGCATTAATGCATTTCCCACAGTATATGCACTTGCTTTCATCTATATGTTCAATGCCGTTCTCATCTTTGCTGATGGCTTTTACAGGACAGGATTCCTCGCATGGTACTGGTATATAGACAATTGCGTGATACGGGCAGCTTTGGAAACATTTTCCGCAGCTTATGCAGGTATCATGGTCAATCTCTGCCTGACCCATCTTATTGAAGTTGATAGCGTGTTTTGGGCAGTTCATATAGCACATCCTTGCAACGCATCCACGGCAAAGATTTGTAATCTCATAGTTAACCTGAACACAAGATGAACAAGCCTCATCAATAACACATACCAAATTTTCCTTGGAAGTGTCCTTTCTTTCCAATGCCTTTTTTGCGTACCAAGAAAGAGGAGTCAATTCATCCGTCTCATCATTCATGTCAAACCCCATTAAAGGGAAACTTTTGTATTTCCAGACAGCCCTTTCTTTGTGAATACAGCATCTGCCGCGCACTTTTTCCCCCTTTGGACTGAGTCTAATAGGGAGACGGTCTATTTCCTCAACCAGTTTTCCCCGGTTCCACATCTCCACCAGTTTTGCTAAAAGCTCCTGGCGGACAATCATAACGTTGTTTGTAAATGCCATAACGGGTGCAAATATACCTATTTGTACCTCTTCTTCAAAAAACCGCAACTTTGTTATAACGCAGTATGCATAAAACCAGGAATAAATCAGTATTTATGAGTGGGTCCTTTAAAAATTTTTTCATTGCGGCTTTAATGCTGACTGTCATACAATAATGACCGCAGGGCAAGGGCATACGTTGGAATGCAAACTAGTTACTTTTGAGGCCGACCAAAATTTGATTTTGGCCGGCCTCAATTTTATTGCTTCGCCTAATGCTCACGTGACTAACTAAAAAGACGAAGTTATTTTATCACTAGTGTATTTTTATTTCTTGAATTTCTGATTCAGCAATTCCATCATTTTAATTACGGAGTAGGACACTCTGGTGCCGGGGCCGAATATTGCAGCCGCACCGTCCTTGTAAAGGATTTTATAATCTTGTGCTGGGATAACTCCACCCACTGTAACCATGATATCTTCTCGCCCGAGTTTTTTAAGTTCACTAATTACCTGAGGTACAAGTGTCTTGTGCCCTGCGGCAAGGGATGAAATTCCTATGATGTGGACATCATTTTCCACGGCTTGTTTTGCCGCTTCTGCCGGTGTTTGGAATAACGGTCCCATGTCTACGTCAAAGCCGCAATCAGCATATCCGGTGGCAACGACTTTTGCACCTCTGTCGTGACCGTCCTGTCCAAGTTTTGCAATCATTATTCTTGGCTGACGACCTTCTTTCTTTGCAAAGTCGGAAACCATCTTCTTGGCTTTTTCAAACTCTGCATCTTTCTTAACTTCAGATGAATATACACCTACGTTCATACGAATTTTTGCTGTGTATCTTCCAACAACTTTCTCACACGCATCTGAGATTTCTCCAAGAGATGCGCGCGCTTTAGCTGCCTCAACTGCAAGCTCAAGCAGGTTGCCTTTATTGGTTCCTACGGCCTCTGTGATTGCTGCAAGACACTGTTCAACTTTCTGATTATCTCTATTTTTTCTTAACTCTTCCAGTCTGGCAATCTGCTGATTGCGTACTTTAGTGTTATCAATGTCAAGAATCTTGATAGGGTCCTCATGCTCCAATCTGTACTTGTTTATACCAATGATTGTCTCCTCTCCCGAGTCAATTCTTGCCTGCTTGCGTGCGGCTGCCTCCTCTATTCTCAGCTTAGGAATTCCGGTCTCAATAGCTTTTGCCATGCCGCCCAGTTTTTCAATTTCCTGAATGTGCGCCCATGCTTTGCGTGCCAGTTCATTTGTCAATGACTCAATGTAATATGAGCCCGCCCAAGGATCAATTGACTTGCAAACGGCAGTTTCCTGCTGAATGTAAAGCTGAGTGTTTCTTGCAATACGTGCAGAGAAATCTGTCGGGAGCGCAATGGCCTCATCAAGCGCATTTGTGTGCAAAGATTGAGTATGTCCAAGTGCTGCCGCCATTGCTTCTATGCAAGTTCTTGCTACATTGTTGAAAGGATCCTGTTCCGTAAGAGACCAACCGCTTGTCTGGCAGTGTGTTCTCAGCGACAGTGATTTAGAATTTTTGGGATGGAACTGGTTTACGATTTTTGCCCACAACATTCTTGCTGCGCGCATCTTAGCAATCTCCATAAAGTGGTTAGTACCAATGGCCCAGAAGAATGACAGACGCGGTGCAAATTTATCCACCTCTATACCGGCCTTGATACCTGTTCTCAAATATTCAAGTCCGTCTGCAAGGGTGTAAGCCATCTCAATATCGTTGGTTGCTCCCGCTTCCTGCATGTGATAGCCGGAGATTGAAATGGAGTTAAACTTAGGCATATACTTGGAAGTATATGCAAAGATATCTCCGATAATTTTCATAGAGAACTCAGGAGGATAGATGTAAGTGTTGCGCACCATAAACTCTTTAAGGATATCGTTTTGTATAGTTCCCTGCATCTCCTCCAGTTTGACTCCCTGCTCCAGACCCGCTACAATGTAGAAGGCAAGAATAGGAAGAACGGCCCCGTTCATTGTCATTGATACGGACATTTTTCCAAGAGGAATCTGGTCAAAAAGAACTTTCATGTCCTCTACAGAGCAGATACTTACCCCCGCCTTTCCAACATCTCCTACAACTCTTGGATTATCTGCGTTGTATCCTCTGTGAGTAGGGAGGTCAAATGCAACGGACAGACCTTTTTGTCCCGCTGCAAGATTTCTTCTGTAGAATGCATTGGATTCTTCTGCTGTGGAAAAACCTGCGTATTGTCTTACGGTCCAGGGTCTTTGAACATACATTGTGCTGTAAGGACCTCTCAAGAAAGGAGGAATTCCGGCGGCATAACTCAAATGCTCCATCCCTTCCAAATCTTTCTCCGTATAGTTTGTCTTAACCTCTATTTTTTCCGGTGTCAGCCACTCGCTCTCTTTCAGCTTAATAGGGGTGCTGTTGTCTTTGTATAATATTTCTGAAAATTTTGGTCTCATAATGTATCCTTCCTATTTAACTCCAAGTTTAGTCTGATACTCAGTAAGTGTCTCAAGCACATTGCTTTTTATACTTATGAAGTTCTTGATGCCCTTTGCCATCAACTCCTCTTTGCACTCCGGTTCTCCGGCAACAACTACAATTGCTTTCTTCCCTGCAAGTTTTGCAATCTGAGGAACTGTTTCTGTGTAATCATCATCAGACGAGCATGCTACAAGGATGTCCGCCTTAGCCTTAAGACCTGCTTTAACACCCTCTTCTACAGATTCAAATTTATTGTTATCGACAACCTTAAATCCTGCTACTGCAAAGAAGTTGCATGCAAACTGAGCTCTTGCCCTGCACATTGCAAGATTACCGCAAGTTATCATGAATGCAACCAGACGTTTTGCAGCTCTGTCTGTCTTAAACCTCAATGCCTCAAATGCCTGAGCGCCTCTGTATTTTTCCAGCGGACGTCCCAACATTTTACCCTTCTTTGCAGGTGTTGAGCGTGTTACAACTTTCTTTGTAACGTCTTTGTCCGCAACCTCTATGAAGTTAGGGAACTGATTGGTTCCAAGGATATTATCTCTTCTTGTTGCAATGTTAGAATCTCTCTTTGCAGATGTCTCTTTAACAGATGCCTGAATTGTATCGGCCTTAAATGACTCTACATATCCGCCCGCATTTTCCACTTTATTGAACAAATCCCAAGCAGCCTTTGAAATAGAATCTGTCAGCATTTCTACATAATAAGAACCTGCTGCAGGGTCCACAACTTTATTGAAATGAGACTCGTCCATCAGCAAAGACTGAACGTTTCTTGCATTTCTGTTGCTGAACTCCCCTGGCTTTCTAAAAGCATTGTCAAATGGAAGGACCTCCAGAGAATCAACTCCCGCAATTGCAGCACTCATAGATTCCGTAGTGTTTCTCAGCATGTTAATATAAGGGTCGTAAACCGTTTGATTCCATTGGCTTGTGACTGCATGAGCCTTAATTTTTGCGCTGTTGTTACTTTTTGCGCCATAAGCCTTTACAATATTCGCCCATAGCATTCTGGCTGCACGGAACTTTGCGATTTCCATAAAGTAAATGCTTCCTACGGAGAATGTGAATTTGATTCTCTTTGCCGCCTCATCGGCTTTAGTGCCGGCATCCTTAAGAATGTTAAGATATTCGCTGCCCATTGTCATTCCGTACCCAAGCTCTTGGCAAATGCTTGAGCCTGCATCATTGAATGCATAAGTGTAAACACCTACAACTCTGATATTTGGATAATCTTTTACCATTTCAATTGCCTTTGCAAGCAATTTTGCAGCCGCTTTCTTATCATACAACCCCGTAGCATTAAGCTCTTTAAGAGGGTCATAATCAAAAGAGGCATTAACTGCGGAAGGTTTAACCTTTTGATCCGCAACAACGCTCAGGAACGCTTTAAGTATGCTCAGCTCCTTACATCCGGTGAAATTGACTTCAACGTCCGCCAGAGAGATGTCATTAAGCAAAGCCTTCATGGAGGTCTTGGTAACACTCTTTGTCTGTGAAAAATTAAAGCCGGCCGCAGTAACTCCCTTCATTAATCCGTCGAGAGCCAAAGAGTTGGCTTTTTTAAAGTTGTCTTTGACCTCATAGTCCTGCCTTACAAGCCAGGTGTTGTCATCTTTTGTGCCTCTTACAAACGGGAATAAACCCGCCTCTCCACCAAGATACTTAAGCCCTTTAAGGTCCTCCGCGCGGTAGTAAGGCTGAACGGAAAACCCTTCCATGGTTCTCCAAACCAGTTTTTTCTGATAATCGGCACCTTTCAAATCTTTTATGATTGCATCCTCCCATACCTGTTTGGGGACTGGAGGAAACTCAGCAAATAACTTCTCTGCCATATTTATTTAACTGTTAGTTTTTGATTGGTGTAATTTTACCCGGATTTCTTACTGCCGGGCATCTGACAAAGGTAACAAAAATCTCCTCCAAAATTTTGTGTGCAAGCAATTTTTACCTACTTTTGCAGCCCAATAGAAAATGGCCGGTACGGCTTATCAAAAGGAGGTGGCAACATTTAATGATTATTGTACCAATTAAGGACGGAGAGAACATAGAGAGAGCATTGAAGAAATTCAAGCGTAAATTTGAGAAGACAGGAGTCATTCGCGAGCTTCGCGGCAGAAAGACTTTTGAGAAACCGTCCGTTAAGAGACGTGACGAGATTAAAAAAGCAATCTACGTTAAACACCTTCAGATTAATGAGGAATAAATAAAAGCCGGTTTTGCCGGCTTTTTTTTTATTCCTCATGCCCGCATCTGCGGCGCGGAATCGCAGCTTTTCTGCTTGTCACAGAGATTGTAATTAACATGCAAAAAATGGTTACCTTTGGTAACGTAAGCAAATTAGCAATGGGCAGGGCGGAAGATTTTATAGATTTTCTTAGGGTGCGGAAGCGGTATTCTCCGCGGACGCAAGCGCTTTATGAAGAGACTATTAAGCGGTTTTATGAGTATATGTATCGCGACAGTTTGCAGACTTCCGGAGCTGAGATGCCAGGTACGGAGGAGGAGCGGCTGAAGCTGCTAACGCCGTTGAATCTGCGTGGGTTTGTTGCGGACGGCATGGAGAAGGGACTGAATCCGGAGACCATAAATTTGATGTTGAGCGGTCTAAGTACGTATTGTAATTATCTGCTCAAACAGAACGTTTTGCAGAGTAATCCCGTAAAGGAAATTTTCAGACCAAAAGAGAAGAAGCGGCTACCTGAATTTTACACGCAGGACGCCGTGGCCGAATATTTGAAGAGACCTGTCGGGGACGATTATGAGGCGTTAAGAGATAGGACTATTGTGATGCTGATTTACGGTACGGGTATGAGGCGGGCTGAAGTGACGGGATTAACTACGGGGAATCTGGATACTAGCCGCAGTATCTTTAAAATTGTCGGAAAAGGTAATAAGGAGCGGGAGATACCGGTAATCTCTTCTCTTTTAGAGAATCTTTTAGTATATTTACAATTAAGAAATAGGACCTTTCCTCAGTGTGAAACTGATGCTTTTTTCTTGACAAACAAAGGCGGTGGAATTTACCTTAAGTTTGTTAATGACGTAGTAAAGAAAGAATTGACAGGTTTAAAAGGGTTTAGCGGAAGGAAATCGCCGCACGTGCTAAGGCACTCTTTTGCTACCGCGCTGCTTAATAACGGCGCCGACCTCAACAGTATTAAGGAAGTCCTTGGACATTCGTCGCTGGCAGCTACACAAGTCTATACGCATAATTCTTTTGAACAGTTGAAAAAAGTATATTTAACTGCTCATCCAAGAGCAAAAAAAGGAGGTTGATTTATGGATATCAGAGTACAATCTGTGAAATTTGATGCCGATGAAAAATTATTGGCGTTCGTGAACAAGAAAGTTGACAAGCTTTCAAAATTCTTTGACGGATTTTTAAAGGCCGATGTTACTCTTTCTCTGCTTCCAGATGATCTTAACAAAGAGGTGAAAATCAGGTTGCAGGTTCCGGGTGACGATATTTATGTGACAAGGAAAGCTAAGAGTTTTGAGGATGCAGTTGTTGACTGCACAGATGTCTTAAAAGGACAGCTGGTAAAGATGAAGGAAAAGAAATTCGGCAAGTAGCAGTGAATATGTTTGGAGAAGTTGAGGTCTCTTAAAAGAACATGTTCACAATATCATCAGAATTTATATTGGCAAAGTAAGCGTCTGTATCTAAGGCGCTTACTTTTTTTGTAATAGCCTCTTTTGTATGAACGGTTCCAATTATTTTTTTGATGAAATCCTCTGTCTGAGCTGTGAAAAAATAATCTCCCCTGACATTTAGATCCGTTATAACACCTTCATTTACTATAAAATAGAATTCCAGAATTCCGCCGGTGAATTTTCTGATATTGCACAGGCTATATTCAGGAGAGCTGCCGTAGTTCCAGCAATCCTTTGAGTACTTGACATTTTTAAGCATCTCGATAGCTTCATTTTCCGCCTTGCTCAGTTCATATTTTACCGCACTGTCATTGTCGTCCCAGTGTTTGCATACATAATCTCCAAGGAAGTCTTTGAACCATAGTACATCCGGATTATGCGGTATGGCAAGGTCTTGCGCAGATATTGCATCTGATAAAGATGATCTGTCGGGATTAATAAGATGCTCCTTAATGTTTGTCACTCTGCTGCGGTTAGATTGCACTGCCTTGCCAATGAATTTTTCAGGCCTGCTTTTTAATGCCGCGGAGAGTCCGTTCATTGATGAATCAAACAACAAAGTTCCGTGCTTCAACACTCTGTTCTTCCAGATGCAAACTGCATTGCCGGAGAATTTCTTTCCATCTATCAGTAAATCATTTCGTCCCTCCAGATATGCTTTAATTCCCAGAGAATTAAGTGCTTCCAAGATAGGGACCGTATACCTGCGGAACATTGCTCCGGTATCTTCTTTTGGATTCCTCTCCTGAATAAAAGTAAAATTAATATTTCCCAAATCATGGAAAACCGCTCCGCCGCCTGTGAGTCTTCTTACAACTTTAATGTTATGTTCTTTTACATAATCAACATTGATTTCAGCCAGAGCATTTTGATACTTTCCAACAATGATTGCGTTATCATTTCTCCAAAGTCTGAAGATTGGTTCAGATTTATACTTAAGAAGATATTCTTCTTCTGCAAGGTTCCTGTACGGATCTGTTGAAGTGTCTGATATGAAGAGCATTAGTTCAGTGTTTTAAATAGATTTTTCTGGCCAGAAAATATATGCCAAGCCCAATGGCGTACCCAAGAATTGCACCACAAATTACATCTCCGGGGAAATGTTTTCCAACATAAATTCTGCTATAGCTTACAAGTATTGCTATAAAAAATATAAGCCATGTATACCACTTTTTTCTGATAAAAAGAGTTGTTATTGCTGCAAGCCCAAAGAAATTTGCTGCGTGGTTGGAAACAAATCCGTACATACCTCCTCGTCCTGTGATGAACCGTGCAATGTTCTCAGTAGCAGGGTCATGGCTTGGCCTTAATCTGTGAAATAACGGCTTAATTACGCTGGCTGAAATCTGATCTGTCAGCAGAAATGTAAGGAGCGTTGCGGCTAAAATAAAGAGGGCAATCTTCCAGCCCCCTGCAATAATAAAATCACTCTGGGTGCCGTCTCTCTTTTTGAAGGGATTGCTAAAGTTATATTCTTTCTTTATTAGCATATAGACAAACAGCAGAACATAAAAAGGAATCCATGTATAAGCGCTTGTAACAAATGTCATAACGGCGTCAAGCCACGGGGTATGCGCTCCGTTGATTAATAGAAACAATTGTTTATCAAGTTCTAACATGTTTTAAATGCTTTTGCGGAATTTCTCAGGCGGGTACCTAATTCGGTATTATTTTATTTCTGTAAAGACTCCCAGATGATATCTTTAAGTCCTTTAAGACCCTCACCGGTAACGGAAGAGATAAAAACGCAAGGCACTTTTTTAGGCAAGTGTTTTTTAATCTCTTTCTCCAGCTCCCTGTCCAGCAAATCACATTTGGTTACAGCCAGAATACGCTCTTTATCAAGCAGCTGAGGATTGTATTCCTTAAGCTCATTCAGCAATATCTTATATTCCCTGGAGACGTCAAGATTCTCCGCAGACACCATAAAAAGCAAAATGGAATTTCTCTCTATGTGGCGCAAAAATCTGTATCCCAATCCTTTTCCTTCATGAGCTCCTTCAATGATTCCGGGAATGTCCGCCAT
>DAONEN010000007.1:0-25937 GCA_035403105.1 Candidatus Egerieousia sp. | reverse complement strand
GCGGTTTTAAAAAATGTATTTCCCATTCCTCCGCGTCCGCCGGGAAGAATAACAACCTCTTCTCCGTCCACTGTAATCTCTCCTATAACCTTTCCGGTTTCAGCATTTTTTGCAATGGTGCCAAGCGGAACGTTCAATATAACATCCTGAGCATCAGCTCCTGTACAAAGAGCCCCGCTTCCGTTTCCACCATTATCCGCGGCAATGTGTTTTCTGTACTTAAGGTTAATAAGCGTCCATTGCTGATGGTCTCCCCTCATAATTACGCTGCCTCCCTTTCCGCCGTTTCCGCCGTCGGGACCGCCTTTATCCACAAACTTTTCTCTGCGGAAATGCATTGAGCCTGAGCCGCCTGCACCTGAAGTGAGGTGAAGCTTTACATAATCTACAAAATCTGTATTAGGCATAATTTATCCTCCCGACAGTTAATTGTTATAATTTATAATACTTGCTATTTACGCAATTTGTTCTTACTGTATCTCTTTAGAGATTGATTCAAACACCTCATCTATAGACTTTTCCCCCTCTATTTCATGATACTTGCCGCTGTTTTTATAGTAGCCGATTAATGGTTCTGTCTGTTTGTGGTAAGTATTTATTCTGTTCTGAATAGTCTCTGGGTCAGCATCGTCCTTGCGTCCCTCAATTTCTGCCCGATACTTTATTCTATCTCCAATTGTTTTGTCCTGAATCTTAAGGGATATCACTTTTGTAATCTCCTTTTTCATTCCCTCCAAAATTTTGTCCAGCATTTCCGCCTGAGCAATTGTGCGCGGAAAACCATCCAAAATAAAGCCCTTAACATCTGAATTCTTGGCAAACACATTCTTTATCATTCCAACTACAACTTCATCTGGAACAAGATCTCCGGCCTCAATCAATGTTTTTGCCTTAAGACCAAGTTCTGTTTTGTTGGCCATCTCGGTTCTAAGCAAATCTCCTGTTGATACATGTTTAAGGTGAAACTTCTCAACCATTTTTTTTGCCTGTGTTCCCTTGCCTGCTCCCGGGGGGCCGAATAAAATGTAATAGTTCATTATAATTGTCTTATTTTTAAAATTTTACATTAACTGTCGCGACAGATATTACTTCTTATTTATTATCAAACGTTTTTGAGTCTCCGCTTCATCAAGCACATAGATGTCTTTGTACTGTCTCCCCATCTGATTATAATCCAGACCAAAACCAACAATAAAATCATTAGGAATTTCCATTGCGCGGTAATCTATTTTTACGTTGCCTTTATATGAGCCGGGTTTATAGAGCAATGTGCAAACTTTAATGTTTTTTGCTCCAGCGTCTCTTAAAATTTTATCCATTTCCATAATTGTGCAGCCAGTGTCAACCACATCCTCAACAACTATAACAGTCTTATCTTTAACGCTTTTAGTTAATCCCATAATCTGTTTTACCTCACCGGTGGTAGAAGTTCCTTCATAAGAGGCCAGACGGATAAATACAATATCGCATGGAAAATTTATCCTCTTCATAAGGTCTGCAGTAAACATAAATGAGCCAGTTAAAACGCCCAGGAAAATAGGGGTGTCAACATCCTTTAAATCTTCATTTATTTTCTCTGCAACCTTGTCAATTGCTTTCTGAATTTTAGAGTATGGCAGATACAATTTGAAGCATTTGTCATACAATTGAACTCTTTTCATGTTGTTTATTTTTTTGATTGCCGGTGCCCCGCAGGATAACTGCGGCCTGCCTGCAAAAATACTCAAATAAATAGGAAAAATGTACCTTTGCAAAAATATATAAAACATGAAGGCTCTTGTAAGTATTATTATGGGCAGCACATCTGATTTAAAAATCATGGAGAAAGCTGCTGAGTATCTTGATGAAATGGAAGTTCCTTTTGAGATTAACGCTCTTTCTGCGCATAGGGTGCCTGATATGGTTGCGGACTTTGCAAAGAATGCTCACAAGAGAGGAATTAAAGTTATAATTGCCGGTGCCGGCGGGGCTGCTCATCTTCCGGGAGTTATAGCGGCAAGCACACCGCTTCCCGTGATAGGCGTACCCATTAATTCTTCAAATTCTATAAACGGGATAGATTCAATACTGTCAATCTTACAAATGCCGTCCGGGATACCGGTTGCTACAATGGCTGTTGACGGTGCAAAAAATGCGGCCATCTTTGCCGTACAGATTTTAGCTCAGTCGGACGCAGACTTGTTTATGAAATTTGAAAAATTTAAGGCTGATCTTGCCGGAAAAATTGCAAAGGCAAACACTGAACTTAAAGAGATAAAATATAAGTTTAAGACAAATTAGTCAATTGCTCTAATTGCCTGGATAAATACGTCTTATGGCTCGCTATTGTTAGAATGGCGAGCTATTTTTGTCTCCCGTCAGATAAAATGCAGGAGGTATCATTATGAAAAGTTCAGGTTTGCGGAGCAGGGGTTTCTCTTTAATTGCCGTTATTATTTTTTTTCTCCCGACAGTTTTGTTTTCTCAGTCGGTAAAGGAGTTGCCTAAACCCTGGGTGAGAGATGGAAAAGAAAAAATTATTGAACAAATAGTTGATTATTATTGTAATAACAATTTGGATGGCGCATCAGATGTAGCGGGGACAAATGCGGAAGCGGGTGGAGCAGCGGGTTTTTCAGATTCAAATGTTGAAGAAATAATGGAACATTTTGAAAAACTTTTGCGCTCGCCTCTTAATATTAATAATGCTTCTCGCTCTGATTTGCAGAGGCTTATAATTCTTACTGATTTTCAGATAACAGTTTTGCTGGAGTATATAAAACTCCACGGGGCTGTAATATCTTACCCGGAACTCTCTTTGCTTAACGGATTCAATGAAGAGATTGTCAATTTCTTACATCCTTTTATCTATTTTGGCGGGGCCGGGTTGCAGCCGGGGAATTTCTTTAAAGATTGCAGCACTACAATGTATTCCAAATATTCCGGGAAAGTGCAGCTGTCGGGAAATACAATAGATTCAAAAAATTCATTTGGGACGCCGGATTATATTCAGTTGAGATACAGAACAGCATGGCTGAACAAAGTGGAGGCGGCTTTTTTAATTGAGAAGGATGCGGGTGAACCTATGGTTGAAAAAAACAGAGTTCCCTGCGGGGATTTTATCTCATTCAGCTTTGCTTTGCGCAATCTGAATTTTACAAGAAGGAATAAAGTATTAGATGCCAATAATTTAAAGAGAAATAATCTCAAGCAAGATGTTGCTGAACTTAGAACTTTTACAATAGATAATTTAATTATTGGAGATTTTTCCGCAAGATTTGGGCAGGGATTAACTCTTTGGAATTCATTTAATTTGCAAGGGGCTGAGGATGCATACGGCTTTTATAAAAGAGGAGAGGTTGTCTCTCCTTACACATCATCAGATGAGAGCAATTTTTTAAGAGGGGCGGCTGCTCAAATTTCATGCGGCAGGCTCACGCTTTCTCTCCTTGGTTCATACAAAGGCATTGATGCAAAGCTTTCTCCCGATGGCAAAAGTTATACTTCATTAATCTCCGGGGGAGTACATGATTCTGAATCTTTAATGCAGACAAAATGTGCTATGCATGAGACAGTTGCGGGCGCGTATTTTACGGCTTTGTTTAATAAAATTAAGATAGGTGTCTCTTTTGCCGGCTATTGTTATGATAAGATTAATGGCAGAAGCATAAAAGATTATAACAGATATCAGATTTATGATAATCTGCATTGGAACTGTGCTGCCGATTTCTATACGGTTATTGGAGCGATAAGAATTTTTGGAGAGGCGGCTTACAGTTCTCCAGGGAGAGAGAAACTTCCCGGATATGCTGTTGTTGCCGGAGGCTCCGCACAACTTGGCGGAGGATGGAAAATTAATTTTTTAATGCGCAGCTATTCAAAGAGTTATATAAATCCTCATGCAGGAGCATACACAACCACTTCCTCTTGTTCAAATCAGAACGGATGTGCATTAAGAATTTCCGGCGGGATTTTTAGAAATTTAAAGATGTCTGCGGGGACCGATTATGTTTACTATCCGTGGGCGAGATATAACATTAATTCAGCATCCTCTTCACTTAAAGCGTATGTAAAATTTGAGTATTTAAAAGGAATCTTAAGTGTCTCCGAGCGCATCTCTTACAATCGCTTACAAACAACAAGCATTTCCAATGCGTTTGCAGAAAAGACCATTGTGAAAATTAGAGTTTCTAAATGGCTTAGCTTTAGTGCAAAAGGTGAGTATAACAGTATGAATAGTTATGCTTTTTCTGTGCAGCCGAATATTAATTTTGCTCATTTAGTTATTAATCTTTGCGGCACTTATTATTTTGCAAAGAGCTGGAGCGGACGTTTGTATATTGTTGAATATGATTTGCCTATGACGTATGCATCTACGTTGATGTATGGCCGCGGCTTTAATTTTTACACAACTGCGCAGATACATATTACAAAATGGCTGGAGCTGTTTGCCAAGCTTGGAGAAAATTATAAATTTGTTGCAAATGAGAAGGCAGGAGAAAAAAAATCCCTGCTTAAATTAAAAGCAGGGATAAGATTTAATTTATGAAAAGGTACCGCTTGTTTATCCTCTCTTTACTCTAATCTTTCTACCCGGATAAATTTTGCTTCCATTAGATAATCCGTTTAGTCTCAGTAAATCACTAAGGGTCATGTCATATTTGCGTGCAATACTGAACAGGGTGTCTCCCTTTCTGATGGTATAATTTGAGTAACCTTTCTTTGATGCATTTTTCTTGCCTCTGCTGCCCGGAATATATGTATCTTCAGATGCTGCATGAGATTCATAAGATGAGCCATTATCGCTCCCTCTCCCGCTGCCTTTATAGATTACCAAGCTCTTGCCGCTTTGTACTGTGTTCCTTCTCATGTGGTTCCACTTCTTAAGCTGGGACATGGTAACTCCGTACTTTCTTGCAATTCCGCTCAGCGTCTCTCCGCGTTTAACTTTATGATATAGTGTCCGTTGCTTGGATGAACTACTGCCTCCGCCGGAGGAAACGGATGAATCCTCATCTCCGCTTGATTCCGCTCTCTTGTAGTTGTTATAAACAATAGGGTTAAAGAATATGCTGTCTTTATATGCGTAAATCTTTTGCTCTTTGTCTACAAAAGGAACAGTATAATTATACGGCAGGTTAAGAATATATTCGGCTTCTGAGCCTGGAATTATATCATGCAGATATTGAGGATTCAACTGTCTTAATTCTTCTACAGGTATTCCAATATTGTCTGATATCTGTTCAAAATGAAGATTTTTGTGAATTCTGAATGTATCTACATGAGCCGGCAATGAAACTTTTGCCGGAACAATGTTATAGTCATTGTAATAATTTAGCAGATAAAGAGCTCCGACAAAGTTTGGAATATAACCTCTTGTTTCAGAGGGAAGATATCTGTAAACAGACCAGAAGTCTTTGCTTCCGGCGCGTCTGATTGCTTTATTGATGTTGCCGGAACCGCAATTATATGAAGCTATTGCAAGGGTCCAGTCTCCAAAAATCATGTAAGCGTCTCTCAAATATTTTGCAGCCGCAACGGCAGATTTTACAGGGTCCAGACGCTCATCAACGTATGAGTTTATTTCCAGTCCGTATTGCCTTGCAGTTGTTCTCATAAACTGCCACATGCCTCTTGCATTTGTTCTGGATACGGCCATTGGATTTAGTGCGGATTCTATAATTGCCAGCGTTGTCAGTTCTCTAGGGAGTCCGTAAGATTCAAAAACGTCTTCAAAAATCGGAAGGTAATAAGAGCTAAGTCCCAATATCATGGAGGCAAGGTGAGGACGTTTTTCTGTGTACAAGATTATGCTGTTTTTTACAGTTTTATTGTAGGGAATGGGGATGAAAGAATTCATCTTCTTTAACTTCTCAATATAAACTTCATCGGGAATATTTGTGGTAAAATTGACGCTGTCAAGATCAATAGTTTGTATGTCACCTATGGTTAATTGCTTCTGCAAGTACCATATACTTAATAAACTGTCCGGATTAGAGCCCGGGGTCTCCGTTTCAAATAAATTGTTCTCAATAAGACTAATGCCTCCGGGGTTTATAGAGTCTTCCGCACCTGTTGTATCCGATATGGCAATTTCACCCTCGCCAAGTATATTTTTTAATGAATCTATTGTCTTTCTAAGTCTTGCATTTTCTTCTGTCAGCTGCTTCTTGCTTTTGAATAATTGTGCGTATGTGTTTGAACTAAAGCACATTAGTGTGCACGTGGCAATCAGCAAAACAGTAACTTTTCTAAATTTCATCAGTTAATATTTTATAATTTTCAATGGTTTTATTTTCCTCTCAAAAACCTCTCCAATATCAATTAGACTCCAAAAAATATTAAAAGTTAATACTCATTTGAAATCCGATTTTGGTTGCAGAGTAACCGCTGTTGAATCCGTAAAAAGTTTGTGACGGCATAGGCAGCGGGGTTCCTTCTTGTATTATAGCAGGCTGGACGTTGAATGATAAATCATCGCTTATATCAAAGTGACTGAAATGTGCAAACACGTTTGCATCTATAACGTTAAGTGCATATATCAAAACGGTTGCAATGACGGAGTAATCTCTGTTGCGCCTGTATTGGTCTCTATACCAGATAATATCATCATTTGATAAAGATCCGGTATAGGTTCCGGCCGCTTTGTCTATATACATGTTTCTATATCTTCTATATTGCTTTTGGTTGAACGCCCAGCAATACCCGCTTATCATAAATCCGGCATAATAAACAGGAATGTGCCAGTAATCTCCGTTGTAGGCCTGGCCGAGTCCGGGCAGCAATGTGGAATAAAATGAAGCTCTGGCCGGAAGAGGCTTTTCATGAGATTTGAAACTTACCGTAGCATCCATAAGGGAGCCCCAGTAAGAGCCTATCGCACCAAGTATCAGGTAGTTTCTTAAATCTTTGGCGCTCTCTTTTCCATCCTTTTTCCATTTTTGATTTGCCAGCACCGCCCCCCCAATGCAACCTCCAAGGGTTCCATATACAATCGGAATTTTCCATGCTTGATGATTGTACAATTGTCCCGTCCCCGGAACAATTGCTTGACCCAAAAACATATATGATATAGACATTGTGTCCTTGTGGGCAAGCGCTTTAAAATATCTTTTAAGGGAATATTGCGGTCTGAAAGTGGAAGTGTCATTTCCATAATTCAGTGAATCTGTCTGAGTTGTAGATTTCATTGTGCCGGCTGCAGGAGGAGCATTGCTTATGAACGCCCCGTCTGTTTTGATTTGTGCCTTAGCGCCGCCCGGAGCAAAGAAGCACATCCCTGCAACAAGTGCCGATATAAATATGTTGGTGAATCGTTTCTGCACAATCAATTTTTCAGCTCAACTACAAATTATGTTCCCTTAATGCCTTTAGAAAATCTTCAAGTTGTGTATCTGACTGATAATGAATTGTCAAATCTCCTGCGCCCTTCTTGCGGGGCTTAATTGCCACGCTGCCCTTAAAATATTTTTGAAGAATTTCCGCAACCCCTCTGCCGCTTTCCGTTGCGGTTGCAAGATCGCCTGCGGTTTTTTGCCCCTTATTCTCCTTCTCAACAAACCTTCCGTTAAGCTTTTTAACTTTTTCTTCTGTCTGCCTCACCGACAGATCATACTCAATTATCTGATTTGCAAGCTTTAGCTTGATTGTATCCTTTTCCAGACCAAGCAATGCTTTTGCGTGTCCCATGGAAATCTTATTTGCTTTAATAGCAAATTGAATTTCCGGAGGAAGCTTAAGTAATCTTAAAAAATTTGCAATAGTGGCTCTGTTTTTTCCTACACGCTGAGAAAGAGCCTCTTGTGTTAAAGAACATTCATCTATTAATCTTTGAAAACTTAAGGCCACATCAATCGGGTCCAAGTCCTCTCTTTGGATATTTTCTACAAGAGCCATCTCCAGCATCGCATCCTCGCTCACATCTTTAATATATGCCGGAATAGTCTTAAGTCCTGCGGCCGAACTTGCACGGAACCTTCTTTCTCCACTGATTATCTGATATTTGCCCGCCTTATTTTTTGTAACTGTGATAGGCTGAATCAATCCCATCATCTTTATAGATTCTGTAAGTTCATCCAACTTTTCCTGTGCAAATTCAGTTCTCGGCTGGTAAGGATTAGGAACAATTTCATCTATCTCTATCTCTTGTATGGAGACAAGTTGAGTAGGAGAACTGTCGGGAACTTTAGCGGCAGACGGCTGATTTACAAACTCACCATTTTCTCTTTCCTGAGTGGCGTTTTCTATAAGAGCGCTTAGTCCTCTTCCCAGTCCTGTTTTTAATTTAGGCATAACTATTTTTCATTTTTTGCGGCATTAACTGCTGTGCCGTTTTTTGCAATAACCTCTTTTGCAAGATTTAAGTAATTGTTTGATCCATTGGATAATGCATCATACAAAATGACGGGCTTGCCAAAACTTGGAGCCTCGCTCAGGCGGACATTCCTAGTGATCACAGTCTCAAACACCATTGAACCAAAATGACGGCGGACATCGTCCGCAACCTGATTTGCAAGCTTTAGGCGAGAGTCATACATTGTAAGAAGGAAGCCCTCTATTGTCAGCTGAGGGTTCATGTTTTTCTGTACCAGCCTTATAGTATTTAGCAGTTTTCCAAGCCCTTCCAATGCAAAGAATTCACTTTGAACAGGTATTATCACTGAATTAGCAGCGGTAAGAGCATTAACGGTTATTATGCCAAGAGAAGGCGAGCAATCAATGATTATATACTCATAATTCTCTTTAACTGAATCAATTGCCTCTTTAAGCACAAATTCCCTTTTATCCAAATCCACCATCTCAATCTCGGCCCCTGTAAGGTCTATGCCGGCAGTGACCATATCCAGGTTCTTGATTTCTGTCTTTCTCAGTACGTCGCTCATTTTAGTGATGCCTGTAAGAACCTCATATACGGTCTTTTTATCCTTGGAATCCGGATTAAAATTTAATCCGGAAGTAGCATTTGCCTGTGGATCCGCGTCAATCAGGAGTGTCTTTTTCTCCAGCACTGCAAGCGATGCGGCAAGGTTTATGGCAGTGGTTGTTTTGCCCACTCCGCCCTTCTGGTTTGATATAGCAATTACTTTTCCCATAAAAACATGCATATTGCGCAAAAATACTAAATCTTTTTTAGCTATGCAGAATTTATTAATTTTGCCGACGGTAAGTTTTCAACACAAAAGAGCTGCCTGTTAATAAAATGACTAATACATTTTCTGATGTCTGGATGGTAATTGTGAATCCCAAGGCCGGAAGCGGCAGGGGATTAAAGGATTGGCCTGTGATCTCTAATCAGATGTATAACAGAGGGGTGCGTTTTACCTGCGTTTTTACGGAGCATAAATATCATGCTGTAGAATTGACAGTTAAGGCGGTTACGGACGGCTACAGAAATATTGTGGCAATAGGCGGGGACGGAACAATTCATGAAGTAGTAAATGGTCTGTTTATTCAAAAAGTAGTTTCCACAACTGATGTGTGTCTTGCCGTAATCCCGACAGGTACCGGCAATGACTGGATTAGAATGTACGGTATTTCAAAAACTTATTCAGAGGCGGTGGAATCTTTGGCGCAGAAAAAGACAGTGTTGCAGGATGTTGGAAAGGTTGATTTTTTTGAAACCAGAGTGGAGCATACTCGTTATATGGCAAATGTTGCGGGGCTGGGTTATGATGCTGTGGTGAATTTGAAATATAACAACTTAAAAGATGAGGGAAAGTACGGCAAGTGGCTCTATTTGAGAAGCACTTTTAATACCTTCATTAATTTCTCTTCCAAGCATTTTGAGATTGTTGCGGATGGCGAGCCTTTTTATAACGGGCTTGTTTTTTCCGGTGCCGTCGGTATTGGAAGATTTAACGGAGGAGGTATGCAGCAAACTCCAAATGCGGCTGTGGATGACGGACTTATGGACTTGACCATTATAAAGAAAATGTCAAAGTACAAAGTGCTGCGCAATTTTCGGCTTTTGTTTTCCGGCAGCATCTATCAGATTCCAAAAGTTATTTTTAAACAGTGCAGAGAGATTGAAATTAAAACAGATCCAGAGACTAGAATTGAGATTGACGGAGAGGCGGTCGGTACGTCTCCTATCAAATTCAGTCTTGTACCAAAAAGCATTAAAGTTGTTGTAGGCCAGGGGTATATTACAGCGGGTCAACATCGATTATTATAGAGTCCTGGGCCTTAAGAGTATCCAGCGCTTTTTTTAGAGCGTCTTTATTTGCTTCCAGCATTTTATCTCTGGCAAACTTTACATTAAAACATAGCAGAAAATCATTCCGCACTTTTTCTATGCGCGGCGGAAATGGGCCTGTAACTTCTTGACTTGCAAAACTTCTGGACAGTTTAAGTATTTTGCCTACCGCTTTTGAGATTTCATCAAGCGCGTTTTTGTCTCTTTCCCTGACTGTTATGGTAACCATTCTAACGTAAGGAGGGAAACCGAACCGTCTTCTTTCATCCAGCAGGGAGTTATAACTGTCGGGAGTTTCAACAATATCGGCATCCTGTGCGTTGCTGTTGTCGGCAGCATTATTTATATTTGCAATATATTCAATTACAGGGTGTTTCTTCTGGTTGGTCTGGATTATGAATTTTCCTTTTTTATCCCGACGGCCTGTTCTTCCCATGAGCTGGGTGAAGAGCTGAATTGCCCTTTCATCGGCTCTGAAATCTTGCATACCAAGTATGGTGTCTGCCTGGATGACCGCAACCAGATTTAGATTCTTAAAATCAAAGCCCTTGCTTATCATCTGAGTTCCTACAAGAATATCTGTATTGCCCTCCGCAAATTCCTTTAATACTTTATCTTCCAGAGTTTTGCTTTTTGCAATATCGGCATCAAATCTGGCAATTTTGGCCTCCGGGAAAAGTTCTTTTAATTCCTCCTCCAGCTTCTCCGTCCCGACACCTTTTGCCTCCATAGAGTGGTTGCCGCACTTAGGACAAACGCCTGTAAATTTTGTCTGATATTCACAGTAATGACAGCGCAAAGTGTTGTCGTACTTATGATAGCTAAGCGGTACATCGCAATGCGGGCAGCGCGGAATTTCTCCGCATTCAGTGCACTGAACCACAGGAGAATAGGAGCGAATATTGCGGAATACTATAACTTGTCCTTTCTCTGCAATTGTCTTTTTTATTTCATTGATGAGCTCTTGTGAAAAGCTCCCTTTCATTTGCTTGCTGCGCCTTGTCCAAATGGTATCAATTACCGTGATGTCCGGTTCATTTGCCTTGTAATATTTTTCTTTGAGTTCAACCTTTGCAAATCTGCCTATTATGCAGTTGTAACGGCTTTCCAGTGAGGGCGTTGCAGAGCCCATTAATACTTGAGCCTTGTACAGTCCGGCAAGCATGATTGCGGAATCCCTGGCGTTGTATCTTGGTGCCGGTTCTGTTTGTTTATAGCTGGCGTCATGTTCTTCATCTATGATTATGAGTCCCAGATTATCAAAGGGTAACAGCAATGATGAACGCGTACCCAATATGACAATCGGTTCATTCCTGCTCATGTCTCCCGAGTTATTGCAACTCGTTTTTCCATCACTGTTCCCAGCGGAGCGGCCTGAGGCCGCGAACGCCGCGCCGGAGGCGCGTGACTCTTCGCGCACGGAGTGCGCTAGACCACAAGGCGTTGCGGCGCTTTGTGCCGCAACGCTCTGCGCGATAAGTATATCCCGCAGCAGTTTTTTTGGTGCTTGATTAAGCTCTGAGTGGAACACAAACAAACGGTTCCCAAAATGCTCACGCAGACGGCGTTCCATCTGCTTGCTCATTGCAATTTCCGGTACAAGATAAAGGACGTTCTTTCCGTTTTTCAACTGCTTGTCTGCAAGCTTTATGTAAATTTCTGTTTTTCCGCTCCCCGTCACTCCCTCCAGAAGCACGGGCTTTTTCACTATTTGCTCTTTGATTTGCTTGTACGCAATTTGCTGAACTTCAGATAATACAGGAAGATGCGCATCAATAAAAGAGAACACTTTGTAGTTATCATCATTTGTCTCTCTCCCGTCACCCTCTTTTATTTTCTCCAATGCTTTTTCCGGCGAGGTCAATGATTTAATTGACTCTTGCTTAATTGTTAAAATAGGGTAGGCGGCCTTGAAGACTTCTCCCGTGCTGCACAAATAATAGTGTGCAATTGAGTCCCAAAATTTTATCTCTTCAGGCGTTATTTTTGGAAGGTCCTCTATGTATAGAATTGGCTTATATTCAATTGTCTTAAGTTCTGTGCGCGTAATACCGGTTTTTTCATCTTTGACTTTTACCTCTGAAAATTGTCTTGGCAAATCTTTCTCCTCCACAACTCTGCGTATTACTCCGCTGTGAATTCTTTTGCCAAACATTACACGCACGCGGCTGCCAATAAGTGAAAAGAAAATCTCTGAATTTGCCTTAGCAGAGGGGTCCGAGGGTGATGCATAACTGTCGGGAGGCAGAATATAGAATACCTCTCCTTCAAATTTGATAGGGAGAATTACGGAGATAAATATTTTTTTCACGATGGTATCTTGATTATTCATATTTTCGCTTCCTCGGTCATTGTTGCAAATTTAAAAATTATCTCTATATTTGCAGCCCTAAATCACTGGTGCCTTAGCTCAGCTGGTAGAGCAAAGGACTGAAAATCCTTGTGTCCCTGGTTCAACTCCCGGAGGCACCACTGGTAAGAGACGAATTATCGCTGTGTTACAGCAGGTTACTTCGTCTCTTCTTTTTTTTTATTCTGGAAATTCCTACCTATTTTTTTAGGGTGTTAGCATTAATGTGCCGTAAGGCGTTTGGGTTTTCTTCGATAAACTTTAGTAGCCTGTCTTTGTGATAAAGGTGCTTGTATCCAGCATAATATCCAATTTTATTTTGCTCTAAAATTCCGCTTGAAGCAATTTGTGCTGCTTTAGTTTTGCCGATATACAACGCTTGTGCAAGGCCCTCAACTCCAGCAACAATATTGCCACCATCTCGTATTGAACTGTTTTGGGCAGCAGGAGATGTGTATTTAGTTGCTTGGCCTGACTGAGACTCATCAACTTTTACAGTTGTATCTTCATTCACTTGACTTTGCTTTTCCTTTTCGCTCTCATTAAGTCCTTTTACATAAATAATTGATTTTTCAAGAAAATTGCGCTGCTCAGAAAATGAGCCCATCCCATTTTTAGGACCACGCATTATTAGAAAAATCAGCCTTTTTTGTTTCTAATATATATTCATTTTCCGCTTCCTGTGGGGTTCTGCCTTGCAAAGAACTGTGTGGTCGGAATTCGTTATATTCTCTAATATATGACTCTATTTTACCTTCCGCCTCCTGCAAAGATAAGAACCAATTCGTACTTAAGCACTCGTCCCTGAAACTTCCATTAAATGATTCTATAAATGGATTGTCCGTCGGTTTACCCGGACGGGAAAAATCCAGCGTTACCTTGTTCTCCCAAGCCCAATGATCCAGTTCTTTAGAAATAAATTCCGGTCCGTTGTCAACTTGAATACGTCCGGGTAAAATACCTCTGTTTACATGAATGTCTTCAAGCGTATTAACCACATCCATGCCTTTTAAAGATTGACCTATCTTGATCGCTATGCACTTCCGACTATAATTATCCACTATGGTCAACGCCCTGAATCTTTTTCCGTTATATAATTGATCGCAAACAAAATCCATACTCCAATATTGATTAATGCCTTTTATTTCTGTGCGCTCCAATCGTTGTACTCCTGAACGGCTCTTCTTATGCTTTTTCGCTCTTAAATTCAATCCCTCCTGACAATATAATCTATGTACTTTTTTGTGATTTACTACCCATCCCTCTCTCCTCAATAATATGTATATCCGCCAACATCCATACCTTACACGGCTCATCGCTATATCTCGCATTCGCATTATCAAAGCTCTGTTGTCCAATCCCCTATGCTTGTAGTAATACATTGACCTCTCTACTTTAAGAACACTGCAAATGCGTCTTAAGGATATCTGATAATCCCTGTATAACTCCTCTATCGTATTTCTCTTCTGGGAGATGGTCAGAACTTTTTTTTTAATACATCCTGTAGCATCTGCTTATCCAGTGACAAGTCCGCTACGATCTGCTTCAATTTAATGTTCTCCTCTTCCAATTGTCGTAATTTCCTTAATTCCGGAATCCCCATTCCTCCATATTTCTTCTTCCAATTATAAAATGTGGCTTCCGATATCCCTGTCTTACGGCATACTTCTTCCACGCTTACACCTGTTTCCGCTTGCTTTAATACAAACGCAATCTGGCTCTCTGTAAATTTGCTCTTTTTCATCGGTCTTAATAATTTTTAAAGTTATTACTTCTTGCCGATTTCTCTACTTCTGAACGGTACTATTTATTGGGTTGGGATCACTCCTGACCATGGAGTGTTTTTAAAAAATCTTTTGTCAGAAGTCCTTCCGGGATTGGTTCCTCCTTCTTTTGCTTTTTCATTAATTGTGTCTTTTCCATTGTTTAATGCTTTAAATTTTTTTTTATCGCATTCACATTTACACAATTATCTGCATGGTGTCTTAAGAGTATTCTTGTATAATTTTCATGATAGAATCTTTAATGTTTTTTGCGTATTCATCTTTTGGATTGTACAAGGCTAATTTATCGCACCATTTAGCAAGATTTTGCTCTTTACAATCTGCTGAATCAAGATTTGGCAATCTTTTATATTTAGATGTGAAACCAACTAGTTTAAACATTCCGTATAAAGGCCTTATGTTCCTTTTTTTCTCTTTCTGCGTGAATTCTGGTGGATATTTCTTGTTAGCTAAGCCGTATAAATCATTCCCATAATAAATAAACTCATCTTCTAAGATATTCATAGAAGTCCTTATGCTAGGAATATTTGTTTTTGGGTAATATTGTCTAACATAACTGTAAATATCAGTAACTAATTGGGGTGTTAACTGTGTTCCTAAGTAATCTACAATATGCTGCCTAATAGTTTTATTTGAATATTGATCCCATCCTTTTAAAAAATATTCTCCAGATTTTCCAATAGGGAGTATTCTCGCATCTTTCAGCATAATGCTTTTTATGCTTTCAGGAAAAATAGCAAACTCTGGGTTCCTTCTATGTAGTTCTATTATTATATCATTTATAGTCATTTTACTTTGTTTCTCCAGTAGAATTTTATAGACTAAATCTGATATTAATAATTTCATATTTGCTGGTAATAATAACTCTCCATCTTGTACATTCCAGCTGAAGGCATTTTTGCAAATAGAACATATAATTTCCGTTACGGGTTTTACGTACTGAAGATAATTACCAATTTTCCACGAATCTCCGCTGCTATTCACCAGTTTCTCTACATTAATGTATTGATCATCTACTCTATTTTCCTTGAAAATTCCAAATAAGTAGTTAAAAAATACATCAAACTGAAATATGTCCGTTAGTTTTCTTCGTATGACGCAATATTTGTTTTTTAAATGAGGAATTCTGTGCATCGAGTACAAGCCAGCAATATCAAGCAAAAGCATTGCAAACTTCAAACTAATTTTAGATCCTTCTGCGCATATAATGTTTTGCAATTCAGAATCATTTTCAAATATTACATTTCTACAATTTAAATCAGTGTAATAGTACTGCCAATCAGTATTTTCATCAAATAAATGTGCTTTCTTCACGGACAAAGGAACCCTTTTGGCTTTTCTCTTTTCTCTTAAAGGCAAGTTGTTTAAATTTTCATTTGCTCCGTGTAATCCATTGCAAATTGCCCACTCCCTTAAACCACTTCTCTGTGTATTTATAAAATACGTTTCTGATATAAAAAACATAGGGAGCTTTTTAAATTCCCCATAGAATTGTTTAATATATCTTAATTCATTTTTCTGTCCTTTAAACAGTATTAAATATTTACATAATGGACTTGTCGCTATTTCACATATAAATCTACTATGTCTGCATAAGAAATTAATCTCAAAAATAGACTTATAATCGATGTTTTGTGTTTTACTAAAATCAAAATTAGAGTTATAAAGTTCAATTAGTTTATTAATGTACTCTACTTCCAATGATTTTAACACATTCGCTGTTCTAGAGGAAAATAGTCCAAGAGAAAGTAGTTTTGATAAGCAAATATCGTTTTTCAATAGTGATATATGAGATACCTCTTCAATAAATTTTTCAAATTTTTGTGAAACAACTTTACCCGTACTGTCATTTACCTTGAGGCAAAGTTCAGTGATTTCCTGTAAGCTATGTTGTCCAATATTGTGAAGCCTTTTAAAATCGAAGTAATTATTATGTGCATTAATTAATTCATTAACCGTGCTTATTTTGGCTTGCTTTAACCCATTTACAGTTCTTACAGATAAAAGCCCATCAGCATACAGCTTAGATAATTGTATATCATTTTCTAATGGTCTTAAAATGGTATGCTCCTCAAATGACACTATGTCTGGAAGATTATCAGCAACTTGCAAAAAAAATTGTTTAAAATTTGTACATATATTTTGAATTACCGATAAGCTGTCAGGCCCAATATTTCTGAGCTTGCTAAAATCATAACCAGAATAGAATAGATTTATTAGTTCGTTAAGTGTGAATATATTAGCTGCTTTTAGGCCATTCACAACCCTTACGGGTATTATTCCTGCTTTACAAAGCCCAGATAATCGGAAATCACGATCAAATTGTGGCACATTTGACTTTTCTTTATCAGCGTGGTTTTCAAAATTATTATTTAACTCACTCTTTTCCATGATTATAGATTATAGTATGATAAGGTGTTTTTTACACGCGGTCAAACGGGTATATGGCTTAATTTAAAATGATTTGTATTTTGGGTTAAATTTATGGCTGCGAATAACTTTGTTATACTCTATTATTAGATCAGAATTATTTGATACAAAAGCATGGCCATAGGCAAGAAATAGTTCGTAACATATTGTAATGGTGCCTTTGATTAAGTTTAGTACATACAAATCTTTTTTATTGATTCCGCCAAGAAGTTGCCTATCTATAATCTCCTTTTCAAATCTTTTATCTAAACGCTGTATTTGGTTATACAGCTTATTGAATCTGCTATAAATAAGCTCATTGTTTCCAAACCCAATCTTTTCTATTATTTCCCTTATTCTGTTAAATGGATCATCAAAAATCACGTTAAAGTTTGTTGGCCTAGCATAAAATTTGTCAATGACTAGCGTCAAATGGCCATTGAGTTCTTCTGTTCTCATGTATTCGTTTCGTAAGCAATGGTACAAGCATACTTTTACCATAAAGTCATATAAGGCTATATAATTGTTTTCGGCTTGTATTTGTGTGCTGAGGGTGGAATTTACATCTTCTGGCTGAGGTTCTGGTTCTGTGATAGGTTCTGGCTCTGGCTCTGGTTGGGGAGCTTCTTGTTTTTTGGGCGGCACATAACAAGGAGGAGGATAATAACTAGATCTCGGCGTACTGTTTATCTGTGATTTGACTACATCAACAGCATACTCTAAACCAATCCTCACTAGGCCTTTAAAAATGCTTTTGCCCATACTATGAATATTTTAACGCAATAGGGTATTAATTCAAATAAAGAGCTTTTTGGAAGTCATAAAATACTTCTCTTGCTGGATCAACGCCTCCAAGAGCTTTAATACCATCTGGGACAGAACCAAATTTGAGTTTGATAATATCTGGTAGCTTGTCTTTATCCAATTCATCAACTCCTTCTTTGACATAAAGATTGGCAACGTAATCAATAAACGCCTGCTGCTGAGGTGTTAGGCTATTTCTGTAGGCTTCCGTATGAACAGCACGTACAGCACGCTCAATAGGTTTAACATTGTAAGCAATATACTCCAGGACATCAAGCAAGTCGCTGCTTTCAGCATCAATGACTGCCCTAACCTGTTTCAAAACGTCCTTGCCATAGCCAGCCTCAGACATTCTTTCCAACAAAGCGTTCGATGTTTCTTCGCCCTCAACTCTGTCTTTGAAATACTCCATCAGCATTTTTATGTACAGTTCATACGGTGTGGCATCGCCTTTTAGGTAGCTGTTTGTTACAATCCCCTCAACATCATCTGCTTGGATTGGGCATCCTTCCGCTTCTTTCCACAAATCCTCAAATTCATCTTTGGCAAACTCAACGTCTTCATAATCTGTTAGTTTTACATTGAATTCGTATTGTTTATCGGCACTAATGCCAAGACCGTTTCCGGACAGATTACTTGATCCTGTTATGGATGCTCCCATTGTGTACTTATTGAATCCATCAGGGTAAAGTACATAGACTTTAGCGTGTATTTTCTTACTCGGATGAGCTCTCAATTCAAGTTTGCTTGATTTGATATCTTCAATCATTTGGAAAATGCCGTCTTCAACTTCTTTCGTGTATTTAGAGGTTTCTATGTCCTTTTTCAATTTGTAGATACAATCTTCTTTGACTTGTTCCTCTGCTCCGTAAAAGATATGACCGGTATTAGCGGCTTTGGCAATGTATCTGTCAATATCAATTCCTATCAGGATGCGAACCTTATTAATGTCATTAAGGAATGGTCTGAGGGAGAAATAACCGGAGGCTCTTAAAAAACCGACTATGGCATCTAGTTTTTTTATTGATTTATTATTGGACAATATCCCTTCAAACTCACGTATGAGAGTATTGCCATTTTTATTTGTGAAGAATTGTGTAGCCATATAATCAGACGATAATCATTTTTCTTGTAAATCTCTTATATTTCTTGTTAATTAAGAATCAGATAAACGATTGAATTTCAGTATTATACATCAAAGATTCTTGTAAATACCCTTGCTTTTCTTGTTAATTTGGATTCTTTACAAGAACCCAATTCTTTCCATCTCCAACACTTATTACACCTGATTTTCTTAATGAGGCAAGCAAATTGGTGATTCTGTTATATTTCTGTTTGTCATTGAGAAAATCGGGTAGTTTTTCATATAGCAATTGGTCAATATCCTTTCTGGTGGCATTTCCAAATCGGCTTAAATATTCAATAATTAGTTTTTTTAGGTAAGAATCATCGAAGCCTTTGTTCTTTATGTATGAAGATTTTAGTCCGATATTCTTACTCTCTTTAACCAAAGATGCTGATAGATAAATATTTGGTTTCCTACCCTCGATAAATTTATTTTTTCGCAGCCAGCCTATGGCATCATCCGTTATAGCCTCGTGCTTTTGTACTTTATCTAATAGAATGATATCGCTTAGGCTAAGAGCAGGATTGCCAACAAGAATCTTAGCAAAGTTTTCATCAAGCACTTTTCCCTCAATCTCACATTTTACCATACCTCCAGATATGTCATACTCCGGCATAGGAAAGAAACGCCTTTTCTGCTGAACAAACAACTTTCTTATTCCTCCACCCTCTATTTCTACCATTTTCAAACTGCGCATAGCACCTACAAGGAACGGGTTTCTGTATCGCGAATCTGGAAAATCATTACTTACCACAGCTTCCACAGAAGAAGGAATAAACTGTCCCCAATTTCTGAACATCAATTTTTCGTCCTCATACTCAACCACTTCGATAATTGCAGCTTTTGAATAGTCCTGATGTGCAATTGCATTATTCAGAGGCTCTCTTAAAGTGAATACATCATATCGCAGCATTGATTCAGGGAACACATTACCGCTAACAGTATAAGTATATGTGGTATTTCTTATTAGAGATGAAATTTTTTCAATGGCGGTAATCATTGGAATAGAAAAAATCCTGTGGTCTTTATTCTCATCGCCTCCGTCTTTTAATATCCAACGTATTCTACACACAGCGGGAGAAAGAAAATGTTCACTCTCTTTTCGGCCTAAGAGTATTATGGCGGCATTTGTAATACGGCCTCCGCTGGTGATTCTTGCTTTGTTTAGAAAAGTAATATCATCCCATGAATCTATCTCTTTCGTCCTTTGGCTATTTTGCTCTTTATATTTTTCGCGAGCCAACGCTATCGCTTGAGGATCCAAATCATCTATCGTTGCATTCAGAATCACTTTTGCACTCCAGTCATCCTCTGTTTTAACTTCCGATAGAATAGCATCTAATCTTTCTTTAGTCATTACTACCAAAGAATCTTTAATCCGCTGCCAAGCCTTACCGTGAGCATAGACAGGTAGTTTAATCTGATGCTTTGGAATGTGTATTACCCATACTTTCTTTTGGGTGTCGTCTGTAATGAACTCCTCAATATCCAAACCCTCGCTTGAAAGATTTGTGCAGCGTTCTTTAATCCTGAGAACCGTTGTCGGAACGGGATAATTATACGAATCAATCCCGACTACTTCCAAAAGTTTATCCTTAACCCCAATTACCAATTCTCCGCCCTCCATATTGGCAATAGCAGATACATAGCTGATAATATCGTTACTTTCATCACCACAAAAAGAGTTTTTAATGTTTTTCATCTCTTTCCATTCGCAGAGTTCACCCTCTTTTGAATAATGCTCTCTGATATAATCTTTTAAATCCGATTCAGTCATATCGTAACATTGTTTTTGTTTAGCAAATCATCAGCACTCACACCGAGCAGTTCAGAAATCTTCATCAATGTCTCCAAATCGGGCTGAGAAGAGTTGGTACACCATTTCGATACAGTGGAAGGATTGACACCAAGCTGTTCGCAGAGCCATTTGCCTGTACGTTTTTTCTCTACAAGCACTACTTTTAATCGGTTTACGTCTTTCATTTTTGTGTTAAAAACTTATTTTACAGATAAGTAAAGATAGTGAAAATTATTCACTATTCGAAATCTATTCTTATTTTAACTAATTATCTCTTGCCTCCAGCACTTTCAGCATTTTCAGTACTTTGAACTAATAAAACATCGCCCAAAGTGCCGATAGTGCTGAAAATGTCATTGTGCCACATGAATAATCGTCACTTGTACCACTTCTCATACTGTCCGTGCTAAATATGCCGAAAAAAAAATTGTCTTCAGTCAATTCTTAAAAGTCCTCTCCTGCATCCCGAAAGATCCGGCCAAATGCAAGTCCTAGAAGTGGAAAACGAAATTGAAAGGTCGCTATAAATCTGTTTTGGCTGCTTGGTTAGGTCATTAATCGGGCTATAAGAAAACTTCCTCTGTGCTTTCAGCGCAGTGCCTATGAAGTAGTAGTTGAGGCAGATTCCACCTTTGACGCTTTCAACCGAAATTGTTTCAAGTTCGCTCTCTCCGCAGGTATATTGCAATACCTCCAACAGTAACGCGGGTACCGGAAAATCGGCATATTTTGAAGAGCTATAGCAAGATCTGCAGTCTCTGTGAACATGAATTGGCGATATTCAAATATTTGATTACCTTTGCGCACTCTTACAAAAGAGTTTATACTGTTTGTGTTTGCTTCCGCGCTTTTCTGCGGACATTAGGTTTCCAAATCATCTTTATTAATTCTGTTGTCTGAAGTGACAGCTGTGCGTGCTGCCGTGTAAGAAGGGATTATCCTTATTTATATGTCAATTGCAAGGTGCAGCGCAAAATTTGGTTATAATGATGAAATCATTTTTTATTGGAAAATTGGAAGTAAAGCTCCCCATAGTACAGGGCGGGATGGGCGTTGGAGTCTCACTCTCCGGCCTTGCTGCTGCCGTTGCAAATGAGGGTGGCATTGGGGTAATTTCATGTGCCGGTATGGGACTGTTGTATCGTCAAACCCCTGATAATTATCCTCTTAACTGTATTTGTGGCCTTAGGGAGGAGATAAGAAAGGCAAAGAAAATGACCAAGGGCATTATTGGAGTGAATATCATGGTTGCACTCTCCAATTTTGCAGACATGGTGAATACGTCCATTGAGGAGAAAGCTGATATTATTTTTTCTGGCGCAGGGCTTCCCCTTAATCTCCCGTCATTTTTAAAGAAGGATAGTACAACTCTTTTAGTCCCGATAGTTTCTTCTGCCAGGGCGGCAAAGATTATTTGTGAAAAATGGGAGGCTACTTATAACTACTTACCTGATGCGGTGGTAGTTGAGGGACCAAAGGCGGGCGGACATCTTGGTTTTAAGAAGAATCAGATTTTTGATGAAAATTATTCTCTGGAGAAAATAGTTCCGGAAGTAGTTAAAATAACATCCTCATACAGGGATAGAAAAAACATTCCGGTCATTGCCGGGGGTGGTTTGACTACAGGAGAGGATATTATGAGAATTATGAAACTTGGAGCCGACGGAGTGCAAATGGCCAGCATTTTTGTCCCAACAATTGAATGCGATGCGGCCGGCGAATTTAAAGAGGCGTATATCAAGTGCAAAAAAAATGATATCATAATTATTGACAGTCCTGTTGGTATGCCTGGCAGGGCAATAGAAAGTGAGTTTACAGATAAAATAGATGCAGGTCTTACAAAGCCAAAAGGATGTGGTTATCACTGTATTAAAACATGTGATTATATCCACAGCCCATACTGTATTATCAAAGCACTATATAATTCTGTAAAAGGTAAGTTATCAGATGGGTATGTGTTTGTTGGGGCAAACGCTTATATGGCTGATAAGATAAGAAGCGTACATCAGGTTATATCTATTTTAAAGCAAGAGTACGCCTTGTGTGAAATTAAACAAAAGTAAATTAATGACATTTAAAGAATTAAAAATTTCAGAGCCTGTTCTTAAGGCTTTGATTGACAAAGAGTATGTCACACCGACACCTATTCAAGAGCAGGCAATTCCTGCCGGGGTTGAGGGTAGAGATATTTTAGGGATAGCACAGACGGGTACGGGAAAGACTGCGGCATTTGCAATTCCGATTATTGAACAATTGATGAAAAAAGAGATGAATCCGTCGCTGAGCAAAAATAACAAACGACAAATTAAAGCGCTGATTCTCACACCTACACGGGAGCTTGCAATTCAGATAGAGGAATCTTTTTCTGATTACGGAAAGTATAGCGGATTAAAGCATACGGTTATTTTTGGAGGTGTTAAGCAAGGGCAGCAAGTTAAACGGCTGAATCAGGGAGTGGATATTTTAACCGCTACTCCAGGACGTTTGTTGGACCTTATAGGTCAGGGATTTGTGAAGTTGAATAGTGTTGAACATTTTGTTTTGGATGAGGCGGACAGAATGTTGGATATGGGATTTATTCATGATATCAGCAGGATTATTCCAATGCTTCCGCAGCAGAAACAAACAATGCTTTTTTCTGCTACAATACCAGATGAGATAAACAAGATTTCCAGAGATTTGCTGCATAATCCTGTAAAGGCGGAAGTTGCTCATTCTGCGTCTGTTGTGGACGCAATAGAGCAAGATTTGTTCTTTGTTGAGAAGCCGCAGAAAATAGATTTGCTTGTAAGGGTTTTGAATGAACAGTCGGAGGAGAGGGTGCTTGTATTTTCACGCACAAAGCACGGAGCCGATAAAATTGTTAGGGCCCTTAGCAAATGCAAAATAGGGTGCGAGGCAATACACGGCAACAAGTCTCAGAACGCAAGACAAACTGCATTAAAGAATTTTAAAAGTGGTAAAACAAGAATTATTGTTGCTACAGATATTGCTGCAAGAGGTCTTGATATTCAGGACCTTGGGCTTGTTATCAACTATGACCTGCCGGATGTGGCAGAAACTTATGTGCACAGAATAGGGCGTACCGGCAGAGCTGGGAATAGCGGACTTGCCTTTACTTTTTGCTCTAGCGAGGAGTATCCGATGATTAAAGACATTCAAAAAATTACGGGTAAGAAACTGCGCAGGGTGAGTTAAAGCATTAAGCAGCTTGTACTTAAGCCACGCATAATATGCGTGGCTTTTTTAATTATATTTGCGACGTTTTTGAGACCATGTTTTTTGGGTCTTAGTATTGAAGTTTTGGCTTATGGATATTTTACGAGATAATTTAACGCGAGTACTGTATGCGACTGATGCAAGTGCGTATAGGGAAATACCTTACGGGGTTTGTTTTCCGGCCGGCATAGAGGATATCCGTCTGGCAATTAGCGTGGCGGGGGCAAATGGTATTTCTTTAATTCCTCGTACGGCGGGGACATCTATTGCAGGACAGGTTGTGGGGAGCGGACTGGTGGCGGATGTCTCCAAGTATATGAGCCGAATCCTTGAGGTTAACAAGGTTGAGCATTGGGCGCGGGTTCAGCCGGGAGTTGTGTTGGACAAGTTGAATCTGGAACTTGCAAAGTTTAATCTTTTTTTTGGACCTGAGACTTCTACTTCAAATAGATGTTGTATTGGCGGAATGGTTGGAAATAATTCCAGCGGCAGTCACTCTCTTGTTTATGGAACAACGCGTGCGAATTTGCTTGAGGCTAAAGTCGTTCTGGGCGACGGCACTCTTGCCGTCTTTTCAAAAGAGAGGGCGGCTGAGGTTGTTGGTAAGATTAAAGCAAAAGTTGAAAAGTATAGAGACAGTATCTATAGCGGCACCGGAAAATTTAATGATAGAGATTTGGCAAAGGCTTTTATTCCGGTCAGTTTGGAGGAGAGAATTTATTGGCAGCTGTTTAAGTGGGCGTGTGATGAAAATATAAATGATGCTATTGTAGCAGAGTTTCCAGATAAAGAGATTGTGCGCCGTAATTCAGGTTATGCGCTGGATGAGATGCTTAGTGATATGCGCAGTTATTTAGCAGGAGGTCAGGCTGTTCCAAATCTGTGTAAATTGCTTGCGGGCTCAGAGGGAACGTTGGCGTTTGCGTATGAATTTAAGATAAATCTTGTCCCGCTTCCGTCAAAGGACAGGGTCTTGGTGTGTGCGCATTGCAAATCGCTTGATGAGGCGTTTGCGGGGAATATTTTAGCTCTAGCAAATAGCGGAGCAGCCTTAATAGGTGAATCCGAGATAGTGAATTCTGATTATGAAGGGGTGGTGGCGATTGAGCTGATTGATGACAGTATTTTGCAGCTGAGCAAGGATAATATTGAGCAGAATAAAAACAGATTTTTTGTGCATGGAGATCCGGCTGCAATTCTGTGCATTGAGATTGCAGGAGAGAGCATGGAAGAAGTTGATGCGCGGGCGGATGAAATTGAGGCGGACCTTAAGAGACATAATTACGGGTATGAATTTCCGCGTGTATATGGTGCTGATATAAAGAGAGTTTGGGCATTGCGTAAGGCGGGCTTGGGACTGCTTTCCGGAATGCCGGGAGATGCAAAACCGGTATCGCTGATAGAGGATACCGCCGTTTCTCCAAAGCGTCTTGCAGAGTACATAAAGGATATTAAAAATATGTTGGACGGCTTTAAGCTGAGCTGCGTATTTTATGGCCACATCAGCGTTGGAGAGTTGCATTTGCGCCCCATTTTAAATCTTAAAGATGCTCACGACAGATACTTGTTTAAGGCTGTGGCTGAGGAGACTGCAAAGATTGTAAAAAAACACGGCGGCTCTTTGAGCGGCGAGCATGGAGACGGCAGATTGAGAGGAGAATTTTTGCCGATCATGTTTGGGCCAAGAGTTTACAAGCTGTTTAAAGATTTAAAATCTGTCTGGGATCCGCATCTGATTTTTAATGAGGGGAAAATAGTCAATACTCCCCCGATGGATGCTTGCCTGAGGTATCAGGTTGATCAACACTATGTTGCAGAGAAATATCTGCAAGCTTCAGGCGGCGCTAAAGGGCTGAAGACATATTTTGATTTTACTCAGCAGAAGGGTTTGTTTTGCGCAATTGAGCAGTGCAACGGCAACGGAGATTGCAGGCGTCCTGCGGAAATGGGGGGTGTAATTTGCCCTGCGTTTAAGGCCGGCAAAGAGGAGAGATTTTCTACTCGAGCAAGGGCCAATATGATGCGTGAAGTTTTAACAAACGGCAGCATAAAAAGAGGGGCTACTCACAATCTGGTATCTGATAATGTTATTCATAATAGTCACCGTAATCCGTTTCTGGATAATGCTACCTGTGAACTGCTTAATGAGTGTTTAAGTTGCAAGGCCTGTAAGAGCGAGTGTCCTTCAAATGTGGACATGACCAGGCTGAAAGCGGAGTTTCTTCAGCACAGATTTGATGCAAAAGGGGTTCCTTTCCGTAACTATATTGTTG
>DAONEN010000006.1:52308-54534 GCA_035403105.1 Candidatus Egerieousia sp. | reverse complement strand
AGAAGATTCTAATTCAATAAATATTATGACAAAATCAGTACATCAACTTCACAAAGAGGCAATGGTTGTTGACACTCATTGTGACACTCCGCTCCGTCTTGCAGACGAGCACGCAGACCTTGGCGTTAGAGGAACAGAGGGACATAATGACTTTGTGAGGATGAAAGAGGGCGGCGTAGACGTCTCATTCTACGCTATTTATACGTCCGGAAAATTAACTCCGGATGAGTCTACTCGCAGAGCTTTGCAATTGATTGCGCTCACAAGAGACGCAATTGATGCAAATCCTGATAAAGTTGGATTTGCAACAACAGTAAGGCAGGCAAGAGAGTTGAAGGCGCATGGCAGGGGAGCCATCATGTTTGGAATGGAGAATGGTTCTCCAATTCAAAATGACATGGCTTTGCTGCATGAGTTTTATCGCCTGGGTATCAGATATATAACTCTGAGCCACGCATATAATAATCAAATTTGTGATTCATGCGCACCAAAAGAGAAGATCTGGCACGGTTTGAGTCCGTTTGGAAAAAAAGTTGTTGCAGAGATGAATCAGCTTGGTGTCATGGTAGACTGCTCACATATTTCAGATGAGTCATTTTATGATTGTCTTAAATACTCCAAGGCCCCATTTGTTGCTACACACTCTTGCTGCAGAGCGCTTTCCAATCATCCAAGAAATATGACAGACAAGATGATCAAAGATCTTGCTCACGCCGGCGGCGTTATTCAAATCAATTTCTATCCTGCATTTATTAGCAAAGAGTACGCAGACCAGTTCTGGGATTTAGCTGATATTTATGAGGATACACAGAAGGCTTATTGGAAGAGCGGCAAAAAAGGAGAGAAAGAAGTTGCTGCTTTTCGTCTTGCAGAAAAGAACATTTTAAAAATAAAGAGGCCTACGGTTAAAGATTTGGTTGACCATATAGATCATGTTGTTGATTTAGTTGGGGCGGATCATGTAGGACTTGGTTCTGACTTTGACGGAATAGAGACAACACCGGTTGGATTGGAGGATATTTCCAAAATGGAGAATATTACCAAAGAGCTGGTTGTCAGAGGCTACACAGAGACAGATATTAAGAATATTCTGGGCGAAAACTTACTAAGAGTTTTAACATACGTTGAAGATTTAGCTTATACGTTTTAAACAGTCAATGTACAAGTTAATACACAAAAAGAGCCGGAAAAATCCGGCTCTTTTTAGTTGTATAATTGCCATACCACAAAACGGCTAGGCAATTAGTGATTTATGCGGCTAATAGATTATTTTTTCGGATTCATTAATCCTGCTTTCTTTAGAATTTTATCTAAGTTGGTAACCATATTCCAGCGGTCATGGTCATTACGGTTTTCAAATACAAGGACCGTTAGATTTGCGCTAGGGAAGAATGCTTCATAAATTTGGAAGCCTCCATTATCTCCTGTATGATAGACTTTTAAAGGAAATTCCGGTTGCTGCTCAATGAACCAGCCATAACCATAATAAGTGTTTGGCCTATTTTGATAATCGCAGTACTTGCTGCCGGTTACTTTTGTTACCGGAGACTGTGCCTCGCTCTTAATTTTTGCGGAAATAATTTTGTTGTCTCTCAGCGCCTTTATCCATTTAATAAACTGATGGGTAGATGTGTAAATTCCTCCGTCCGCCTTTGTGGCAAAGAATGATTCCTCTCCATAATCATACTCGTGAAATTTCTTTGTACCCTCTTTAGCATCCGGAGTATCAGTGACATAGCCGTGTGCCATGTGAGGAATTTTCCTGTCTGGCTCAAAATAAACAGTGCTGTCCATTCCGGCCGGAACAAAAATATTATCATGCATATATTGTTCAAAAGGAAGACCGCTTATTTTCTCTATAAATAAATAAAGCAACTGGAAAGTAGGGTTAATGTACTCATACTGAGTGCCCGGCTGAAAATGCAAACTGTCAAGATTTTTCATGTATTCAATAGATTGCATGTCAGTTGCTTTCAATACAAATTCTCTGTCATCTCTTGGACGTGCGTCCGGAATTCCGGATGTGTGAGACATCAGATTTGCAACCGTGATTGCTGAAAACGGTGCTTTTTTAGGAGGCAAATATGGAAGAACTTTTGGTGATACGTCATATATACTCTTATGAATATCAATTAGTTTCTGGTCATCCATTTTTAAAATAGCTACTGCCGAAAATTGTTTTGAGCAAGATGCTATGTTAAAAAATGTATTGCCGTCAATTTTAGA
>DAONEN010000006.1:27780-52208 GCA_035403105.1 Candidatus Egerieousia sp. | reverse complement strand
AGACAAAGAGGCGGAGTATTTTTTTAATTCTTGTTCTCCTTCTTTTTGGGTTGTGCCGTATATGGAAAGTCTCAATCTTACTCCCATAATGGGGTCCGGCAAATATGCAAGATGAAGATTTTTTGGAAGCGCATCTTCCCATTTTTCAATTTTCATAGCCAACGCAGATTCCGGAATTCCGGCTGTGCATATTGTCTTATGAAATATGTCATCTAGTTTATAATGCTCTTTTATTGAGGCAATTATATCTGGTAATGCGTGCTCCGTCTCAAACGGAACACCGGGCATTGAGAACAATAGATTCTTTCTTCCGTATTTACTTTTTGGGAATGAGAACTGCATAATAGGGGCGGTTCCAACTTTATTTGGAATTACCGTACATGTTTCTGGAACAAAGGCTTGCAGTTTGTTGATTTCTAACATCTGAACTCCGCGCGCGGTAAGAATTTTCTCAATGATATCATATTGTTCCTTGTTGCGTACATCTTTTTTACTTCCGCTCAATTCACCTAAAATTTTTTTTGTGATATCATCTTTTGTAGGACCAAGGCCTCCTGTAACAAGCACAACGTCAGTTGTTTTTAGGCATTGCTCTATAAAGTCCGGAATGTCTTTGCGGTTATCTCCGCAGGTGACCATAGAGTTAACTTTTACTCCAATTTTATTCAATTGTACTGAAATCATTGATGAGTTTGTGTCCACAACCTGACCAATCAAAAGCTCATCTCCAATTGTACATATTGATGCTGTAACCATTTTTTTAAAATTTATTTTGCAAGATTATCCTTGTGTTTTATCTATTTAATATTCTTAGCAAGATATTTATTAATCTTTTTTACAAACCCCGGCCCGTTATATATGAACCCGCTATATACCTGAACCAGAGAAGCTCCGGCATTCAGCATCTGTTTTGCCTGTTGCGGAGACATAATACCTCCGCTTGCAATGATAGGCAGAGAACCTCCGGTCTTGCGGGCGATGTATGAAACAAAATCCAATGTCTTTTTAAATAACGGAGCTCCGCTTAATCCCCCAGTGCCAATTGTATCCAGCGTCTTATTGTCTGTCTTTAATCCGTCTCTGCTAATAGTTGTATTTGTGGCAATTACACCGTCGAGACCTGAAACAAGTATTGTGTCTATAATTTCATCCAGCTGTGAATAAGGGATGTCCGGCGATATTTTAAGAAGAATAGGACGGTAATCGTCATACATTCTGCGCAATTCCAAAAGCTTATCTATGATTTCAGACAAGTTGGTTGCATCTTGGAGTTTATAAAGATCTTTGACATTAGGGCAAGAAACGTTTAGAGCAATATAATCTACAATATCATATAAGTACTCAAAACAGATTTCATAATCTTTTGCTGCTTGTTCAACAGGCGTATCTTTTCCTTTAGTAATGCTTGCCCCAATGACGCAATTTGGATGGTGCCTTTTAATATAGGATACGGCGTGTTTCACACCTTTGTTATTTATTCCCATCCTATTTATAATAGCCTCATCCTTAAGTAGTCTAAAGCATCTTGGCTGTGGATTTCCGTCTTGCGGTTTTGATGTAAGCGTTCCGACTTCTATGAAGCCAAAGCCAAAATCAGACATATCGTTATAGATGTCTCCGTTCTTGTCAAATCCTGCGGAAAGTCCAACGGGATTTTTAAATGTAACACCAAAAACTTCTTTTTCCAGTTTGGGATTTTTGTAGTTAAACAGCATCCGCACGCATGCTCTTGCTAGCGGAACATCACGCAACATTTTAAGACCGTTGACAACCAAATCATGAATTTTTTCCGGCTGCATTGTAAATAGCAGTGGTCTTATTAGCTTATACATTTATCGTACTCCAGTTTGAACGCGGCAAATTTACTCAAATCTTCTCGTACTTTTCAAAAGAACCGTCGGTATAGAGCAAAATTACCTTTTTTAGCTCTTTTATTTGCCCGGGGGTTGATGATCTTGCCCCGTTTATTTGATTCTCAGAGGGTTGAGCGGAGTGCTTTGCAGCCGCAGCTTTCTCATTAACAATCTGTTGCAGCCTTTTCATCTTTGCCTGCATATCTGCCTTTTCTCTCTCTCTTTTTTGAGCTTCATGCAATGATATCGCTTCTGTATTTTGAACTCCCGACAGGTTATTAACTTGATTTAAAGGTGATTGACTCTGAATGTGTTCATTTATAGTCTGATTGTCGATCTGTCTTGAGCTCTGGTTTGCGATTTGATGGCCTGTTTGACCTGGCTGCTGACTTATCATTTGACTTTGCTCAGAAATTTGTTCTATGTCTGATGGAAAATCTTCATCGGGTTTTTCAAAACCAAAGAGGTCAGATTTGTTGCCGGATACAATTCCGTCCATTCCACCTTCCAAGTTTTCAGATGAGTTTTGCTCCTCGTTTTTCTCTTTTGAGATCACATTACCTCTGAAATTTTTTAGCATATTCCTATAGGGTTGACCTTCCCCGGTAAGGAGCCAATCAATATTCAAATTCGGTAATTTTGTCAGTAGTCCATGTATCACTTCATAACTTGGGTTGTTACGTCCCCCAAGGATATTTGATAGGGTCGAACGCTGAATTCCCAAAATAGCGGCAAGCTGGGCAGCCGATATTTTTTCCAGGTTGAGAATGGTCTGAAAACGGTCTTTCATTTCTGTAAACTTTAAACATTACAAATATAAACAATTGTTTGTCGTTTTTCAAAAATATTTCATGTTCACAAGATTGTACAATTTTGTGAACATATTGCGCACCATTTAAAAAACACCTTTTTAATGCAAATTGGATCGGAATTACGCAATGGCACCATAATTTAAAGATGTAATTTAAATAAAAAGGGTTAATGTTCTATATTTCAATATATTATAATTATAAAAATTGAATTTAATCATTTAATTGCGCAGTTTTTTAAAAATTGACTTGGATTTTATTTAATCTTTAACTTTAGATCTATTTTATTTTATTACTGAAAATCAGCATATTACATTTTAAAATATTTAATAATAACTTTTTATTATTCTATGCAATAGGCCACGTGTACCGAACTGCGCAAGTGTTTTCAAACGTGTGCAATTATGTGAACAATTGTGGTTTTGTTTTGTGAAATATTAATTGTGTAAAATTGCGTTATTTTCATTATTTCATCTTAAGCGGACAATTCTGTATCTTTGCACAAAACATTGAAAATTGAGACCA
This sequence comes from Candidatus Egerieousia sp., assembly GCA_035403105.1. Classification (GTDB taxonomy): domain Bacteria; phylum Bacteroidota; class Bacteroidia; order Bacteroidales; family UBA932; genus Egerieousia. Next base: position 49,021 of record DAONEN010000006.1, on the reverse strand, counting down.
AAAATTAAAATATCAGATTTCACCTATTCCCTCCCGGAAGAGAGAATTGCCAAGTACCCGCTGGCAGAACGTGACAGTTCCAAGCTCTTGGTATTTAGAAAAGATAAAATTTCTGACGATAACTTTTATAATATAAATAAGTATCTCCCGGATAACTCTTTTATGGTCTTTAACAATACCAAAGTTGTCCCGGCCAGGCTCTATTTTTGCAAGCCAACCGGTGCCGTCATTGAGATTCTTTGCCTTAATCCTACTGCTCCTAATGACTATGTGATGTCCTTTGCCAGCGTAGGCAGCTGTGAATGGAATGTGGTTCTTGGGAATGCAAAACGTTGGAAAGGCGGTGATATCCGGTTTATATCAGATAATATTGGCAGCGCTTGTAGTGCAGATAGTGCCAGTAATGCGGAAGACAGTATATATAAGTATGCCCAAACAGTAAATTTGAGAGCGGAACTTATAATGAAGGGCGATGAAAAAGGGTCAATTGTGAGGTTCAAATGGGATACAAATGCCACATTTTCAGAGGTTTTAGATATTTGCGGACAAGTGCCAATCCCGCCTTACCTAAATAGGAAGACGGAGGCAATAGACAAAACAAGATACCAGACAATCTATGCCAAGATTGAGGGTTCTGTTGCAGCCCCTACCGCAGGTCTTCACTTTACAGAGAAGGTTCTTAAATCACTTGATAATAAGGGTATTAAAAGAGATAATGTGTGTCTGCATGTTGGCGCCGGTACGTTTATCCCGGTAAAGAGTAAGTTTATAGTTGACCACCACATGCACACAGAGCCATTTTCTGTATCACGACAGTTTCTTGCGGATCTTGCGGCTCTGCGTTCGGGGGAGAAGGTGATATCTGTGGGGACAACAACTACAAGAACCCTTGAATCTTTATATTTTATTGGTGTTCAGTGTATTGAAGCCGGTAATTCTACAAATTATATTAGATCCTTAAAAGGTTTTTCTCCTGAAATTGTTGGACAGTGGGCTCCTTATGACAAGGAGTATAGTTATACTCTTAAGGAATCTATTGAGGCTATTATTAGATATTTAGACGACAATAACCTGCAAAGGCTTGTTGCCGGCACATCTATTATTATAGTGCCGGGATATACATTTCATGTAATTGACATACAGATTACAAACTTCCACCAGCCGCAAAGCACCCTGCTGCTGCTTATTGCGGCAATTGTTGGAAACGGGTGGAAATCTGCTTACCAACATGCGCTGGAGAACAGTTACCGATTCTTGAGCTACGGTGATAGTTGCTTGTTATTCAGAGAATAGTCTTTGTTTATGAGCTAAAAATCAAATTGGAGAGAGATTGAGGTAATTTTATTACCTTTGCCGCGCAAAACAAAATGACATTCCGTTCATTGGCGGAATTTTCTATTGAAATGGATTTAAGCAAGTTTGACGGCATTAGGCCATATACTGATTCTGAGATTCACCCTGCTGTGGAGAGAATTACGGCAAGTCCCTTTGTAAAAGATATTGCTGAATTTCTTAAAATTGCTGATAAAGACAAACTTAGAAAGGTTCTCCTTTCATGTAATTCTGTGGATGATTTCCAGGATAGAGTAATGGCGATGGTTGTTTCCCTCATCCTCAAGAATACTGCGGATAAGGTTATTTTCAACGGATTGCATTATTTTGACGCAAATCGTACGCATGTTATTATAACAAACCATCGCGATATTGTGTTGGATTCCGCTATTATTCAGCTGATACTACATAATAATAAAATCAAGACCACTGAGATGGCAGTTGGTGACAATCTGATTTCATCACAGTTTATTGAGGATATCGCCAGGTCAAACAAGATGATTAAAGTCATCAGAACTACTTCTCCTAGAGAGGTTTACACTACATCAAAGATTCTTTCTGAATACATTAGATATAAGGTTGCGGGGCAAAGGAGCTCTATATGGATTGCACAGCGCAACGGACGTACAAAAGACGGAGTAGATTTGACTGAGCAGGGGCTGCTTAAAATGTTGGATATGAGCGGCAGCGGAGATTTTGTGAAAGACATGCAAGAACTTGATATACTGCCTGTTACAATTTCTTATGAATATGAGCCTTGTGATGCATTTAAAACTCATGAGCTTTACGTCTCTCGCAGACAGAAATATATTAAGGGAGAGGATGAAGATTATAATAGTATCCTCACCGGGCTTACTCAGTGGAAGGGAAACATTCACCTTGAATTCACAGAGCCTGTTCTTCCAAAAGAGATAGAATATTGTGCTCAATTCACTAAAAATGAGCGCTTTCAGGAGCTTGCAAAAATTATAGATAAGCAGATTCACCACTCTTACAAACTGTGGCCTAACAATTACATTTCTGCAGACTTGCTTGCTGCAGAGGCGGTCAGTTCATCAACTGGCGCTTCAGCATCAAGCGGCTCAATACCGGGTAAATACTCAACTCATTACACACCAGAGCAAAAGTCTCATTTTGAGGAATATGCAGCAAAACAACTTAGTACACTGGAAGGTGACGCCGCGGAGCTGCGGGAAATTTTCCTTGGCATTTACGCAAATCCGGTAAAATCTCAGGAACAATAAAAAAAGCCGCTTGGAAAAGCGGCTTTTTTATTTTATTGACAACTAGATTGTTACTTGCTGTAATCATAAAATCCCTTGCCCGTTTTTCTACCAAGAAGTCCTGCGCGTACCATCTTTTTAAGAAGAGGATGTGGACGATACTTGCTATCTCCGTATTCATTGTAAAGAACCTCCATGATTGCAAGGCAAACATCCAAGCCAATCAAATCTCCTAACTCAAGAGGTCCCATTGGATGGTTAGCTCCAAGTTTCATTGCTGCATCAATCTCATCGCGTGTTGCAATACCGTCTGCAAGAATGCCAACTCCCTCATTTACAAGAGGAATAAGGATCCTGTTAACAACAAATCCCGGAGCCTCGTTAACGCTTACCGGAGTCTTGCCAACTGCCTTTGCAATCTCAATAGCCTTGTCATGAACTTCCTTGGAAGTTAGCTGGCCGCTGATAACTTCAACAAGTTTCATAAGTGGAACCGGGTTGAAGAAGTGCATTCCAACTACATTCTGAGGACGAGTCGTAAATGATGCAATTTCTGTGATTGATAAAGAGGAAGTATTTGTGGCAAGAATTGCCTCTGGTTTGCAAACCTTATCAAGTGTCTGCCAAATCTCTTTCTTTGTTGCCATATCCTCTGCAACTACCTCAATTATAAGATCTGCGTCTTTAAGATCCTCATACTTTATAGTATCGACAATCTTAGAAAGAATGCTGTCCTTTACGGCAGCTTCCATCTTCCCTTTTTCTACGCTTCTTGTAAGGAATTTTTCAATGGCTTTATGAGCCTTGCACAGTGAAGCTTCACTGCGTCCTTTTAGTAAAACGTCATGGCCGGCTGTGGCAAATGCCTGAGCAATGCCATGTCCCATTGTACCGTTACCAACTACTGCAACTTTCATATTTATAAGTATTTATAAGTTAAACTATGTATGATTTCTTCTGCTTGCCCTATGCAAAGTTAGACATAAAACAAACATGTTATATTTTATATCCCGACAGTTATTTCTTTTTCCACTCTGCAGGCCTCTTCTCAAAGAATGCCTTCATTCCCTCCTTTTGGTCTTCCGTAGAGAAGCAAAGAGCAAACAAATCATTCTCCAAAGAGATGGCTGAATCTATGTCTGTCTGCATTCCCTTGTTGATTGCTTCTTTGCTGTATTTCAGTGCTATAGGGGCATTCTTGGCAATTTGTTTTGCCATTGCGTATGCCGCATCCATCAAGGCTTCTGGTTCTACTACGCTGTTAACCAGGCCAATGCGGTATGCCTCATCTGCCGTAATAGGTTTTGCAGTGTAAATAATCTCCTTAGCCTTGCCTAGTCCAACAATTCTTGGAAGTCTTTGTGTGCCGGAGAATCCCGGGGTTATTCCAAGACCTGTTTCGGGCTGTCCTATCTTTGCTTTGTTAGATGCAATTCTGATATCGCAGGCCATTGCAAGTTCACACCCTCCGCCAAGAGCAAAACCGTTTATTGCCGCTATGACGGGCTTGTCCAGATTTTCAATTTTTCTGAATACAGCAGAGCCCTGGACACCAAAGGCTTTACCTTCAGTAGCATTCATTTTGCTCATCTGGGATATGTCCGCGCCTGCTACAAATGCGCGTCCTTCACCTGTAATAATAACTACTGAAACTTCCTCATTAGCAGCAATTTCCGTGAATGCTGCATCCAGCTCTGAGAGGATGGTAGAGTTAAGGGCGTTCATTGCCTCCGGATTATTAATCTTTACGGTGCAAATTTTATCCTTTACGTCTACTATTAACTTTGTGTAATTCATAATGCTATATTTTTATTTATCTGTCTTATTCTATTTATTACGTACGGTTGTTACTTTGCTTATTTGTCTGATTACTAGGGGGATTATCCATTATTACATTCATGTGCGGATAAGGAAAACTTAATCCGGCCTTTGGAAATTCCTCATATACTTTTTCCGTCACGTACGTTAGAACTGTAAAATAATTGTCTGTTTTTACCCAGCCTCTTCCCAATATGTCAACTGAACTTGCGCTTAAATTACCCACATACGCTGATGGCGCTTCCGGTGCATTTTCTTTCATTATCTGCGGACATTCTTGTATGATCTTTATTAACAATGATTTAGCCTTATCAACATCATCTCCGTAAGTAATGCCTATGGTCCATTCGCATCTTCTTGTACCCGTATCTGAGTAGTTGTCAATTATTCCGTTGAATAATGATCCGTTTGGAAGAATTATTTTTTTATTATCCGCAGTAGTCATGTGTGTGGAGATAATTTCTATGGCAGAAACTGTGCCGACATATCCCTGCGCCTCTATGACGTCTCCTACTTTAAAAGGCTTGAATATCAAAATCATAACACCGCCAGCAAAATTTTGCAAAGTTCCGGACAGGGCCATGCCTATTGCAAGACCGGCGCCTCCAAGCAAGGCCACAAAGGAAGTTGTGTCAACGCCAAGAGTATCTATCGTGACAATAATAAGAATAAGTGTGAGTAGAATGCTGATAGTGCTTAATAAAAAGGAAGATAGGGAAGGGTCAACGTTCTTCTTTGTGAATATTCTCTTAGTGATTTTCTTTATTTTCTTAATAAGCCACGCTCCCAGCAGATATATTACAATGGCTGTAAGTATCTTTGTTCCAAGGTTTAACCCCTTGTCTGTAACAAATGTGAAAAGCTGGCTTGTATCCATGTGAGACACGCTGTCGACAGTAGATTTAATCCCAAGTGTATTTGGAATGAGGGAGTCTGCCTTTGCAGTAGCCTCTTGAGTTACTTGTTGTGCATGGGCGGCAAGTTTTTGCGCATCATCTGGAAGGTTGACGCTAAGAAGTGTTAAAAGTGAATTAAATAATGCAGTCATAATTACTTATAGGTTCATTTTTATTCTTAATTATCACGATCCTAACCATTTTATCTATGGCCGTGTGTGCAAATTTATCAAAAATTGCCCCTTATAACCCTTTTAAACGCTAAAATATTATTCACATTCAAATGTTTATAAAATATAACAACGTTGTTATATTTCTTGTCATTTTTTTTGTTATATTTGCAAACCGCATGTGGAGGGTGCTGAATTTCAGTTTGGCAACACGGAATTGCGAGCTCGTTACAGGTAAATAAGTATAGATAGTAGATAATAGAATAGAGTCTAAAAGAAATAATTAATAATTTAAACTTTTTGTATATGAATAAAAGAATTTCATTGCAGGATGCCGTTTCCAAGATTAAGGACGGTATGACAGTTATGGTTGGCGGATTTCTATCTGCCGGTTCTCCTCTAGATATCCTTGAGGCTCTCTCAAAGACAGGAGTTAAAAATTTAACAATGATTTCCAATGATACTGCTTATCAGGGAATTGGAAATGGTAATCTGATTGGTAACCACCAGGTTTCTCATCTTTTTGTATCCCACATTGGGACAAATCCGGACACTGCAGCTCAGATGAATGCAGGTGAACTTAAAATAGAATTTTGCCCGCAAGGTACTCTTGCAGAGAGAGTTCGCTGCGGCGGTTGCGGACTTGGCGGCGTTCTTACCACAACAGGTCTTGGAACAGTTATGGAGTACGAGCAGGATGGAAAAACTCCTAAGCAGAAAGTTACTGTTGACGGAAAGACTTATCTGTTGGAGAAACCGCTTCATGCAGATGTTGCTCTTATTGGAGCGACTGTTGCTGACGAACTTGGAAATTGCTCTTATGTAGGTACTTCACAAAACTTCAACCCTCTTATGGCAACTGCAGCTGATGTAGTTATTGTTGAGGCTGAGAAGATTGTCCCTGCCGGAACATTCAAACCAGAGGAGATCATAACACCTTCTCTATATGTTACTTATCTATATGAATCAACTAACAAGCTTCAGAAAGTAAGAGAGTAATCCTTGCGTAATAAGCTATAAATAAAAGAATTATAATGGTAAAGAAATCACTTATCAGATTGAGAATGGGCGGAGAAGATGCTCATTACGGCGGCGGACTTGTAGATGGAGCTCACATGCTTAAGCTTTTTGGAGACGTTGCAACAGAACTATTAATTATTAATGACGGAGACGAAGGTCTTTTCAAAGCTTATGATAATGTGGAGTTTATAGCTCCCGTTCATGCAGGAGATTACATTGAGGCTACCGGAGAAATCACTCATGTCGGCAACACTTCCCGCAAGATGGTTTTTGAGGCAAGAAAAGTAATTGCTCCACGTCCTGACATATCTGATTCAGCTGCAGATGTTTTGGCTGAACCGGTTATTGTTTGCAAGGCTAGCGGCACATGCGTTGTCCCTGCAAAAAGCCAGAGAGGAAAATAATAAATAACTGTCGGGAACTTAAAAATCACGACGGCAAATTTTAAGAAAATGGAGAAATTAATTATAACAAATTGTGTGAGCGGTGCAGAAGTTACAAAAGAGAATAACCCTGCAGTGCCTTATACAATAGATGAATACGTAAGAGAGGCCAAGAGCGCTTATGAGGCCGGAGCCAGCATCATTCACCTTCACGTAAGATATGATGACGGAAAACCGACTCAGGATAAGGCTAGGTTTAAGGTAATTATGGATGCTATCAGAAAGGCTTGTCCTGATGTTATCATTCAACCTTCTACCGGCGGTGCTGTTGGAATGACAAACGACGAACGTCTTCAGCCAACTGAACTTAATCCGGAAATGGCTACACTTGACTGTGGCACAATGAATTTTGGAGGCGATGATGTTTTTGAAAATACAGAAAACACCATTAAGTATTTTGGTCAGAAGATGATTGAAAGAGGCATTAAACCTGAGTGCGAAGTTTTTGACAAGAGCATGATTGAGATGTGCCTGCGTCTTGCAAAGAAGGGGTATGTAAAATATCCTATTCATTGGGATTTTGTAATGGGAGTTAATGGAGGAATCGGAGGAGAAATTAGAGACTTCGCATTCCTTGCAGGCTCAATACCAGCTGGTTCTACTTATACGGTAGCCGGCGTAGGACGTTATGAATTTCCTCTTGCTGCAATGGCAATTATCCATGGAGGTCATGTCAGAGTTGGCTTTGAGGATAATGTTTATATATCCAAAGGCGTGCTCGCAAAGAGCAACGGAGAGCTTGTAGCTAAAGTTGTGCGTCTTGCAAATGAATTTGGAAGAGGAATTGCGACACCTGCAGAAGCTCGTCAGATACTGGGACTTGCGCCGCTAAATAAATAACTGAGAAGTCCCATATTTTTTTGAAAATCAAATACAATTAAATAAATAAAAACATTTAAAACATTAAGTTTTATGCAAAAGAAAGGTAACAAGTACGGAACACACAGAGTTATATCACCAAAGGGTGTGCTTCCACAGCCAGCTGATAAGGTTGACAACAACATGGATGAAATCTATGACAATGAAATCCTTATCAACGTTCAAACATTAAACATTGATTCTGCCTCATTTACAGATATTTCCACAAGAGCAGGCGGTGACAAGAAAAAGATTGCCCAGATTATGATGGACATTGTAGCTAAACAAGGCAAGCACCGTAATCCTTGGACTGGTTCAGGTGGAATGCTTCTTGGCAAAGTTGAGAAGATTGGTGATGCTCTTAAAGGCAAAATTGATCTTAAGGTTGGAGATAAGATTGCAACATTGGTTTCTCTTTCTCTTACCCCTCTTAGAATTGACAAGATTAAAGAGATTCGCGCCGACGTTGATCAAGTAGATATTGAAGGAAAAGCAATTCTATTTGAGAGCGGTATTTATGCTAAAATTCCTACAGATCTTCCTGAGAAACTGGCTCTTTCAGCTCTAGACGTAGCAGGTGCTCCTGCACAGACAGCTAAGCTGGTTAAACCTGGCGATACTGTTCTTATCATTGGCGCAGGCGGAAAGAGCGGAATGCTTTGCTGCTATGAGGCTAAGAAGAGAGCAGGTGTTACAGGTAAAGTAATTGGACTATGCCACAGCGAGAAGAGCGCTAAGAGATTGGAGGATCTTGGCTTCTGCGATGTAGTATTTACCGCTAATGCAACTCAGCCTGTTCCTGTATTGGAGCAAATTGAAAAAATGACTGAAGGCAAGCTTTGCGATGTTACAATCAATAATGTAAACATCAATGACACAGAGATGACAAGCGTTCTTTGCACAAAGGATGACGGCGTTGTATATTTCTTCTCCATGGCAACAAGCTTTACAAAAGCAGCTCTTGGAGCAGAGGGTGTAGGCAAAGATGTTACTATGATTATTGGTAACGGCTACACTAAGGGTCATGCGGAGATTACTCTTCAGGAACTTAGAGAGTGCCCTAAATTGAAGAAGATTTTTACTGAGCTATATGCTTAATTATTAACTGGATATGACAGCAAAATATTCAAACGTTTCCAGGAGAAAAGAATTATTCCCAAAGGTTACAGATGCCGAGTGGAATGATTGGCATTGGCAGGTCAAAAACAGAGTAGAGACTTTAGAAGACCTTAAGAAATATGTTAAGCTTTCTAAAGATGAGGAAGAGGGAATCAAAGAGTCTTTAAAGACTTTGAGAATGGCCATTACTCCTTACTACTTAAGTTTGATTGATCCTAACAATCCAGAAGATCCTGTTAGAAAGCAGTGCATCCCAACGATTTATGAGACTCATCAATCTGTTGGCGATCTGTTGGATCCGCTACATGAAGATATAGATTCTCCTGTTCCGGGATTGACTCATCGTTATCCGGATAGAGTTCTTCTTCTTATAACTGACATGTGCTCAATGTATTGCCGTCACTGCACCCGTAGAAGATTTACGGGCCAAACAGACATGGCAAATTCAATGGACAATGTTCAGAAGGCTATTGAATACATCAGAAATACTCCTCAGGTAAGAGACGTTCTCCTTTCTGGCGGAGATGCGTTGATGGTTTCAGATGAGAGATTAGAGTCTATTATTAAAGAACTTCGTACAATTGATCATGTTGAGATTATCAGAATAGGAACAAGAACTCCTGTTGTATGCCCTCAGAGAATTACTCCGGAGCTTTGCAATATGCTTAAGAAATATCATCCAATTTGGCTTAATACACACTTTAATCATCCTCAGGAAGTTACAGTTGAGTCAGCTGCTGCTTGCGCAAGACTTGCGGACGCCGGCGTTCCACTGGGAAATCAGTCAGTACTTCTAAGAGGCATCAATGATTGTGTAAACATTATGATGAAACTTGTGCATGAGCTTGTAAAGATGAGAGTTAGACCATATTACATTTATCAGTGCGATTTGTCCATGGGTCTTGAACACTTCAGAACTCCTGTAAGCAAAGGCATTGAGATAATGGAGGGTCTTAGAGGACACACAAGCGGATTTGCAGTTCCTACTTTTGTAATTGACGCTCCCGGCGGCGGAGGCAAAACTCCAATCATGCCTAACTATATTATTTCTATGGCTCCAGGAAAAGTTGTTCTTAGAAATTATGAGGGCGTTATTACAACCTATACAGAACCGACAGAATACAAAGACGAGAAGTGCAATTGCAAGTATTGTCAAGAGAAGCACGAGTGCGAGGGCGTGGCAGGTCTTCTGGAAGGTAAGGGTATGTCTATTGAACCAGCTCATCTAGAGAGAGTTGAGAGGGCAAAGAGACGCGGAGCAGTGAAAAAGTAATTATACCGCATTATGTCTTTCATTGGTGAAATAACAAAGTACAGGAGCCTCTCTATTGTAGGCCTTGAGAAGAATACCGGGAAGACAGAATGTTTGAATTTTATCCTTAAAAGGTTGCCGTCACAATGTAAGGTGGCGGTAACCTCAATTGGGATAGACGGGGAGAGCAAGGATCAGGTGACCGGAACGGCCAAGCCTGAGATAGCATTGAGAGAGGGGATGTATTTCTCTACTGCTGAGGTGTTTTACAGGTCACGGCGGTTATTGAGCGAATTGGTAGAGATTACAAAAGAGAGAAGTTCATTGGGAAGAATTGTTACCGCAAAAGTGTTGATAGGGGGGAAGATTTTGCTTAGCGGCCCTTCATCTGCAGCGTCTCTAAGGCGCTGGGTTGCAGGAGTTAATAAGTTTAACGTAAATCTTACAATAATAGATGGCGCGTTATCCAGGCTAAGCAGTGCATCTCCGGCTGTGAGCGAGAGTTTGGTTTTAACAACGGGAGCTGCCTACTCTGTTAATATGGAGAGACTTGTGCGGAAAACAAAATTCATTGTGGAACTTGTTGGGATAGAGAGAGCGGAAGAGTCTCTCAGAGAGATTTTTCTGGACATTGAAAAAGGCGTGTGGGGATTAAGCCGTCAGGGTAAGCTGATAGATTTTAAAGTTGCATCATCACTTACTATTGACAAAATACAGGATAGTTTGACAAGAGATTGTAAAGCTGTATTTGTTGCAGGGGCGCTGACGGACAGGTTTCTGAATATGATTTCGGATTCCAAGGAAGTAAAAGAAATTGTACTGCTGGTCAGGGATTTTACAAAGATTTTTGTAACAGAAGAGGCCTACAGATTGTTTATCAAAAGAGGGGGAAGGATAGAGGTCCTTCAAAAGAGCAGGTTAATTGCCGTGTGTGTAAATCCTACTTCTCCGCGTGGAATAGTGCTTGATTCCGATACGTTGTGCGAGAAGTTGCATGAGGCAATAAAAATACCTGTATATGATATAGTTAAGAATAAAGATAAAGTATAATATATTGGAGATTTGGGTGGAGATTAATAAGTTTTTGAGATGCTGTTTAAGAGTTTTTTAGATAGTCCTTGCGGATTCAGATTCATGTTTGATTCTCTGCAGTTGCAAAGCAGCTGCGGCAGAGCCAAATTGCTGGAGACTGAGCTGATGACCGATGAGGCCAAAATTAAGGACTGTTATGAGAAACTCCATAACGCATACGATTCCATTTACGGAGAGGGCAAGAATTCTTTAGCTAAACTGGATACGTTGGATCACAGGCTGATGTGTCTGCGTGATATTACCGGAACATTGGCAAGGCTTAATAAAGATGTTGTGCTGGATGATATAGATTTATTTGAAATCAAATATCTGGGCTTGCTGTGTTCATCTGTGACAGATATGGTTAATGACTTGGCTCTCAAGGATGTACAACTGCCAAATTTGGAGAGTGTTGTCTCTATTCTGGATCCGGACGGAATGAAGATAGAGAGTTTCTATGTGTATGACTCTTATTCTAAGGATCTTGGAAGAATCAGAACTGAACTTAAAAACCTTCAGGCTGCGGAATCTGCGGGAAAGAAAGATGGGGCTACTGATGATAGAATTGTGAATTTGGTTGATAAAGAGCAGCTTCTGGAGAGTAAAATAAGAGAAGAACTGTCGGGAAAATTAAAAAGGCACTCAAAGGATTTGTATGCTGCGATAGATAAGATGGCGGCATTGGATATACTTCTTGCTAAGGCGCAGCAGATTAAAAAGATCAAGTTGTGTTTCCCTCAGATTTCTTCTGACGGGCGCACGGTTTACAAGGGAATCTTCCATCCGCAGATTGTGGATATTTATGATAAGGAGAATGTTACGGCTTTGTCAGCAGCAGAGAAGAAGAAATTTGTACCGGTTGATATAGATTTTGAATTGGAACCTGTAACTATCATTGGAGCAAACATGGGCGGCAAAACGGTGGTGCTTAAAATGACTGCGCTTAATCAGTTGCTTTTCCAATTTGGTTTTGGGGTTGCGGCCGGGAGTGCAATAATTGATATAAAGGATAATGTAATGGTCTGCATTGGAGATGAGCAGAATGAATTGAGCGGACTCTCTTCTTTTGCAGGTGAAATAAGGGCTGTTAATCAGGTACTTAGGAGTGCTGATGCGGGAGAGAGAATTTTAGCTCTGATTGACGAGCCGGCCAGAACTACAAATCCTATTGAGGGAACGGCGCTTGTGACTGCACTGCTTAATGTGTTAAAAGGCAAGAAGTTATCAGTACTGATTACAACTCACTATAATATTGCGGGAGATTTCTTCCGCAGGCTGAGGGTGAACGGACTGAAGGAGGGGAAGATGGATTACAGATTGCAGGAGACTTATTGTGGAGATATTCCGCATGAGGCAATCAATATTGCGGAAAGCTTAAATATTAATCCTCAATGGATTGCAGAGGCTAAAAAAGAACTTGAAAGGCAGAAAAAAAATGGCTGTCGAGATTTAGACATTTAAATAGCTAATAATTATAATAATTAATAATAATACTTCACACTAAAAGTAATTTAAAATGCAGAGTAAATTAGGTTTAGACTTTAATAAGGTTGCAAAGGCAAAGGGGCTGGCAAAAAATATAGCTACCGATGTGCAATCTTTTGTGGAGCACTATACAACTGTGGCAACAGAGAGAACCATCTGCCGTGCGCTTGGGATTGACGGCGTGGATGAGAATATGGTGCCGATTCCAAACAGAGTTGTAGATGAGCTCAAAGAAAAGGGTGTGCTTGGACAAGGCGCTTTGTTCTATATTGCCAACGCAATGATTAGCACAGGGTTGCAGCCACAACAAATTGCGGAAAAAATTGCAAAAGGAACTCTTGATGTAACTAAGGAGGCAAAGGTTACGGACTGGACTGTTTTGATGGCAACTATTCAGCCTGTTATAGATGCAACAATCAAAAAAATCAGAGACCGCAGACTGAGAAGAGAGGAATATATTAAGGAGTACGGAGAAGATACCAACAGACCTTACATATATATCATTGTCGCGACAGGTAATATCTACGAGGATTGCATTCAGGCTCAGGCCGGTGCAAGACAGGGTGCGGATGTCATTGCCGTTATCAGAACTACCGGACAGAGCCTTCTTGACTATGTTCCTTACGGAGCAACAACTGAGGGATTTGGCGGAACGTTTGCAACACAGGAGAATTTCCGCATTATGAGAAAGGCTCTTGATGAAGTTGGCGAGGAAATTCATCACTATATTCGTTTGTGCAATTACTGTTCAGGTCTTTGCATGCCGGAGATTGCAATTATGGGAGCCCTTGAGGGACTGGATGTTATGTTGAACGATGCCCTTTACGGAATTTTGTTCAGAGACATTAACATGCAGAGAACTTTGGTTGACCAGTACTTCTCCAGAATCATCAACGGATTTGCCGGTGTAATCATAAATACTGGAGAGGATAATTACCTAACAACCGCGGATGCTGTTGAGGCTGCCCATACGGTTCTTGCTTCTGACCTGATTAACGAGCAACTTGCTTTGTTCTCCGGTCTTCCGGAGAAGCAGATGGGACTTGGACATGCATTTGAGATGGATCCTATGCTTAAGAACGGATTCCTTCTGGAACTTGCTCAGGCTCAGATGACAAGAGAAATCTTCCCAGATGCTACGCTTAAGTATATGCCTCCTACAAAATTTATGACCGGTAATATTTTCCGCGGTCATATTCAGGATGCGTTATTTAATGTTGTTGGAATATGGACGCACCAGGGCATTCAGCTTTTGGGTATGCCGACAGAGGCAATACATACTCCGTTTATGTCAGACAGATTTCTATCAATAGAGAATGCAAGATATATCTTCAACAATATGCATGACATTGGAGAGGAGGTTGAATTCAAGCAGGACGGCATTATCCGTAACCGTGCTAAAGAGGTGTTGGACAAGGCAATAGCACTGCTTAGCCAGATGACAGATAAAGGCTTGTTTAACTCTTTGGAGGAGGGAATCTTTGCAGATGTGAAGAGACCTAAGAACGGAGGAAAGGGACTTGCCGGAGTTGCCGAGAAAGGGGCGCACTATAGAAATCCATTTATTGATTTAATGAAAGGGAGGAAATAAAGATGAGTGAAGGTTTGTATTCAATGGAGGCCAAGAATTTTGATAAAACACTTGACCTTAAGAAAGTAAAGCCTTATGGCGATACAATGAATGACGGCAAGGTGCAGTTAAGTTTTACACTGCCCGTACCCGCTGGAGCAGAGGCTGTTGAGGCCGCAAAGCAACTTATTAAGAAGATGGGTTTTGAGAATCCTTTGGTTGTATTTTCACAGGAGCTTACACCTGGATTTACATTTTTTAATTGCTACGGCAATCTCACCCACGCTGTAAATTATTCTGACATTAACGTTCCAAAGGTTGACTCAAAAGTTATGAGTATGGACGATACTGATACCTACATTCAGGAGAATGTGGGGCGTCCTCTTGTTGTAGTTGGAGCGAGTACCGGAACTGATGCGCATACCGTTGGTATTGACGCAATTATGAATATGAAAGGTTATGCCGGACATTATGGTCTGGAGAGATATAAAATGTTTGAGGCTCACAATCTTGGAAGCCAGGTTCCTAATGAGGAATTTCTTGCAAGGGCAATAGAGATGCATGCGGATGCTCTGCTGGTTTCCCAGACCGTAACCCAAAAGGATGTTCATATCAAGAACCTGACAAATCTTATCGAGCTTATGGAGGCTGAAGGACTTAGAGATAAAATGATAGTTGTTTGCGGAGGTCCGAGAGTTAGTCATGAGCTTGCAAAAGAGCTAGGATATGATGCAGGATTTGGAATGAACACTTATGCGGATGATGTTGGCTCTTACGTTGCTGAAGAGTATGTAAAGAGACATCCTAAAAAATAAATTGTTGAGATATAATACTGAATAACAAGATTATACAGAACAAAATAATTAACAATAATTAATTTTATTAATCATGATGGATAAAAATCAAATTAGAGAGTTCATAGCCAAAAGGGCTGCTCTTGAAGTTAAGGACGGAGACGTCGTTAATTTAGGTATTGGTTTACCTACGCTTATCCCAAGCTTTTTGCCTGAGGGTGTAAAGTGTACTATTCAGTCAGAGAACGGTGTTCTTGGAATGGCTGCAGATCCTGGTCAAGGAAAAAGAGATTCTCACTGGATTGATGCAGGCGGCGGATATATTTCTTATGAGGCAGGTGCAGCATCTTTTGATTCTGCAACTAGTTTTGGAATGGTCAGAGGAGGACATGTAAATGTCACATTCTTAGGTGCCTTGGAAGTTGATGAAAAGGGTGATCTTGCAAACTGGATTATCCCGGGAAAGAGAGCTCCCGGAATGGGCGGCGCAATGGACCTTCTTGTTGGTGCTAACAAAGTTATCCTTACAATGGAGCATACCGCAAAAGGCAATCCTAAAATTCTTAAGAAATGCCGTCTGCCGTTAACAGCTGCAGGTCAGGTAAATATGATTATCACCGAGATGGGCGTAATGAACATCACAAAGGATGGTATCGTTCTTTCTGAGATTAACCCTGAGTTTACCCCTGAGCAGGTTCAGGCTGCCACTGAGGCTAACCTTATCATTGCAAAGGATTTAAAGAAGATACAATTTTAATTTAATAATGTACTATGGATTTTGAATTGACCAAACCCCAAAAACTATTTCAGCAGATGATCCGCGAGTTTGCGGAGAAAGAGGTAAAACCTCTTGCTGCTGAGGTAGATGAGGAGGAGAAGTTTCCGGTAGAGAACATCCAAAAGATGGCAAAGCTTGGAATCTTTGGAATCCCTACCCCTAAAGAATACGGCGGCGCCGGTGGTGACCACGTTATGTATACCATTGCAGTTGAGGAACTTTCAAGAGTTTGCGCAACTACTGGCGTTGTTGTTTCTGCACATACTTCTCTTTGTGAGGATGCCATTCTTGACAATGGAACAGAAGAGCAGAAGAAAAAATATCTTCCAAAACTTGCAAGCGGTGAATGGCTTGGTGCTTTTGGTTTAACTGAACCTAATGCTGGAACCGATGCTTCCGCGCAGCAGACAATAGCTGTAGAAGATGGTGATTATTATGTGCTTAACGGTACAAAAATTTTCATTACCAATGCCGGCTATGCGCATGTTTATGTAATTGCCACAATGACGGATAAGTCAAAAGGCAATCACGGAATAACTACTTTTATTGTAGAAGAGGGAACTCCCGGATTCTCAATTGGAAAGAAAGAGCAGAAAATGGGTATCAGAGGAAGCGCTACATGCGAGCTGATATTTGAAAATTGCAGAGTTCCAAAAGAGAATATGCTTGGCAAAATTGGAGGCGGCTTTGCAATTGCGATGAAGACCTTGGACGGAGGTAGAATCGGTATTGCAGCTCAGGCTCTTGGTGTTGCTCAAGGTGCTATGGATGAGACTGTTAAGTATTGCATGGAAAGAAGACAATTCGGTCGTACTATTTCTCAGTTCCAGAATACTCAATTTCAGTTGGCTGACCTTCAGACAAGAATTGAAGCTTCTAGATTTTTAGTAAGAAGCGCTGCCTGGAAGAAGGACAAGGGAATGAAATTCTCAGTTGATGCAGCAATGGCAAAACTATTTGCTGCTGAGACAGCTATGGATACAACTACAAAGGCTGTACAGTTCCACGGCGGATATGGCTATACTAGAGAATATCCTGTCGAGAGAATGATGAGAGATGCCAAGATTACAGAAATATATGAGGGCACATCAGAAGTACAGAGAATGGTAATTGCAGCTCAGCTGTTCAAAAAATAAGGAGAAGATATGAATATAGTAGTTTGTATTAAACAAGTTCCGGATACCACAGTTGTAAAGATTGATCCGGTTAAGCATACTCTTATACGTGAGGGTGTTCCATCAATTATGAACCCTGATGATAAGGGAGGACTTGAGCTTGCACTTCAGCTAAAGGAGCAGTGTGGTGCAAATGTAACTGTCATCACGATGGGTCCTCCTCAGGCAGATGCAATTTTGAGAGAGGCCTTTGCAATGGGTGCCGATAAGGCTATCTTGTTGACGGACAGGGCATTTGCAGGTGCAGATACTTTGGCTACATCACGCGCTCTTGCCGGAGCTCTTAAAGTTTTGGATTATGATCTTGTTATTACCGGACGTCAGGCTATTGACGGAGATACTGCGCAAGTAGGTCCTGAAATGGCTGAACATCTTGGCCTTCCACAGGTTTCTTATGTAATCGGACTTGAGAAGAAAGGTGAAAACAATTACGTTGTAAAGAAAGAGACAGAAGAGGGCTATGACCTTTTGGAAGTTGAAGGTCCTGCTCTGTTAACTGTTCTTGCAACTGCTTATAAAGCAAGGTATATGACCGTAGGCGGAATTATTGACGCTTACAACAAAGAGGTAGAGATTTGGCCTGCAAGCAAGATAAAGGTTGATACTGCAGATCTAGGGCTAAATGGCTCGCCTACAAAGGTTAAGAAAGCATATCCAAAAGATACCAAGGCTGCCGGACAAGTTTATGAGGTTGAAGCTGAACAAGCTGTTGATGTTATCATCAATAAGATGAAAGAAAAATTTATTATTTAATTGCCTAATACTAAAAGAAATGAACATAGCAGAATATAAAGACGTTTACGTTTTCGTTGAGCAAAGGGAGGGCGAAATCCAGTCCGTTGCTTTAGAGCTTTTAGGTAAGGCAAGAGTACTTGCTGATGCCCTTGGAGAGAAAGTAGTTGGACTTTTCCCGGGATATAAAATTGCAGATAAGGCAAAAGATTTATTTGCTTGGGGTGCAGATAAAGTGGTAGTTATAGATAAACCGGAACTAAAGGATTATCTAACTGAGCAGTATTCTCAGGCACTTTATCAGGCAATTGAAAAATATAAACCAAGTATTTTTATTTTGGGTGCAACAACAATAGGCAGAGATCTTGGACCAAGATTGTCAGCAAGATTGGCTACGGGCCTGACTGCAGATTGCACAGGACTTGATATTGTTGAAGACAGGCAGCTTATGATGACTCGTCCTGCATTTGGCGGTAACTTGATGGCAAACATTCTTTGCCCTGATCACAGACCTCAGATGTCAACGGTGCGTCCCGGCGTTATGCAGAAGTTGGTAAAGGATAATTCTCGCAAAGGCGAGATAGAATCTTTTGATCCTAACTTTGATAAATCAAAGTTCAAAGTAAAGTTTGTCAAGGCTGTCAAAGAGAACAAGGGACAGATTGATATTACAGAGGCTAAGATCCTTGTTAGCGGAGGCCGCGGAGTTGGTAATAAAGATGGTTTTGCAAAACTTCAGAAACTTGCAGATGTAATAGGCGGAGAGGTTTCATCTTCACGTGCAATGGTAGATGCCGGCGTTATGCCGCATGATGTTCAGGTTGGACAAACAGGTAAGACTGTACGTCCTAATCTATACATGGCTTGCGGAATTTCCGGTGCTATCCAGCACCTTGCAGGCATGGAGGAGAGTGATTATATTATTGCAATCAACAAGGATAAATTTGCACCTATTTTTGGTGTTGCGGATGTAGGAATTGTTGGTGACGTGCATAAGATTGTTCCTCTTCTTACAGAGAAGCTGGCAAAAAGTCTAAAAGAAAGCGGAAAGTAGTTTTTTAGACTAGTTTGCTAAATTTTTGTTACAAATGGGTGTTAAAAAGAGGGCTTGCAGACACGGTTGTAAATAAACTTTCTATTTTTGACATCAGAAAAACGGAGCGGATGTAATGAGTCAAAAGATGAATGAAATCCGCGATAAAAAGATTAACAAATTAATTAAAATTTTAAATTATTAAATTATTATGAAAAAGGTTTTATTGATCGCTGTTGCTGCTCTTGCATTTGCAGCTTGCGGAAACAAGGGTGCTGAAGAGAACACAGAGGCTGTTGATTCTACAGCTGTTGAGGTTGCTACTGCAGTTGATTCTACTGCTGCTACTGCTGATTCTACAGCTAAAGCTGCTGTTGATACAGTTGCTGCTGCTGCTAAGACTGCTAAAGCTCCTGTTAAATAATTACGGCGTTAAGCAAAAAATAAGGACGGCCTTGTGACCGTCCTTTTTTTTTGCAAATGCCTACTCAAACAGATTACGTACGGCGGAGATGACTTTAACTGCATCTTCTTCCGGACTCATGACAAGATCTGGCTGCGAATTAATGTAATTAAAGTGCTTTTTAAATAGTTTCTCACCACCGCCTGTAACGTTGAGCATTACAACCTCATCTCTTGAAATGTCGCCATCTTTCAGCGCTTTCTCCAAACTTACTACGGCAACTCCGGCTGCAGAGTAAATATCTATCCCCTCAAGTTCTTCAAACATCTGGCATGCAGCTGTGAGTTCTTCATTTGTCGCAGCTTTAAAACTGCCTTTGCTTGCTTTTAGCGCATCATACAAACCTCCCGGAACTGAATAAGGCGGTTTTCTGTTTGAAAGTACCGTTGCCTTAATTTGCAGAGCCTTATGGCGTTCTGCATCTTCATCAAATGGAAGAAGAGGACGACTATCTGCTTTCCATGCATCATACATTGGAGTAAAAGGAATATTTTGAGACGGTATAAGTTTCATAATATGAGACCCGTAGCCACCATCCTCAATTAGCCTTAAGTTGGCCTCGTAGGCGGCAATCGTTCCTGTACCGCTCCCGACAGCTTGAAAATAAGCATCCGGAATTCTTCCAATAACCTGAGCTGCAGATAGTACGGTGGTTCCCATTCCGTCTCTTCTTGCAACATTTTTTGCCCCGCCTTCTTCCATAAAAGTCTCATCGCCGGCTAGTTTATTGCCAAGAGCAATTGCATCAAAGTAATCGCTTCCGTTGGGGGAGCATATAACCTTAACACATTTTTTCAGAGGATTTTTAAACCACATGGCTTTCATATTCTCCTCAGGTATAGCAATTACCAGCGGTATATCATTGTCTGAACAAACTTTTGCAAATGCTCTTGCAGTATTTCCTGCAGATGCAACAACCAATATTCTTTTATTGTCCTTTGGTAGTCTGGCACAAACAGAATATGCCTCCGTCTCTTTGAATGAGCAGGTATTCATGCTCGCTTTTTTGTCCGGCCAATAACCGGAGAAAGTAATGTATAGATTGCTTAATCCCAATTTTTCCGCCAATGCCGTGCTTTTGTAAGTGCATGGAGCACAAGAGCCTTTGAGTATTCTTTGTATTGGAAGCCAATCTGCAAATTTGTAGATTCCGTATGAATCGTCCTTTATTTCTATTCTCTTTTTGCCATAAATTGCCCTTACCATTGCGGGTTTGGAATCTTCAGGGTCTGAAAGCAACCATCCCGTATCTTCAAACTCTCTGCCTGTCAGACAATTTCTTAATTTGTACTCTGTCGGTTTAATTTCCATAGGTATATCTTTTATTAAATTTTCAATATTTATTATACTCTTTTTAAATAATCTTGCAGGTGTTAATCTTGTACGTGTTTCAGTTTCATTTACCGGCAAGATTTCCACTAGCTGCTTTTATTAACAAGGTTTTCGCAAACAACTGCCGCAATATCTTTAACAGGTACCGGAGATTTCTCTCCAAATGTCTTATAACATAGAGGACAGGCAGTTACAATCTCATCAGGATTATTTGCCATCAGTGTTTCCACAGAACCTTCAGTAACTTGCCCCCTGTCTCTATAACCTAGTGTAAGACTGCCAAGGCTTCCGCCGCAGCATACGCTCTCATCTCTCTCTTTTGAAGCTTTCTTAAGTTCACCAATGCCACTAAGAATCCTGCGCGGTTCTTCATAAATTTTGCTGCCGCGCCCAAGGTCACAAGGATCATGGTAAACAAAAGATTTCCCGCCTTTTTTAACCTCTAGAACTCCTTGATTAATAAGATTGTCTATGTATTGGGTGTAGTGGAGGATATTTATGTTTTTAAGGTTATATTCTTCTTTGAAAACTTTATAACAAATAGGGCAGGTGAGAACCAGCGTTGTGCATCCGGATTCCTCTATCATTTTTTTGTTTGCCTTTATCACCTCTTTTGCCGCATCAAGTTTTCCTGCAAGCATGAGCGGACGTCCGCAGCAAATACCTCCCCCTTCATC
>DAONEN010000006.1:0-27680 GCA_035403105.1 Candidatus Egerieousia sp. | reverse complement strand
ATTAACAGTGCCTCAGTTACAATGTGCATGTAGCGGCTGAACGGCATTGCCAGAAAGAACAATCCCAGCGCCGTAGAATAAGCCCACCATGTTGGCATAAAATTGAGTCCTTTCCCAAAGAAGCTGGTAAACAGCATGTTCATTGGCTTTGTCAAGAAACTGCCGCCGCTCAAATCTGCAGTAAAACTCTCCGCCAGAAGCCTCAGCGGAAATATCGCCCACAAGCAATAAAGCGCAACTCGGTCAGCCAGAGATGGATGCGTAGTATGTCTCATTCCAAGCGCAATGGATTTTATTCTTTTAAACATTGCCAATGCAATTCCCGACAGTACGTAAAGCAGGAAAAAGTCCATCAAAAAAAAGAAAAAAGAACCGCGTAATGTTATATTATTCGGGTTTACCCACACAAAAAATCTGTAGAATATCGGGTAATACAGGGAACCGTCCGATATTGACCGGAAGTGTTTGGGTACAAACAATGCTACCTCTATGTGTCCCAGTACAATAAGCATGAACCATCCAAATGCGATGGAGGAGTGCATGTAACCTAGAATCGGTTTACGTTTCCAAATTTTAACATGCAGTAGGCAGTCTCCAATCAAATCTCTTATATTCCGCCATATTGTGATAGGGGTAACCAAGGAGATAAAAAATTTTTTTTTGTCGGGACCCGGAATGTGATGAAGAATTCTTACCATGCCTACAAAAAGATAGATAAGAATGAATGACATGCCTATAATAAATGGTAAGACAAAATTGCTGTATTCATTTGGCAATCTATCAATTACCTCTTGTCTTGATATGGGGTTTGCTGCTGCTGCCACAATATTCTGCAACAATATAAAGGTTAAAGAGTTCATTTTGCAGAGTATATTTTAGTAATTGATATTATCAGATGCCGCGTGTTAATGCCTCTGGGACAAATCATTGTACACTTTCCACATAGCATGCATCCTTTCAGACAATCCAGAGCTTTTTCCGGAAGTCCGTTTTGCAAAGCAAGAATTGCGCTGCGCAAACTAGTCGGGGTGTATTTGCCGGCAGAGCAGCTGGCGCAGCAAGAGCCGCATGCCATGCACGTCTTTACATCAGGCTCAATCTCAACAAGTTTATTGAATTTTTCCCTGTCAAAATTATCCAGATTAATTCTGGAACTTGGGTTAATTGTGTAACCAAAATTTATCATTTCCTATCTGAAAAATTTTTGACTAGGTACTCATGTATCTCCAAAGCTGAACTGCGAGCCTCATGCAAAGTGTCTGGAATTGTTTTTGGGCCGGTACATGCCCCTGCAAAGAATAAACCCGGCAAATTGCTCTTTTGCAGAGAG
Organism: Candidatus Egerieousia sp.; assembly: GCA_035403105.1. GTDB lineage: Bacteria > Bacteroidota > Bacteroidia > Bacteroidales > UBA932 > Egerieousia. Next base: position 26,350 of record DAONEN010000006.1, on the reverse strand, counting down.
TAAACGGAATCTTTTGTTGTAAAGAAGCCGTCATCTTCTTTGCTTATTTGCAGCATGTCTCCAATTTTTTCTCCCGCCTCTGAAGGCCTCATTCCGGCCATTAGTACAAGAATATCCAATGTGATTTTTATTGGCTTGCTGCTTAAAGTATCCTCCGCTTTTACAATCAGCGTTTTATCTTGCTGTTCAGACACTTCTGATACTCTGCCTCTTATGAATCTGATGTCATATTGTTTTTGAGCCTTCAAATATAAATCTTCATAATTTCTTCCAAACATTCTAAGATCCATATAGAAACAATAAACTTCCGCCTCCGGAAATTCCTGTTTGATTTCACAGGCCTGCTTAACGGCCGTTGCACAGCAAACTTTTGAGCAGGCTAAATTGCCAACTTTTTCATCCCTGGAGCCTACGCAATGAATAAATCCTATACTTTTTGGATTCTGTATCCTGTTGTCACACTTGGTTTTATAATATTGTTCCAAATCAGCATTTGTAATAACACGGTCATAAATCTCGTATCCATATTCCTCTTTTTTCTCCGCTTTAAACAAGTCAAACCCGCTTGCCAGAAGAACGGCATCAGCAAGAATTGTTATGCCGTTAGACAGTATTACATTATAAGATTTGTCAAGAACGTTAATTGAATTAACATCTGTATTTAAGAAGCATTTTACTCCGTTTATATTTTGTAAAAGTGTGTCCAACAATTCTTTAGCAGACTGACTTGCGGGAAATAATCTGTCCCATTTAGCTAGATGTCCTCCAAGTTTGTCTGTTTTTTCAATCAGAATAGTGTTGTATCCAAGCCCCTGGAGTTGTGCAGCTGCTTCTAGTCCGGCAGGACCGCCTCCAATAATCAGCACGTTGTTATTCATTGATTTTAAGTTTTTTACAGCTTTAATGTTTCTGTCGCGACAGATATTATTTTATACACTCTACAAAATCTGGTTTGCCAATATCTTTCCCGTTCTTGCCCAGGTATTTTTTAGCCGGGTCATAAACTATGCCCATTTTGTCCAGAACAGGCTCAGGGCCAATCTGATGCGTCTGCAAACCTAAATCCCAAGGGTTATATCCAAGAACCAGTCCCGCAACTTCTTCAAAAGTAAAAACAGGAATTCCGTGGCCGTTTTGTCCGTAAGTTTTTCCCTGAGTTTCCGCAATTACATATTGCCAGCGATCCATGAAATAGGGGCAGCCTGGGCAATTTGTAATTATCATATCCGGCTTATAAGGCTCCATGCTTTCAAATTTTTTATGAGTATTTGCAAGGGAATATCCTCTGTTGCTCTGCACAAAATATTGTCTGAATCCAAAACCGCAGCAATGTCTGCGCTCAGGATAATCAACAACTTCTCCGCCCCAGGCTTCCACCATTCCGGCTAGCACGTAAGGGTATTCGGCGCCTCCTATGCCTTTGGAAGGAAACATCTTAGAGTAGTGGCAGCCAATGTGTTCCACAACTCTTAAAGGTTTGCCAGTATTTTTATCTACCAGTTTGAACTTTGCTTGTGCGGCAATAAGATTCCTGTATTTATACACAAGGTCACTTGCGTGAACAAGAAATTTGGGTTTTGCAAATTCAAGTCCCGTAGCCTTCTTAAGGTTCTCGGCTATTTTATTTTGCAGATCCGGAAATTCTCTCCATGATTCCAAGGTCTCGCAATAAAGTCCAAATGAAGTGATGCATGAGCAAACATAGTTTTCATAACCGTATTTGTGCATTAACGCAAATTGGCGCGCAATGATAGTCATCACCGTCTCTTGAGGAATTGCATCTGAATGGTAAGCTATGCCTCCGCATGTTGTATGATGCTCAGTCTCAAAGATATCCTTGTTGAATTTATTTCTGGTTATATCCAGAAAGGCCCATTCACTTGCGGGAAAAAATGTCTGTCTGATGCAACTTCTTACATAGAAATAATGGTCATCGGGAATTTCCTTCTGGTAATCGGACCATATTTTTTGTTTGCCTTCGTATATCATATTTTTATTGTCAATTAATGATTAAGGTGTGCCCCTTTGCATTCTGTGTATACTTTGTTAAAGTATTCTTCTTCTGTAAGTCCCAGTTCATTAGCCTTCTTCTCTGCTGCGGCTTTAACTGCATTTACTCTGTCCGTGCCACCTGTGATGTCAAAAATCTTCTTTATCTCATCCAAATCTTTCTGAGGAATTTTCCTTACTGCACCGGGACCTTCTCCATCCAGATTAGCATTAAGTCTCTCATAGACATCATCCATGTGCTCTTCTTCCCATTTCCAAACTTTGCCGGCTTCCTGGTGGGTTGCATATTTGAAGGTTCTTGGATAGACGCAGTATCCATAGTTTAATATATTGCCGCACAAATCTTTAGAGACCACATATTGCTGTCTGCCTTTTTCTGATTCCATGAAATATCCCATGTCAATAGAGAGGCTTCTTAACGCCATAACAACAAGTCCTGGTGCATTTTTGCGCGGACATCTTGTAACACAGCTCATGCATTCTCCGCAGTACCAGATAGTATCGCTTTTTAAAAGTTTCTCTATTTCAGCGTCATCCTGGCTTTGGACAATATCTACAATCTGTCGCGGATCATACTTGTAAAATTCCGCGGCAGGACATATTGCCGTACAAGTACCACAATTGATGCAAGCATTCAAACCCTCCTTAATCCTGTAATCCTTCATCAATCTTTCGCATAATTTTCCCATATAGATAGTTGATTATTACCTTGTTATTACTTGATCTTGTCAAAATTAGGCCTAACTTTGTCAAGGCCAGATTTAATCTCTTTTATGTAATCTGTCCCCTTGGTTGGAAATCTTTTTGCAAGCTCTTTTAGATTAACATCTGTGTTCATGTTGCTTGCCATTTGAGATAGCACCTGTATGAAATCATACATTTGTTTCTTTGGTATACCCTTGATAATCAAATTAACCGCCTCCATTGCAAGTTCCGTGACTTCTTGCTGTATGCTCTTTGCATATGGGGTTACCTGAATAAGATTCTGTCTCCTGTCTTTGGAGTTTGGAATTCTCTTTACCAGCTTTTTCTCCTCCAGTCCGTCTATAAGCTTCACAATGGAATTTTTATCCTTTATAATAATGTCCGCTATTTGCTGTTGGGACAAAACGCCTTCATCCCAGAGAGTGTCCATTACAAGGAACTGCTCGGGAGTAATATTGAATCCCTGGCTCTGAAAAATAGAGGAGACATATTGCTTGAACTTGTTGTGTACCAAGTTCAAAAACACTCCGACCTGTTTATTAAGTATCATAGTTTATAGTAAAACCTTTTACTATTTTGTAGAGCAAATATATGCATATGATTTGATTATTGCAAAAGTCCTTGATCATTTTTAACTTTACCACAATTAAAGAGAGGGATTATGGAGATTAACCTGGTTTATGTGATTCTTATTGCAGTGTTTCTAATAGGAGCTATCATAGTACTATTAAACATTGCCAATGGGCAAAAAAAGACTATTGCGGATTATATGTCTGAAAATGACAAGTTTATGCAAAATCTTATGACCGCAATACAGAATTTTCACAAGGAGAATAAAGATGATTATACTCGTGCACAAGATTCTCAAAGACAGGAAATTGCGGGAAAAATAAAAGACTTTAACGATTCTTTCAACAGAGGAGTTGGTCTTCTTGCAGACAACCAGAAAAATCAGCTGACCAGCTTGGAAAAAGTTCAGGAACAAAGGCTTAAATCTTTGGAGGACATGCAGAGAGAAAAACTGCAGACCCTGGATAAAACTCAAACAAAGATGGTTGATGATACCAATGAAAAATTGGAGAAAATGAGGCAGACAGTTGAGGAGAAACTGGATAAAACACTGACAGACAGAATAGGAAAGAGTTTTGAAACTGTCGGGAAGCAGCTGGTGGATGTACAAAAAGGGCTTGGAGAAATGCAAACTCTTGCACAAGATGTTGGCGGTCTTAAGAAAGTTTTGAGCAATGTTAAGATGCGCGGAGGGGTAGGTGAGGTGCAGCTTAAAATGCTTCTGGAACAGTTTCTTGCTCCCGGACAGTATGAGGCAAACGTGCACACTAAGGAGAGGGGTGAGGTTGTGGAATTTGCAGTGAAATTCCCCGGCAGTTCAGGAGATACAGTTTGGGTCCCTATAGATTCTAAATTTCCGCAAGATACTTATGATCACTTGATTGCAGCTTATGAAAGTTCGGAAAAAGAGAAGGTAGATGCTGCGCGCAAGGAATTGTCCATGGTGATTAAAAAGAATGCTAAAGACATTAAGGACAAGTACATAGAGGTTCCAAAGACCACAAAATTCGGTATCATGTTTTTACCTTTTGAGGGACTTTATGCAGAAGTTGCAAGAGACAATGATTTGCTGAATCAGGTGCAGAGAGAGTATGGTATTATGATTGCCGGACCAACTAATCTTGCCGCGCTGCTTACTAGTTTCCAAGTTGGTTTTCAGACGCTCGCAATCCAGAAGAGAGGAGATGAGGTTTGGAATATTCTTGGCGCCGTCAAGAGTGAATTTGGTAAATTTGGGGAGTTGCTGGAGAAGGCCAAAGGAAAAATTCAAGGAGGTCTCAACGATATTGATACCCTTGTAACTACAAGAACCAATGTAATTAACCGCAAACTTAAAGACGTTTCTGAACTTGATGATAAGGAGGACCTGCTGGATAAAGAATAAAGTCTCGATAAAGAATAAAGTCTCTATGAAGAATTTATTTTGGATATTTTCTGTGTTGTCATTCTGCTTATTGTTTGGATGTTCCAAGCAGCCGGATGTCCCTATTACAAAAGATAAGGATGTTATTTATGATGGAACGTTCACTGGGTATGTTTATAAATTCCGGAACCTTAAGAATAAAGAGGTTTGGAAAACCTTTGAAAATGGCGCTGAAGTTCTTGCGGCATGTCAGATTCCGCAGGATTCTCTGAATCGTCTTAATACGGAGGGCTTATCTCAAAGTTGCATGTTTCTGCCTATAAGTTTTACTTATTCTGCTTATTACTCAAATACTGTCAGCCATTATGATGGCATTCTTTCTCTGATAAAATCATGTAACTGTCTAACTGCTTTGACATCAAAAGATTTAGCCCCTGTTGCTTTAATTAAGTTATATAAAAATATGGTTCTGACAAATGAGACTTTTACCTCATCTGATTTTATCTATTCTTTAAATATTTTTGAGAAAAACAGCTCAATTGATAAAGACTATTTGGAACTTTTGCTGTCAACAGAATACTTTACTCCAAAAATGGATTTAGGTCAGTTGAAGGAGTTGGCAAAGGAGATTCAAAATAAAATAACATTCCAAGTTAATTGTCATTCAGTGTCATACGCCGGTTCTATTTGTTACACGTACACTGCCGGTGCCAGAGTTGTTTTACGTTATGATTCATTGAATCCTTTCTTGACTCAGGCAGAAAAAGATAAGCTTTTGAATTTTATTAATAGGGCAGGTGATGATATGTCTATTGCGCAGCAGGAATGTATATCTCTTGTTGACAGTACATTAAATATTCTTGCAAAATAATCTACGTGCGTTTTTAGCAAGTTCATTTGCAAAAGATTGAGCGAGTGCGTTTCGTACGAGCAATGATTTTCTTTAGAAAATCATTAGCGAGAAGTAAGCCAGAGCGAAATTTTGCGAATGACTTGCTAGAAACCCTTAATTAACAGAACAATATAGGCAATGTACATCAAAAGGAAAAGAACTCCCTCTATGCGGTCAATATAACGCTTGTGGAAAGTAAAGGCGCAAATAAACAGAGCAAGAGTAGCAACACCAAGCATGATAAAGTTAAGCATTCCAAAATTCCCAAGATTAAGCGGAGTTATCAGAGCACTTCCACCAAGAATCAAAAATACGTTGAATATATTGGAACCCACCACGTTGCCCAGGGCAAGACCCGTGTTCTTTTTAGCGGCCGCAATAACAGATGTTGCAAGTTCAGGTACGCTTGTTCCAATTGCAACTATCGTGACGGCAATAATTACATCAGAGACACCAATGGCTTTTGCAACTTTAGTTGCAGCGTTGACAAACATATCTCCGCCTGCTATCAGCGTAACCAAACCTCCAATAATCATCAGGATTGGGAGCCATGTACGTTTCCATTTGCTATCTTTTTTTACCGGAGGCACTTCCTGGTTTGCAATTTTATCTTGCTCAGGCTCAGGCTTGTGTGCCGTTAGAAACGAGTAAACCATAAAGACTGCAAAGAACAAAAGCAGAACAATTCCGTCGCCGAGCGAGATGATATTTTCGGATGCCCCGCTAATCTGCTTATCTAATGCAACGGCGCAAAGTGCTGCTGTTGAAAGTAATACAAACGGGATATCTTTTATTATATTATTTCTTGTTAAAACCATCGGATATATCAATGCGCTTATTCCCAAGATTAGCAGGATGTTGCAGATATTTGAACCAACTATATTTCCGACAGCTATATCTGCATTTCCTTGTGTAGCTCCCAAAAAACTGACAACCATCTCCGGAGTGGAGGTGCCAATACCAACTATTGTCATTCCAATGACCATGTCGGATATGCCAAATCTTTTTGCAACAGAGGTTGCCCCGTCAACAAGATAATTTGCTCCAACCAGCACGAGGACAAGACCTATAATAAGATATAAATACTCCATGTCAACAATGTTATTTTATAATGAATTGCACATATTTACTTCTGCAAATATAAGGGAAAACAAAAATTAAGCTGTTGTTTTTTAAAGTACCTTTGCACTCCTATGCCGGGCCGTTTGCAAACGGGTCAGTATTTTGATTGAAGATTATGGGATATACAGGCGGATTAATAGCGTTGTTTACTGCAGTTCTCTGGACCGCATCCTCTCTTATTTTTGAGTATGCTACCAAAAAAGGTGGCGTATTGAACGTCAATCTGTTGCGTGGTATAATCGCTATCGTCTTTTTGGTTGTCACTCTTTTTTTTGTGAGCGGGAGTTTAATGCCTTTGTATGCCGATGTTAAAACTTGGACTTGGATGTGCATATCTGGAATTGCAGGTTTTGTCCTTTGTGATATTTGTTCCTTCACTGCCTACGGAATAATCACCGCAAGATATACTCAGTTGATAATGACCCTTTCACCACCTATATCAGCGCTGATGGGATGGCTGATTTTAGGCCAAAGACTCTCATCCCTTGCAGGAGTTGGAATGATTTTGACTCTGTTTGGAATAGGTTTCTCTATTTTTGAAAGGTCTGATCATGAGGATAATAAAACCTCCGGCCCTCATCTCATATTCCCCGCGCGCGGAGTCATACTTGCAATAATTGCTGCAATAGGACAGGGCAGCAGTGTGGTTTTCAGTAAAATAGGAATGGATGATTATGCCTCCAGCATAGAAGTTCTAAAGAAGACTGCAGATCCGTCTTCTAACATTTTTAAATTATCACAGAACAGCTTCTACATACCAATGTCAGGTACTATGATCAGAATGCTTGCAGCCGTTGTATGCTTTACAATATTTGTCTATTTCAGAGGTGGTTTTAAAGGTTTTTTTACTTTTCTTCACGATAGAAAATCTGCAGGGCTTTCCGGATTAGGGGCGTTTATTGGTTCTTACATTGGCGTAATTCTCTCACTTGCAGCCTTAAACTATATCAGTGCCGCCGTTGTATCTACAATACTCTCTACGGTTCCAATATTAATATTATTGCCGGACCACTTTATTAATCATAGAAAAGTGACCGGACATCAGATATTTGGCGCATGCGTCAGTGTTGTTGGAGTTGCGCTGTTTTTCTTATAGGGGATACGCAACTTTACAGATGGTGCCAATAACTGTTAATACTCATCCCAGGATTTAATCTGAATATCTTCCGGATCAATGGTGCAGAAAGCGCTAATGAAAGCGCTGGCCAGTCTTGCGTTAGTAAGCAGCGGAATATTAAAATCCACAGATGCCCTGCGGACTTTGTATCCGTTGTCCAATTCGGTCTGAGTCAGGTTTTTAGGAATATTCACAACCATGTCAATCATCTTGTTCTGGATCAGGTCAGTGGCCTGCGGGTGTACTCCTTTTTCGCTTGGCCAGTACACAATAGTTGCCTGAATATTATTGTCTTTAAGATATCTGTAGGTTCCTCCTGTGGCATACAGAGTATACCCTTTGTTTGCCAGAGTTTTACAAGCCTCAAGCATCTCCGCTTTCTGCTTGCCGTCTCCCGTTGAAAGCAGAAGACTCTTTCCCGGAATTTTATATCCAACTGATATCATGGATTTTAGAATAGCTTCTGCCGTATCGTCTCCAAGGCATCCAACTTCTCCCGTAGATGCCATATCAACTCCAAGCACAGGGTCTGCTTTTAGCAATCTGGAGAATGAGAACTGGGATGCTTTTATTCCAACGTAGTCTAAATCAAAAGCGCTCTTATCCGGAGCCGTTACATCTTCTCCCAGCATCACACGCGTTGCAAGCTCTATTAGATTCATTTTAAGCACTTTAGAGACAAAAGGAAAACTTCTGGAGGCTCTAAGATTACACTCAATGACAAGTATATCATTCTCTTTTGCCATGTATTGAATGTTGAAAGGGCCGCTGATTTTAAGAGCTTCTGCAATCTTTCTGGAAATCTTTTTCAACCTTCTAACTGTTTCTACATAAAGTTTTTGCGGAGGAAATTGTATGGTCGCATCTCCGGAGTGAACGCCTGCAAATTCAATATGCTCAGATATGGCGTATGCAATAATTTCACCTTTTTTTGCAACAGCATCAAATTCTATCTCTTTTGCGTGCTGAATAAATTCACTTACAACAACGGGATGTTTCTGAGAAACTTCAGCCGCAAGCTTTAAGAACTCTTTGAGTTCATGGTCGTTAGAGCATACATTCATTGCCGCTCCGGACAACACATAGGATGGACGTACCAATACAGGATAGCCAACCTTATCTACAAATTTGTGGATATCGTCAAGAGTAGTAAGCTCGCTCCATCTAGGCTGATTAATTTCCAATCTGTCCAGCATAGCTGAGAATTTATGGCGGTCTTCCGCGTTGTCAATGGATAGGGCAGAAGTTCCGAGCAATTTAACACGTGAGTCATTTAACCTCATAGCCAGATTGTTAGGAATTTGTCCGCCAACAGATACAACAACGCCGTGCGGTTTCTCAAGGTCATAAATATCCATAACCCTTTCAAAAGTCAGTTCATCAAAATAGAGCCTGTCGCACATATCGTAATCAGTAGAAACGGTCTCAGGATTGTAGTTAATCATAACGCCTCTCCAACCGCGTTTCCTAATTGTATTAAGGCAGTTTACGCTGCACCAGTCAAACTCAACGGAACTTCCGATCCTGTATGCGCCTGAACCTAAAACAATTACAGACTTGCCGTCCTTCTCATACTTAATATCATTGTATTTTCCGTTGTATGTCAGATATAGATAATTTGTTTTTGCCGGAAACTCAGCTGCCAACGTATCTATCTGTTTTACAACAGGAACGATACCCAGAAATTTTCTGTATTTTCTTACAACCGTTGTGTACGTATCCGGATCAACATTATCCTTAAAAACCAGACGTCCAATTTGAAAATCAGAGAACCCGCTGCTCTTTGCCTTTTGCATCAGCTCTTTATCAACATCTTCCAGCTTCTTTGCCTTTTCAATTTCCTTGCTTATGCAGTAAATATTATATAGTCTGTCCAAAAACCATGTATCGATTTTTGTCTTCTCATGTATTTCCCCGACAGTATATCCTGCTTCAAATGCTTTGGATATCACAAATATACGGCTGTCAGTAGGCTCCTTCAGTTCTTTGTCAATATCGTCAACATGCATCTCCTTGTTTGCGACAAAGCCGTGAGCGCCGCTTCCTATCATCCTCATTCCCTTTTGAATAGCTTCCTCAAAACTTCTTCCGATTGCCATGACCTCTCCTACGGATTTCATGCTGCTGCCAATTAATCTGCTGACCTGGTGGAATTTAGTTAAATCCCATCTTGGAATTTTGCAGACGATATAATCCAGCGCCGGCTCAAAAAATGCCGGAGTCGTTTTGGTGACGGAGTTGTTTAAATCATACAATCCGTATCCAAGTCCTAATTTTGCTGCAACAAATGCAAGAGGATAACCGGTTGCTTTTGAGGCAAGTGCAGAGGAACGTGAAAGTCTGGCGTTAACCTCAATGACTCTATAATCCTCGCTCTGAGGGTCAAAAGCATATTGAACATTGCACTCTCCAATAATGCCTATGTGTCTTACAATTTTTATTGCAATTTCTCTTAACCAGAAATACTCATAATTTGTTAAAGTCTGTGATGGGGCAACAACAATACTCTCTCCAGTATGGATTCCAAGCGGGTCAAAATTCTCCATGTTGCAGACTGTAATGCAGTTATCAAACTTGTCTCTTACAACCTCATACTCAATTTCTTTCCAGCCTTTTAATGATTTCTCCACAAGAACCTGAGGAGAAAAAGTAAATGCCTTTGCGGTAAGTTTTTTAAGCTCATCATCATTGTTGCAAAAACCGCTGCCCAGTCCTCCAAGAGCATAAGCTGCTCTTATAATTACCGGATAACCAAGCTCATTGGCAGCTTTTAGCGCATCATCAATGTTTTCAACAGCATGGCTTTTGATTGTTTTGACGTCAATCTCAGCTAATTTTTTTACAAACAGCTCTCTGTCTTCAGTATCCATAATTGCCTGAACAGGAGTGCCTAATACAGCCACATGATTCCTTTTAAGAACTCCTTGGCGGTTCAGTTCTACTCCGCAGTTGAGCGCGGTCTGTCCGCCAAAAGCAAGCAGAATTCCCTGAGGCTTCTCTTTCTCAATAACCCTTGTCACAAAGTAGGGGGTAACAGGCAGAAAATAGATTTTATCTGCAATACCTTCAGAGGTCTGGACTGTCGCGATATTAGGGTTAATCAGGACTGTCTCTATGTGTTCTTCTTTCAATGCTTTAAGTGCCTGAGAACCAGAATAGTCAAACTCACCTGCCTCTCCAATCTTCAACGCTCCTGAGCCCAGTACAAGAACCTTTTTTATTTTCTGTACATCTCTCTTTGTATTCATCTTCTTGTCAGTCATGACTTATAGCATTTTAACAAATTTATCAAATAAAAATTCTGTATCGGTAGGGCCGCTTGAGGCCTCGGGGTGGAATTGCGCGGAGAAGAAAGGCTTTGTTTTGTGCCTGATACCTTCATTTGTTCCATCATTCATATTCACAAACAGCGGCTCCCAATCTTTTCCAAGTGTCTTTCCGTCAACGGCATAGCCATGATTCTGAGATGTTATAAAACATCTGTCGGTACCAACCATTCTAACCGGCTGGTTATGACTTCTATGTCCGTATTTCAATTTATAAATCTCAGCTCCTCCCGCTTTTGACAACAACTGGTTGCCCATGCATATTCCAAATATTGGCTTGTTGCCTTTCATTGCAACTTTCAGATGCTCAACTATTTCCCCGCATAAATCGGGATCACCGGGGCCATTGGAAATAAAAAGCCCGTCCCATTCCAGCTTATTAAAGTCATAATTCCAAGGAACTCTAGTTACCTCTACGTCCCTTTTTAGAAGGCAGCGGAGAATATTGTTCTTAACTCCGCAATCTACAAGTACAATTTTTTTCTTTCTCCCGTTGTTGTAAGTGGTTACTTCTTTGCAACTTACAATGTCAACCTGATTATCTTTATTTGGGTCATGTATCTTTTCATATTTTTTGCATGATGCAGGTACAATCCTTCCAAGCATCGCTCCATTTTCTCTCAATACTTTTGTAAGTTCCCTTGTATCAACTCCGTATATGCCGGGGACTTTGTTCTCCTTAAGCCAAGTGTCAAGAGTTTTTACGGAATCCCAATGGCTGAAAGTGCTGGAATAATAGGAAATTACAAGTCCGCGAACATGAATCTTGGAGGACTCGAATACTTTAGAAATACCGTTCTCCTCTAAATCTTTGGGAACGCCGTAATTACCTATAATTGGATAGGTTATGCAAAGTATCTGGCCGGAATAAGATGGATCGGTCAAACTTTCAGGGTAGCCCACCATTGCGGTGTTGAATACAACTTCTCCATCCGTAGGCTGCTCATACCCAAAAGAATAGCCTTGAAATTCAAGGCCATTCTCTAAGACTAATTTTATTTTTTTCTCTGATAGCATCATTGTAACAAAAGAAAGAGTGCTCGTTATTGATTGCGCAAATTTACTTAAATAGCGCCTCAAAGCAAAGTTTGTTACACACCTTTTATCAACAAATTAAATGTTCTGCCAAACTTGCCGGTTGCCGTCCGCTACAATGCTCTGGCAAAAATTGTCCATAAATCGGCTTTCATATCTTGCCAGCTTCTCTCCTCGGATGCTGTAATCTCTTGAGTATAACCCTCCAGTAGTTTTATAGCTTCATCTTCTTTCCCCGCTTTAATTAACTCTTCCGCTCTTTTTTCCAGTTCCGGCGTCTCATCCATCATCTTTTTTTCATATTGCGCAGCCTTGTTGCGCAATATCTCCTTTGTTTCATCCCAGTTGATAGTTGCAATTCTGTTAGTCTCTCTAAACGACCAAATTGCAGCATCGGTCCTATATCTCTTCTGTCCGCAGATGTCAAATCCCTTAGGAAGTTTTGTCTCGCCTGCATAAATAGGGATGCGAGGACTCTCAGCCGGATTATCAAATGCAAAATATGCAACTCCACCGACTGCATCCGGCAGCCAGTTGCGAAGCCTGATGACATGTGAATATGAGCACTGTATGGCCGCGATGGTTCTGATTCTTGGAGCGCATCCGGGTTTCAGCTGATTAAGAAGATTTCTCATATTGCTTGGCATAAATGTAGAAACCGGGCAGATAGAGTCTGTATATTTAACCTCTTTTCCCTCTACCATTTTCTTTCTCTCGATAGGTATTTTTAAGTATTTAACCTGGTCAAAATCAGTTCCGTCATAGGTTTCTCTGTAGAAAGAAAACATCATTTCCGGAGAGACTTTCTGCTCGGGTTTTACAGAGAACGGCATCTCCTCATCTGTGTACTTTAATCCTAAAGAAGGAGCAAGTTTGTTAAGAATAAAATACTCTCTCCACATAAAATTCTTCTTGTATGTTGTAACCATTGGATAGAACTTGAAAGGAGACTTGCCGTCCCATAGTTTAAGCTCTTTTGTTCTCTCTTTTATATCCTTGGCATACATGAATTTATCAGGATTGTTAAAATCTACTACGCCAATTCTTGGAACGTTTCCGTTTATTGCTACTTCATCATCCGGAACCCTTTGTGCAACCCACAACGCTCCAGGTTTTTTGCCGCTCTTGCCGGTTCCGTAAATTTCAAATTGCCATGCCTCATTTTTATCAATAACAGTAAGACATTCTCCCCAATCTCCAAAGCCGTATTGCTCTGCAAGCGAGCCCATTAATCTAATGGCGTCCCTTGCATTGTCACATCTTTGAAGGGCAATCCTTTCCAGCTCTTCAATCAGGAACAAACCGTCGTGATTTACAAGTTCCTCCTTCCCATCTGTAGTTGACTCTCCCATTGCAAGTTGCTTCTCATTCATGCAAGGATATGCAGTATTCAAATATGAATAAGTATGCTCAACGGTTGGAATAGAGCCTTTTACGGTAACTCCGCGCATATCATAAGGTTCCTCTGTATGAAGAAGCCCCCATCTTATTTCCTCCATCTCGCCCGGCTTTGCCGTCTTTTCCGGTTCCATTGTAACCCATGTGCGGTAATTAGAATCGCATGAGTGTGAGGTCATTACGGAACCATCCGTGCTGGCTTTTCTCCCTACAAGCATTGCGGTGCAGCCATCCAAATGTCCCTCTTCATCCCTGTTGTAATAGGGGTTGTTAGGATTTATTCTGTCATGCGGGCTGTATGCATATGTGCTCTGTCCGGTTGCATAATTTCCGGTTGCGCTGATGTTGTTGCCGGAATTAAAATTGTATCCAGTGCTGTATGGCTGTGAAAAAGAGAGAGTTGCTGTCGCGATAATAATTATTGATGCAAATGCTCCCTTAAGAAAAAAAGAGGAAAGATTGTTTTTCATATTTTATTTAGAATAGTGGTATTAAATGTTGTTGCATAAATTTAGCGAATGCGACGAATTTGGTTGACCCAAAACATCACATACTTTGCAAAGGTATGGAAAAAGATTAATTTTGAAGCCCGCTAAGCAAGTATAATATCATGCTTGTTGTTTGCGGAGTGATTTATGTTTATAGGACTGATAATATTAGCTGCAGGAATATTGCTGGGATGGCTGATTAGGAGGAAGTTTCACACATCTCTAATCTCCGCCATCATGGTAACGGTATGTGTATTGCTCTTTGTAATGGGCTTGCGCACAGGTACTAATGAAAATCTAATAAAAAGCATATCCAATATAGGTCTGATATCCGTGATACTTGTTGTCTTTGCGCTTGGAGGATCATTGTTTGCTACCAAGCTGTTTACCAAGTGGATGGATGGTGGAAAAGGAGCGGAACAATCCCAGTCTGCAAATACTGTGCAGCAGTCTGACGGAGCAGCACAGCAATCTGACGGTACATCGCAGCAGTCTGACGGTACATCACAGCAGTCTGATAATAAGGGAAGTATGAAGGATAGCTTCATTATAGTTGGAGCATTCATTTTAGGCATCTTGCTGGCAGCCTTCCATATTCTTCCCGATAGCTGGCTTGCCTTAGATTTCTCAATTTATTCCAATTATGTGCTTTACATGCTGTTATTGCTCGTTGGGGTGAATATAGGAATTGACGATACTATTTTTTCAACTGTCAGGCATTTGAGGGCAAGGGTATTGTTTACTCCAGTTATTACTTACGGCGGTATGCTGATAGGTTCTGCTATTGCGTTTGCAATCATATATTTATGCCACTTAGGTGTTAGCGGTGCCGGGGCGGCTGTTGTTGGTTCTGCCGGTGTTGCTGGGAGTGTTGACGGTGCTGTTGCTGCGGGCGCAAGACATTTTTCTTTTTTGAACGCAATAACAATTAACTCTGGTCTAGGATATTACTCATTGACAGGCATTATGGTAAGTGGGGCATGGGGCGCTGAAATGGGTTCTATTGCACTGCTTGCAAACCTGTTGAGAGAATTCATTACAATTCTTTGCGGACCGCTGATTCACAAATACTTTGGCAAGTACGCCATTACCTCTGCCGGAGGTGCGACAATCACAGACACAACACTTCCAATCATGCTTAAGAATGACGGCAATGCAATGTTCCCCGTTGCAATCTATTCAGGATTAGTCTTTAACGTTGCCGTTCCGGTTTTGCTTGCTGTGCTGCTTAGCTTGTAAAAATTTTAAGATAGTTGTGCTAAGAGCGTTTCATTCTGAGATGTACGTTGAACTGTTTATTAGGATTCAGAGATAATTTTAATCAGAGCATCTATGGCCTGGTCTTCCGGAACAGACTTAAGTACAGGCGTTTTGCCTTTGTATATAGTCACTTTGTGTCCGCCCTGTCCAACGTAGCCGTAGTCCGCGTCCGCCATCTCGCCGGGTCCGTTTACAATGCAGCCCATCACAGCAATTTTCAACCCTTTCAAGTGTGCTGTTCTGCGTTTAACCTCATTGAATGTCTGCTCTAGATTGTATTGGGTGCGTCCACAGCCAGGGCAGGCAATGTACTCTGGATGAGTGAATTTGCGACGTGCCGCCTGCATTAAATTCTTTTTGAATTCTGCAAGTCTGTCAGCTGAGAATATTTTTTTCATCTCGACAGATATCTTTCCTTCAGCATCATCACATTCATTGTCATGGCTATGTTCATTTGCGTGTTCGCATTCTTGGTTATGATTGTGTACATGGGAAAAATTGGGAACTGCGTCAAAATCATCAATTTGTTTATCTAGCAAAAGCGGACCAAATAAACATGATGCCTTGATAATAAATTCATTCCAAGCGTTCCTTAAATAATCATTAATGTTTATGCCGTTGTTGTTGCTGGTAGTGCTAGTGGTGGCGTTAGTGCTGTTGTAACTGTATGTAGCCGGGTTTACGGAAATTATGGCTTCTGGCTTTGATAAGCCGCTGCGGATTTGGGCCATTACGCTATCCAGCATAATTTCATTTTCTCCGCTTTCAAAGAAATTTGCTATTGTATGTCCGGCATAAATCTCATTTACGGGATTCTCTGTTAATGAGACTCTTATAGTATCACCGATGCCGTCTTTTAGAAGCGCTCCAATTCCAACGGCAGATTTTATCCTTCCTTGATCTCCGTTTCCGGCCTCTGTAACTCCAAGATGCAGAGGAAACAACATGCCGTCTTCTTGCATGGCTTTATGTAAAAGTCTGTAGGCTTCTGTCATTACAACAGTATTGCTGGCCTTTAGTGAAACAACTACATTGTAAAACTCATTCTCTTTACACATTGAAAGCCACTGCATTACGGCTTCCTTCATCCCAAGGGGAGTATTTCCGTATTTGTTTACAATCTCTTCTCCAAGAGAGCCATGATTAAGCCCAATGCGTACCGCGGTATTATTTTCTTTACATATTTCCAGAAATTTTTTGAACTGAACTTCAGCATCTTTATGCACCTGCGCAAAATTCCCGGGGTTAATTCTCACCTTATCAGCAACCTTTGCTGCTGCAAGTGCAACATCAGAATTGAAGTGTACATCAGCAATCAGCGGAATGTGAATGCCTGCAGCATGAAGTTGTTCTTTTATAACCTGCAGAGCTTTAACTTCATCTAAGCCCTGAGTAGTTAGTCTTATCATTTGAGCTCCGGCTGCAGCCATGTCTTTACACTGTGCAACAGAAGCCTCAATGTCCTGAGTATGAGTATTACACATTGTCTGTACAACAATAGGGGAGTTGCCGCCAATTACTATATCCTTAATTTTTACACTCAATTTATTCATGATATAATTTTTTGCTGGTATAAGTTCAGTATTGTGGTGTATTGAACTATTTATTTTTTTGCGGGTGCAAGCTCAATTGTCGGTGCGCGCTTTGTTTTCTTTACGGAGTAATCTCTGCTTCCGTACGGTTTTCCTATCCTGTAGAACAGCCCAACGGAGAAAACAAGCTGGGTTGGATTGGTAGATACCCACGTGTCTGTGTAGAATGCTTTTTGGTCAAATAAGTTATTTAAAGAGTATTTGTAGTTGACTTCAAAGTGTATCTCTACAGGATTGAATATTAGTGCAACACCTCCTCCAATTATAAATCCGTATCCAAATTTTCTATATGTAGTTGAGATGCTGTCGGGAACATTAGAGGTAAAAGAGGTAGAAGTGGTGTATGAACCGAACGCTCCGACATTTGCCAGAAGTCTCATCTTCCAGAAATCTACTCTGAATTGTGAAACAAACGGTATTTCTATGCATTGGTATCTCTCTTTTCCCGTTGTTGCCTTTCTGTTTTTGACGGTATCCGGCTCTGTATACTTCATTGATTTATAGCCTTTTTCTGTGTATTGTAATCCGGTCTCAATGCCAAACAGGGGGATGGAGTTCCACAACGAATGGTAGTATATATAGTAGATACCAAAGTTTTTTGCAGATGTAAGAGCCTTGTGATCAATTGCCTGGCTAAATGAAACGTCATTAAGAGAGTATCCGGCTTTTACTCCAATTAAATGCTGAAACAGGCTTGAGCTGTCTTTAACTTTTCTCACAGGTGAAGCATCTCTGAAGGAGTTTTCATCAAATTCTTTCATAATATCCGTAGTATCAACAACTTTCACTTGCGCGTTTGCGGAAATTGCAGTCAGTGCTACTAATGCAATTGCAGTCAGTGTTATAAGTGTCTGTTTGGAAAGAATATTTTTTAATGACATCATTTTCTAATTAGTGTTAATAATCTGTTTCTGACTTAATCTAAAAAATCACTTCTTAAAAACTGTATCCAGATTAACTTCCTGAGTCAAATCTGTACTCTCTTTAACCTTTATAATAGACTTGCCATCAGATAGTTTGAACAATCTCGCTTTTTCCGGCTCTTTCTTTTCCAAGATTGAACCTATATCCAGACGTCCGTTTCCGTTTTTGTCTTCTGTTATTCTAAAGGAGTAATTGCCCGTCTTAAGATATGGGAATAGCAGACTGCAATCTGAATGGATTGTATATTTCTGATACACTTTATCTCTTTTTTCATTTACCATTTCCACCAGATATTTTCCTCCGTGTGTATTCTTGATTTCCAAAGTGATAGAGCTTAATTTATCATCTGTCGGGAGTGTTATTTTTTTGCCGGTAGAGTCATTTGTAAAGCCGTTGATGTCCATGAATATTCCTTTTGGAATAGTGATTTCATAATCATTTCCAACTTTGTACGGTCCTTCCGCTTGTAATGTATAGTGCAATATATTTGTGGAATCTTTTGTGAATGTGAACTTTGCAGCTGTTGTTATTTTCCTTGGGGTTGTACTGGTAAACCTTATTTTGTTGATGTCGCTTTTAATCAGCGGCGCCGGGAAGGTGAATGAATAACCTTCATTTTCAACCGTTTCCGGTTTTACATCCATTGTCATATTAAGCAAATCTTTTCTCTCCTCTTTCTGTTGTCCCAATGCATTCTTGTTGCCCTTCTGTGAATTTTGACCACGTTTGTTGTTCTGACTATTACCGTTTTTATTTTTTCCGTCAGTCCTAAAGGTATCTGAACCGTATCTGTTTTTATTTGCGTCTGTCTTTTTCTTCTCTTTAACCAACGCAAGCTTAAGAGTCTCACCTGTTGGTTTTAGCTGGCCTAAAGTATCTGTCTTATAATAGTTTATCCTCAGCGATAGAGTATCTGTCATTCTCCTTCTGTCGTTAATCCAGAAACAAAGGGAGTCTTCCGTTACGTTAAATTGTTTTATTAGTTTATCGTTGTAAATGCCCTTAATAGAGAAGGAGTCTATTTGGGCTTTTTCTGCATTAAATTTTACAAAGCCGGCCCTTTCGGCAGTTCTGCCGTAGTGTGAAATGTACTGATTCTTAGATATTTCTTTAAATAAATATATGTCTGTTTCACTTGGTCTGTTTAAACATCTGAGCGTATCTTTCATTTTCATTTGCGCTATTTGAGGCATTCCTTTCCTTGCAGCAAGCTTTGGCGTAATTGTACTATCGCAGAATCCAACAAGTTCAGAACCGGCATCATATAAGCTATTGTTATTGGCGTCTTTATAGGCATATATCGTATAAGGCATTCTCTTTAAACCGCGCAGGCAGAAGTATCCCCATTCATCAGTTCTGGCCATTGCAATAGGCATCTCCTTCATAACTGATGAGTCCTTGGGATTTACATAAGCTCCTATTGTGATTCCTTTTTGAGGAAGCAGAGTCTCATAATCCATTACAGTCCCGCTTATTATGAGGGAATCAATGGATTTGCCCGTGGAGAATGTGTATACGTAATTTGGAAAAGGAATGTTCTCATTTACGTCCAGTATGGTGCTGCCAAAGTTTATTGTATAGGTCTGATTAGCCTTAAGACTGTCCGGAAAAAAAACCATTACTCCTTTCTTTTTGATTTTTATAGTTGGACGCTTCTTAAGGGGAGGGGAGAAAATAACCTCATTATTAGCGTCTTTTAGCTGTACATACTCATTGAAATTAATAAGAATTTTTCCTTTGGAAATAGGAAAATTTGTTAGCGCCGTATCCGGTATTCTTCCAACTATTACGGGCGGAAGGGTATCCTTAGGTCCCCCCGTAGGGCCTTGTGTGGTATTTGCACATCCTTCTGTATGAAGACAATATACTAGCACGGCGGCAATCGGAATGACTGCCTTTAAAACTTTTCCAATCTTTCTTAAAACCTCAAATTTCATATTCCCTTCTTTTGTCAGAGCTGACCGCCGAATTACTCTTTAACGTCAACTCTTGTTACAGTATCAATTCCTTTTATATCTCTTATTCTTTGCAACAGCACTTCCAAGTCTCCCGTATCATGCACGTAAAGGTCTATATACCCTTCAAATACACCGTCGTGAGTTTCAAAAAATATCTTTCTGATATTCACCGACAGCACATTGGTGATATACTTGGTGATGTCAGCTACAATTCCCATTCTGTCAATTCCTCTAATTTCCACTCTTGCAAGGAAAGACAATATAGTGTGCTTTGTCCATTTTGCATTGATAATTTTACCACCCTCTTTTGTGGCAAGCGCCATTGCAACAGGACAAACTTTTTTATGGATTACAACTTCATTATGCTCATTTAAAAAGCCTATGATTGGATCTCCGGGAATGGGATTGCAACAGTCGGCCACCTTGTAAGAGAGCGTTTTATCATCCGGATTCTCTTTTAAAAGATAATCTTTTCTCTTGTCAATTTCTATGCTTTTTTCAGCATCTGCATCTTGTTCTTCCGCGCTTTCTGCTTTCTCTTGCTTTTCAACCTCGTCAAATTGCAAGTTCCAATATCTGACAAACTTGTTCTCCCTGTTTCTCCTTAAGATATCATCCAGATTTTTTAAGTCTATAAGTCCGGCTCCAATTTTGCTGTACAGTTCATCCTTGTTATTAAGATGATATTCATCTATAAGTTTTTTAATAGCCCTTGCCTGCTGCTTGATACCTAATTGTGCAAGTGCCTTGTCCAGAGTCTCTTGTCCGTTTTTGATGGCATTCTTTGTGTCAGATTTAAGAGTGTCATAGATGAGTGTTCTAGCCTTTGTAGTCTTTGCAAAATCCAGCCATTCTCTTTGTGGCTTTTGAGATGCTGCGGTAATAATTTCTACCTGGTCTCCGTTCTGCAGCACATAGGAAATAGGAACTAATTTAAGATTTACTTTTGCCGCAAGTGCTTTGTTACCAACTTGTGAGTGAATGTAATACGCAAAGTCTAATGCTGTAGCCCCTTTTGGAAGCCTCTTAGATTCTCCCTGTGGAGTAAAGACATAAATTTCTTTGGAAAGCAGACCTGCATGAAAATGGTCCAAAAAGTCAAGAGCGTTAACATCCGGATTTTCAAGGACTTCTCTTACCATATTCAACCAGTTGTCCATATCCTTCTCTTCATTGCCGGAAAACTTGTCGCCTTTATAACTCCAATGAGCGGCTACTCCCTTTTCTGCAACGGCATCCATTCTTACTGTTCTTATCTGAACTTCAATCCATCCGCCCTGCTGGCTCATAAGCGTACAGTGCAGAGCCTCATAACCATTTGATTTTGGTGTACTTACCCAATCTCTGATTCTGTCTGTATTAGATACATAATCTTCTGAAATCAAAGAGTATATATCCCAGCACTGTTTTCTCTCAGAACTTCCTTTCTTTGGTTCAAAAATTATTCTTACTGCAAATAGATCAAAAATCTCATCAAACGGAACTCCCTTGGTTTGCATTTTTCTCCAAATGGAGTAGGGGGTTTTAATCCTCTTGGTTATGGTAAATTTATATCCCGCTTTCTTAAGAATTTTGGAGATCGGTTCAATAAAGTTGTCAATTGCAACTCCCTTTTCCTCAGTAAATTCCGCCAGTTTCTTATTAATCTTGTCATATTCATCCGGCTGTCTGTACTTAAGCCAGATGTTCTCCATTTCTGATTTGATGCTGTAAAGTCCAAGCCTGTGAGCAAGAGGTATGAAAATGTACATTGTCTCGCTCAGAATTTTGTCTTTCTTCCTCTCGGGCATGGAATCTATTGTCCTCAGATTATGCAATCTATCGGCGAGCTTAATAAGTATTACTCTTACATCATCATTCAGCGTGAGCAAAATTCTCTTGAAGTTTTCCGCCTGCAAAGATTTTTGCTGCATTCCAAAGTCATCATAAATTGAACCCTCTTCTTCCGTACCATCCTCACTCTGAGAATGTTTGTAGTCCATTGCAGATTTTATTTTTGTAAGACCATCCACAAGAGATGCTATCTTTGGGCCAAACAGACGTTCTATATCCTCCAGCGTATATTCTGTGTCCTCAACAATATCATGCAAGAGCGCGGTCACGATGGATTTATATCCAAGTCCAATCTCTTGTACAACAATCTTTGCAACTGCAATAGGGTGAATAATATACGGTTCACCGGAACGCCGCCTCACACCCTTGTGCGCCTCATTGGCAAACTCAAAAGCCTTTATAACTCCTTCATATTCATCCTGATTTGCGCAGCGTTTTAAAGCGGCAAGTCTCAGAGACTCAAACTCTCTCTGTATAAGGGCATTATCTTCTTTTGTAAATTCAGACATCCTAATTGGTTTTATTTTCTATTGTGGCTGCACTATTTGTTTTATCTTTATCGTAACCCAATTCTACATTCTCAAAAGCATGAGCAATTTCAGCTCCAATCAAAACAATTGTCCAGCTCACATTTAGCCATACAAGAAACAGCGGGAATGCTGCAAATGCTCCGTAAACTGCATTTAATCTTGTGACCATCAACTGAGTACCGGTGTATAAAAACTGAACAATGACAAATGCCAAAGCTGTAATAATCGATGAATTAAAAGCGGCGCGGAAACTGACTTTTACGTTTGGAATATATTTATTGACAATTGTAAATGCCAGGACGCTTGTAACATAGTATGCCAGCCATTGCATAAACGCACTGATGGTTTTGAAGTGCCATATTTTAACCCCATAATTTCCAAGCGCATTGTTAAGGAATACCACGACACTCAAAAACAGAATAATCAAAAATGGAGAAATTATCAGGAAACCAATATAATACAACATGTTTCTTGCAAACGAGCGAGACTTCTTTACTTCCCATATATCATTAAAATCTCTCTGTATGTTAAAGATAAGCCAGATTATTGTCCACACAAAAAACAAGAAGCTTATTCCACCGAATATTCCGTTTTGCCCGCTCTTTATAATATTATTTGCAAAGTTCAGCAGCATGTCCACAATTTTTGTGTCACCTACAAATGTTTGATAAATAACATATTCCAGATGCTTCTCCATGCCAAAACCACCTGTGATAAAGAACGCTACCGCAACAAACGGCACCAGTGCCATCACAGAAAAGAAACTTAAAGAGACGGAGTAAAGCCCAAGCCTTACCTTGCCTAGATTTTTTATAGTTACCAATACGACCTTGACATGCCTGTAAAAACGTTTCTTTATGCCGCTTACATCCTTGATATTCAGGTTCCAGATATCAACTGTGATAAATTGCATAAAACTCTTGTAGCTTCTTTGAAGAGCGGCCGATCTTTCCTTGAATACTTGACCAATCTCCTTAAAGAAGCCTTTGAAGGTGCTTTTTCTTCTCTTTGTTGCTCTATATAAATTATTCTTTAGCACTTTTTATCCCGACAGTTTTTGCTGTTATTATATTTTACTGTCCATTAATTTTTTTCATAAATCTCACTGGGTCAATAATATACCTTGTATGTGCGCCGCCTCCTATTTCTCCTTTCTCATCTCCGGCGGAGACGGAAAACACAACTTTGTTTCCGTCAACTTTTTCGACCCTTGCAATGGAATAAACTTTAGCTCCAACTCCGCATGCTCTGGTATGCTTTATATTCATTTCAGTACCAACACTATCCAGTCCAAGAGGAGACTCCTTCAGCAGCAAAAACGCAGACTCCTCCATAAGAGCAATCATAGCCGGAGTAGAGAAAACCTCCTGTCCTCCAGTCTTATACGCTGCCGCAGTGTCTTTATCCGTTACAACTTTCTCGCTCTTGCGAGACATTCCAATTTTAATTTCCATATGTCAAAAATTACTTTGTACTAATTAACAATACTCTTGAGTATTTAATAACATGTTGTTATTTTAGTGCGGCTGAGTATGCCTTTACAAATGCATCAATCTGGGATTCAACTTTTTCCGGTGTCGGATCTCCAAATGTTTCAACGGCAGGTTCTACCAGCGCTATCTTGTTCCCCTCTGCAAATTTCTTCAAATCTCTTACGCCTGCGCCGTTCCATGATGATGTGCCAAACAATCCAACCACTTTATTTTTCTGAGCTGTAATTTGTATTTCATTGCATAAGTGGTGCATTGCCGGATGCATTACTCCGTTGTATGCGCATGTGCCAAGAATATATCCTTTGTATTTCTGTATATCGCTAAGTATAAAGGATATATTTGTGTTAGACACATTGTATGTAATGATATTTTTCACTCCTGCATCGCAAAGTTTCTGACCTATCATATCTGCCAAAGTCTCTGTGTGTCCGTACATTGTAGCAAAAGCAATTACAACGCCTTCTTCAGCTTTAAACTCCGCCCAGTCTTTAAACAAACCAACAACCTTCATAGGTTTTTCCTTCCATATAACTCCGTGAGAAGGCGCAATTACATTTATAGGGACGTTATTTAATTTGGCCAATGCCTTCAAAACCATTGTACTGTACTTGCATACAATGTTTGAATAATACCTGCGCATATCATCAAGATATACCTTATCCCAGTCATAATCGCTGTCAAAAATTCCGCCGTCCAAAGCGCCGTATCCGCCAAAAGCATCGCAGGTGAAAATTACCTGATCCTTAACATCATACGTGACCATCGTCTCAGGCCAGTGAACCCAAGGAATATATATAAACTTTAGAGTGCTCTGACCTATAGGAAGTTCCTCACCGTCGGCAACCATTTTAAATCTATCCTCGCCAATTCCAAAGTAATCATTTATCATCTTCTTAGTCTGCGCATTGCCAATGATTTTGCAATTCGGATACATGTTCATTATCACTCCAATCATTCCTGCATGGTCCGGTTCCATATGATTTACAGCAATGTAATCTAACAGTTTACCCCCAAGCACTTTTTTTATTTTTGCAATATATTCATTATCAGAACCGTATTTAACAGTATCAACAAGAACCGTTTTATCGTCATTTATCAAATAAGAATTGTATGCCATTCCGTGCGGAAGAGACCAATTATTCTCAAAAAGGGACGTTTTTCTGTCATTAACTCCAATGTAACTGATTCGTTCTGTTATATTTACGATTTTCATGTTTATTTAAAATTTATATTTATTCTATTTACTCGCTTCTATTAAGATATATTTGAGACAACATCTGACTTGTCATTAAAATAACGTCTCATCTTTTTCATCTTTCCCATTTGGTTTTTCTGTTTTAGTTCCCTCATACGGTGCTGCAATTTTATAAAAATCCTCCTCTGAAATAACAGGAATTCCAAGTTTCTCAGCCTTTTTCAGTTTTGCATCCCCGGCTTTTTCACCCGCAACAAGATAGGAAGTATTTCCCGTCACTGAGCTGCCAACCTTCCCTCCGTGTGCTTCTATGTACTGTTTCATGGTCTCCCTTGGAACAGAATAGTTGCCGGTAATCATAACTGTTTTTCCCTGCAATACGTTGGAAATAAGTTTAATATCAGATGCTCCAATTTTAAATTGCAATCCTGCCTCTTTAAGCTTTTCTATTGTATTCAGATGTCTAGGCTCTTTAAAATATCCTATGATGGAATCTGCAAGCGCTTCTCCAACGTCATCTGTTTCAAGCAGTTCTTCTCTTGTAGCGTTTTTAAGACCCTCAATGCTTCTAAATCTTGCTGCCAGACTTTTTGCCGTTGTCTCCCCAATGAATCTTATTCCCAGGCCAAATAATACTTTCCCAAAAGGAACGTTTTTGCTCCTTTCAAGTGATGTTTTAAAGTTCGCGACAGATTTTTCTTTCCATTTGTCTAAGGATAATAGCTGCAAATCAGTCAAATTGTACAAGTCCTCCAATTCTTTGATATATCCCTTTGTAAACAGCTGATGAATAGTGGCTTCACCTGCATTGATATTTAATGCTTTGCGTCCAATAAAATGTATGAATTTACCCTCTATCTGCGGGGTGCAATTGTCTGAATTGGGGCAGAAAAATTTGGCTTCATCTTCATCTCTCACCAGAGCTGTTCTGCACACAGGACATACGGAAGGAAATATAGCCGGTTGTGCGTTAACTGCTCGTTTTGAGAGTTCTATACCGGTTATTTTTGGAATAATTTCTCCTCCCTTTTCTACGTATACGTAGTCACTATAATGAATATCAAGGAGTTTCATCTGGTCTGCGTTATGCAAAGTGGCGCGCTTGACAACGGTTCCGCTCAATTGCACCGGTTCCAGATTTGCAACCGGAGTCACAGCCCCTGTTCTTCCAACCTGATAATCAATAGATATCAGTTGTGTTAGAGCCTGCTCGGGCTTAAATTTATAGGCCACCGCCCACCTTGGAATCTTTGCTGTATACCCAAGTCCTTTTTGCAAAGCAAACTGATTAACTTTAACAACCATGCCATCTGTCGGGAACGGCAAAGTTTTTCTCTTGCTGTCCCAGCTTTGAACGTACTCTGTAACTTCTTCTATATTAGAGCATTCTTTTGCATATTCGGACGTGGGGAGCCCCCATGATGCAGCACAATCAATTGCCTTTGTGTGAGTTGGGACATCAAGTTTTTCTGCAATAAGGTGATATAGAATACACTCAAGACATCTGCCGGAAACCAGAGAAGGGTCAATCAATTTAAG
>DAONEN010000005.1:8142-57292 GCA_035403105.1 Candidatus Egerieousia sp. | reverse complement strand
GATTATGATTAACGGTCTGATTTAATCGGCAACGGGCTGTAATTTTCTCCTCTTTATAACACTGTAAACAATGCCGCCAATCAAAAGAAGGATTAAAATACCACTTGCAATTTCTGAATAAAGCTCGCCTTTTGTGAAGCTCTTAGGTTCAAAGAAAAACGTTATATCTCCCTCGCCTGCAGGAAGAACCAGACCTCTTAAAATCCAGTTGGCGCGGAAAATGTTTAACTCTTTTTCTCCCGACTGGTTCTTTAATGTTGCCGTCCATCCGGGGTTGTAGTAAACCTCGCTGAATAACGCAACCTTTGGACTCTTTGCAGTATAATGATAAATCAATTTGTTTGGAGCGTAAGATGTTAATGCTATAGATGAGAAATCTGCAGCGGTATCTTTTGAAGCGGCTGAGAATTGTTTAAGTTGTACATCTTTTTCCAGGAAATCTTTTGAAACAACGGCAGTTTTATGTGGGTCAATTGACTGCAGTTTGCCCATCTCGTCATTTGCATCCCGCGCCGGTACAACATTATTAACAAACCAGCAATTTCCTAATGCATAGCTATTTACCAGCGGAGGTGTTTTAGCGTTCAGTATTATATATCTTGTATTTAGCATGCTTAATACAGGATGATAAGTTATTGCGGCATTTGCTTCCGTTATTGTTTTGGCGCTGTCAAGTTCTTTTGCAACAGCTTGAATCTCAGGCATAATGTCATGTTCAATCAAATCTTGATAACGCTGCAATTTTGCAGGAGAATAACCTCCAATTGTTTTATGCCAGTAACTTGTATATGCATTATTGAAAGGGTCAACGGACAGGTCCAGAACTCTATAATCGGGTGTCTTGTCATTTAATATCATTTCATCTACGGGGCGTTTGTTAAGCACGCTTGTAAATTCCTGTTTGCTTACAAAATCACTGCTGCTCAAATATCTCTTGTCTATGTTCCACATATCAAAGATTACCAGAACAATAAGGATAATTGTAGCATGTATCGGTTTTAATTTTTTAGTAAATCCGTACCATAGCGTTGCTGCTGCAAGCAGAACAAAAATCAAAGAGCGGAAGGCATCTGCTCTCAATAGAGAGATTCTGTCCAGAGCTAAAGAAGCGGCAATTTCTTTAGGCAGCTGTGAATCTGATTGGCCGGTAAAACTGCCTGCAAGAGAAGGGAATACGGCAAACAGCAATGCAAAGCCGCCCGTAATTCCAAGCGCCCACCACATTGCTTTTTTGGCCTCCTCTTTTTTAATGTTCCCGTTAATCATCTCATTTACAGCAAGTACGGCAAGTATGGGGATCATTACCTGCAAGATGACAAGTATCATTGAGACCGTTCTGAACTTATTATAAAGTGGGGCATAGTTAAAGAATAATTCTGTAAGTCCCATAAAATGAGAGCCCCATGAAAGCATCAGCGCTAAAAGGGTAACGCATCCAACCCACCATTTCAGGCCTCCTTTAAGAACAAAAAAACCAAGCAAAAACAGGAATATACAAATAGCTCCCATGTACATCGGCCCCGCCGTAAAAGATTGAGGACCCCAGTATGTGGGCATCTGCTGAATCGCCTTATCCGCACCTTGATAATTTTGAGAGATTATTTTATAAGTCTCTGATTTTTCCGATAATGCGCCGGCAGATGAACCGCCGTTAAAGTTGGGAATAAATAAGTTTGGCGTTTCATTTATTCCATAGGACCATTGTGTTGCATACTCCAAATCCAAGCCGTTTCTGCTCTTGTTCCCACCGACAGATTTAGTCAGTCCGGCAGGGGTGTTTTGTGTAAGTTCCGTTCCCCCTCTCATTGTATGTTTTGCATACTCATAAGTAGGCCACAAATGATTTATGTTTGTTGCAATTCCAAGCAAGCCGGCTATTAAAACGGCAAGTGAAATCTTAAAAAATTTTGGAAATGTTTTGCCTTTCAAGGCATCGCAAAGCTGCCAGATGACAAATCCTAATACGATGATTGCCAGGTAATAAGTTATTTGGGGATGATTGGCTTTTATTTGGAAACTTAAAGCGAAGGCAAAGAAAATAGCACCCCACAGCCAGTTCCTCTTATAGGCGTAAACAAGAGAAGCTATAACCCAAGGCATAAATGCAATTGCTATCATTTTTGAGTTATGCCCGACTTGAATTATTTGCATGTTGTAGGAACAAAATGCCATTGCAATTGCCCCCAATATTGCAAGCCATATGTTGACTCCAAAGGCCAGGAACATCAAGAAAGCTCCTATCATACAGATAATTAAATAACTTGCGGGTCGCTGTCCAATGAAAAGCAAATCATAAATATATTGGGTGAAATCTCCGTGATATTTAACAGAAATAGTAGTTGCCGGCATGCCGGAAAACATAGAGTTTGTCCACAAAGTTCTATCTCCGGGATGGGCGTCATTCCATGTCACAATCTCATTTGCCATTCCATTCCAGCTTGATATATCTGATTGATTTACAACTTTCCCCTGTAATGTGTAAGGAGCATAAGAATATCCTATGATTATAAAGGCAAGAATTGCCAGAATGTACGGCAATAATTTTTTAAACCAACTTTGTGTTTTTAACTCTGACATATATTTTATTTTTTTAATTCATTTAAGAGTTCTGCAAATTGCCCGGCCAGAACGGGTCTGGCATATTGTTGCGCTGCGGGAGAGATGCTCTTTGCGGGTGAATTTATTTCCGTTGAACCGCTGTTTGCCGCCGTAGTTTTTTTAAATTCTTCATAAGCGGCATCAATCGCTTTTCTTATGCCGCCGCCGTTTTCATATTCGCAAATTGTACCGCACTGTGTTTCACGCATTGCGTCTCCAAGATTACTGTTGCGCGGGCCAAAAGCAAGAATCTTAGAACCGCTTGCAAGGTATTCAAAAAACTTTCCGGTCAGAATTGCTTTTGCCTCTTTCTCTTTTCTTAGAGGTAGGAGCAGTAAATCCGCTCTTTTCTGCCACGCAATAGCCTCTGAATGAGGAGTATAACCAAGGTTTTTTACGTTTCCCGTGAGATTTACTTCCTCTATTTCTCTGGTAACGGAAGCATCCA
This sequence comes from Candidatus Egerieousia sp., assembly GCA_035403105.1. Lineage (GTDB taxonomy): Bacteria > Bacteroidota > Bacteroidia > Bacteroidales > UBA932 > Egerieousia. Next base: position 54,246 of record DAONEN010000005.1, on the reverse strand, counting down.
TCTGTCCCATTGTTACAAACAAAAAATCCTTTTTAAAATCGCTCTCTTCCACCGCTTTTGCTCCAAGCTCTCTCCAAAACAAATCCGGATTGGCGGCATCCGTAAGAAGTCCGGTCTGCACAATAGTAAATTTATTCTTTGTGAACGCGTCAATTTTTAAAGCAACTTCTTTTTCCGCCTTACCTTGATTGTTGCTCTTAAAATCATCCGGATCAAAACCATTGGTTATTAAAGATATGGGAGTTTTGGTCATTGAGCCGAAATCTTCCTTCATCTGAGGAGAGACAACAACAACCCTATCAGCTTCATCAATAACTCCTTGCTCCAACTTCTCATGTTTCTTGCGGGCGAACTTTGTAAGATTCAGATGTTTAAAATAAAAGATTTTTGTCCAAGGATCTCTGAAATCGGCAATCCACGGAATGTCTAATTCTGCATGCAATTTTCTTGCAATCAGATGCATAGACTGAGGAGGCCCCGTACTTATAATAGCATCGACATGGTTCTTTGTCAAATATTTTTTTAAAAATTTTACGGACGGTTTAACCCACCATATTCTTGGATCCGGAATAAAAAAATTTCCTCTTATGAAAACGGAAATACCACCGGAATTGTTCTGATCTACGGCATTTGCCTGAATCTTTGTATTTTTCTTTTTTCCCGACAGTATTTTATAGATGGCGTAAGGTTCTAGAATCTTGCGTTTTATAACTTTAATATCAGGAGCTATGTCCTTTGCAAGAGAAGCATCCTCCGAATTAACTTCCGGATTCAGCGGTGTATAAATAACAGGCTGCCATCCAAATTGCGGAAGATATTTTGCAAACTTCAACCATCGCTGAACTCCGCTTCCTCCCGCCGGAGGCCAATAATACGTTATAACCAATACCTTCTTCATCTGTTGCTAACCCGTCGTGATGTGAATACTGATTTTATTTATCTGTCAGCCTCAGTTCCTTTTATTAAATTGTCATATAGACATTTATCAACATCGCGATGTATTGACATAAAATGATGGTCCATTCTCCCATTACATCCGTTTGTCATTACAACAATTCCAAATGTGCGCTCTCTGTTCCAGAACATGGACGTGAAAACCCCGTAAGCGCTTCCCGTATGACCTATCATTGTTTTGCCGTCCAGCAACTGTTTTGACGTTCTGATTGCAAATCCATAATCATCTCCCTCGTCTGTAGGACCAACCAGTCTGCTTTGCATAAGAAGCGCGCTTTCCGGTTTTATTATCCTCATATCCATATACTTGCCAAGTCCCATGTGCATCATCATAACCGTTGCCAATCCCGTTGGTGAAAGCTTCATTCCGCCTGTTGGAGAAAATACAGGAGTAGAATAACCCATCTGATAATTAGCTATTTGCTCTGTTCTTGGGTCATAAGCTTCCGGCTGAGGCTCATATTTCCCGGTCTTCTCATTTTTATCATAAAGCGTTACAAATTTAGATGAGTCCAGGCTTGCAACCCAGTACCCGCCGTAAACAAATAATGGATTAAGTACGTGGTGTACAACATATTGATCAAATCTCTCGCCGCTTGTTCTTTCCAAAATAGTTCCTAGCGTATTATAACCTAAATTGCAGTATTCATATTTAGTTCCCGGGCAATAGTCATTGTAAGCTTTTGCGTAATCTTTTGATTTTTTGGGATTTATAACATCAAGTGTAAAATATCCCTGACTGTCGTTCAAACTGGATGAATGAGAAAGCAGCATGTACAAAGTAATTTTAACATCGGGATATTTTGGATTTCGCACCTTAAAGCCAACCAAATCAGATACATCCGTATCCAAACTCAATTTACCCTGTTCAACAAGCTGCATTATGGATGTGGCGGTGAAAGATTTTGAAATGGAGGCAATCCTGAATAAATCATCTTCAGCAAGCGGAGTCTTGTTTTCCAAATTTTTGTATCCCCATGTGTTTCTGTAAATTATGCGTCCGTCCTTAACAACCGCAACGCCCAGTCCGACCGCTTCATTAACCTTCATAATGCTATCAATCTGCCTGTTTATTGTGGCATCATGATTTTCCATTTTTTCTATCTCCGCCTTGCGCGTATCTGCAGATGTGTTTTTGATTAATCTGTTGTACAGGCATTTATCTACTCTGCGATGGATGGCCATAAAACCTCTTTCCCACTTTTCCTGATTTCCGTTTGTCATCACAACAAAACCAAATGTGCGGTCGCTGTTCCAAAACATAGAAGTGTGGACGCCGTATGCTTCACCCACATGCCCAATCATTTCATAACCGTCCAGCAATTCATATCCTCTCCTTAATGCAAAGCCATAATGATCATATTCATCATCGGGACCAAATTGTGCAGATTGCATCATTTCAGCACTCTCCTTGCTTATGATTTTTTTGCCGTTGTAAGTTCCAAGCCCCATGTGCATCATCATAACGGTTGCAAGTCCGGTAGGTGAAAGCTTCATTCCGCCAGTAGGGGAGAAAACGGCCGTAGAGCGCCCCATTTGATAATTGGCAATTTGTTCAGTCCGCGGGTCATAAGCCTCCGGTCTGACGTCATATTTTTTGGTATCGTTATTCCAATTGTACAAATTGACAAATTTGCTCTTGTCCAAGCTTGCAACCCAATAACCGCCGTAAACATTAAGCGGTTTAAGAATGTGGTTAACAATATACCGGTCAAATCTTTCCCCGCTTACTCTCTCCAAAATAGTTCCCAAAGTATTATATCCAAGGTTGGCGTATTCATATCCGGTTCCGGGTTTGTAATCATTGTATGCCTTATAATAAGTCTTTGATTTAGAAGGGTCTATAACATCTATTGTAAAATATCCCTCGCTGTCATTTAAACTGGAAGTATGTGACAGCAACATTTTTACGGTAATTTTTACATCGGGATATTTTGGATTTCTGACTTTAAATCCTATTAAATCAGATACATCTTCATCAAGGGAGATTTTTCCTTGCTCCACCAATTGCATTATTGCGGTAGAAGTGAATGATTTAGAGATAGACGCTATTCTAAAGATATCATCATTTTTTAATGGCGTTTTGTTCTCTAAATTTTTGTATCCCCAAGAATTTGCATAAACAATTTGACCGTTTCTGACAACGGCAACGCCAAGTCCGACAGTGTTGAACTCTTTCATTATCTGCGCTATGTCTGCATTGATGTCTTTTTTAGTCTGAGAAGAGACTGTAACTTTTTTGGCAGAGATGCTCCCGCCGGTTAACACCAGAGCAAAAAGTAAAACTGTCGAGATTAAATTTTTAAAAATTTTCATTGTTTTAAGCCACTTATTTAAATATTGCTGCAATATCTACAAAGATAGGAATTTGACGGGATTGCTCGTTCCTTTTGATTTATTATGCTAATTTTGCGTTGCTATGGCAGAGAGGAATTTAGACACGCCGCTGATGAAGCAATATTACAAGTTTAAGGCTCAGTACCCTGAGGCCTTGATGCTTATGCGTGTGGGGGATTTTTATGAGTCATACGGGGATGATGCCGTAACCACCAGCAAGGTGCTTGGAATTGTACTTACAAAGCGTTCTAACGGGGTCCCGACAGCTGTTGAATTGTGCGGCTTTCCTCATCACGCCATTGATAATTATCTTCCCAAGCTGGTGCGTGCGGGATACAAAGTTGCTGTCTGTGATCAGCTGGAAGACCCAAAGTTTGCAAAGAACATTGTTAAAAGAGGTGTCACTGAGCTTGTTACGCCGGGGGTGGCTTATAATGAGCAACTGCTGGATTTAAAAGAGAACAATTTTTTATGTGCAATGTTTTTTTCCGGAGATGAGGGTGGCGTTGCGTTTGTTGATGTTTCCACGGGAACATTTAAGGTGGCGCAGGGAACACTTGATTATCTGGAAGTTCTGCTGTCTGATATGAAACCCAAGGAGATGCTTCTGCAGAAGGGATACGAGGCGGGCTTCAAGAAAAAATTTGGAGAAGATTTCTATATTACATCAATGGATGATTGGGCCTTTGTCCCGGAAGCATGTGAAGATAAATTAAAGAAACAGTTTGGAGATAAGGCGCTTAAGGGCTTTGGAATAGACGGTTTGACCCTTGCAAAAACTGCTGCCGGTGCTGCGCTATTTTATCTGGAGCAAAATCATATAACGGATGCTGCACAAATAAATTCCGTATCCAGAATAGACGAGAAAAATTTTGTTTGGCTGGATAAGTTCACTGTTAGAAACTTGGAGGTATTTACTACGGTTGCTGCGGGAGGTGTTTCTCTGATTAGCGTTGTGGATAAAACCTCTTCTCCTATGGGGGCGCGTCTTTTGCGTTCTTGGATTGGGATGCCGCTTAAAGAATCTGAAGAGATAGAGAAAAGATATGATGCGGTTCAATATTTTGTTGAGCACAAGGATATTAGAATTGATGTCCAAAAGAAATTGGGGGAGATCGGAGATATGGAGAGAATTCTTGGACGTGCTGCCGCAGGAAAAATTTCACCCAGAGAGACAGTTCAATTAAGACGCGGACTGGACCAAATAAAACCAATTTCAGATTTGGTCTCTCCGCTTTCTCAATACAATCGGGACCTTAAAGAGTTTAAATATCTTGCTAATCTCATTGCAACTGATATGGCAGAGAATCCCGCTTCAATTCTTGGCAAGGGGGACATAATTGCGAGCGGGGTTAACAAGGAACTGGATGAGCTAAGAAATATTTCACGCAACAGCAAAGAGTACCTGATTGATTTGCAGAAAAGAGAGAGCGATAGGACAGGAATATCCTCATTAAAAATAAGTTACAATAATGTTTTTGGGTATTATCTGGAGGTAAGAAATACATATAAAGATAAAGTTCCGCAGGAATGGATTAGAAAGCAAACGCTGGTTAGCGCGGAAAGGTATATTACTCCGGAGCTGAAGGAATATGAAGAGAAAATTCTTGGAGCAGAGTCCAGAATTTATGAAATAGAGGGACGGATTTATCAAGAACTGGTTAAGGCGATTCAATCTGAAATTTCTTCTATTCAGGTTACTTGCAGTGCAATAGCGGCAATAGATTGTCTTGCGGGATTTGCTCAGCTTGCAGATGAGAATAAATATAGCAGGCCGCAAATTAATGACGGCTATAAAATAGAAATTGAGCAGGGGCGTCATCCCGTTTTGGAAACAATGATGCCGGCCGGGGAGAAATACGTAGCAAATGATCTGATACTGGATAATGATAATCAACAAATTATAATCTTGACGGGTCCTAATATGGCGGGTAAGAGCGCGCTGTTAAGGCAAACGGCTTTAATTGTTTTGCTGGCGCAGACAGGTTCTTTTGTTCCGGCAAAGAGCGCTTCTATAGGTTTGGTTGACAAGATATTTACAAGAGTTGGAGCCTCAGATAATATTTCACAGGGCGAGTCCACTTTTATGGTGGAGATGATAGAGACGGCAACAATACTTCATAACCTGTCGCAGAGAAGCCTTGTGCTGCTAGATGAAATAGGCCGCGGAACCAGTACTTTTGACGGGATGTCAATTGCCTGGGCTATAGTGGAATACATCCATCAAAACGGAATGAAGGCAAAGACGCTCTTTGCAACGCACTATCATGAACTTAATGAACTTGAAAAGTTGTATCCAAGAGTTAAAAATTATCATATTGCGGTAAAAGAGGCGGGAGATAAAGTTATATTTTTGAGAAAGTTGTGTGCGGGTGGCGTTGCTCACAGTTTTGGAATACATGTTGCAAATATGGCGGGCATGCCAGCTGCTGTAATTGACGCAGCGCAGAAAAAGCTCACGGCCATGGAAAAGGAACAAGCTGATTCTGAACAGAATAAAGAGCGCAAGAAAAAAGAGGATGACGGTTTGCAGCTCTCATTTTTCCAGCTGGATGATCCGCTGCTTGTGGACTTGAAGAAAAAATTAGAATCATTAGATTTAAATACAATGTCTCCGATGGATGCTTTTGATGCATTAAGGGAGATGAAAAAGAGGCTTGGACTAGAGAAAAAAAATTAACAAAGAGAAGGTTGAATTATGAAGGAGCAAAATGTTATTAAGAAAGCTAGAGTGGTCTTAAGGCTGCTTAAAGAAGGGATGATATTTGCTTATAATGAGCTTAAAGGGAATAAATTCCGCACTTTTTTATCTCTGCTCGGAGTTAGTATTGGTATTTTCTGTATTGTAGCGGTTTTCACCGCAATTGATGCTTTGCAAAGTAATGTGAGAAAAGGTTTTGAAAGTTTGGGCAGCAATGCTGTTCAGATTTCCAAATGGCCGGGCATGGGAGCTGAAGATGACCAGGGAAATTCTGTAATGAATACAACGGGTGAATTTAAATGGTGGGATTATATGAGACGCCCGTCCATTACTTATGAGGATTACAAATTTTTAAAAGAGAATTCAAAGAAGGCAGACGCTATAGTCTTAAATGCCGGATTTAGAGGACTTTTAAAGAACGGCAGAAATTCTATTGAGAATGGAGATATAATTTGTCCGGTAGGCAATTTTAGGAAGATTGTTAATGTTGATTTGCAAGACGGAAGGTTTTTTACAGAGGCGGAAGCGGATGAAGGGAAGACGGTTGCCATTATTGGATATGAAGTTGCTCAGGAACTTTATCCGGGGCAAAATCCAATAGGCAAGCTTATTAAGATTAATGGCTACGGTGCACTTATTATTGGAGTTTTTGAAAAGCAGGGGAATAGTATTGTGAATATGATGCAGACCGATAAAGCTGTTTTTATTCCGTTTAAGTTTGGAAAAATGATGGCAAGTTTTGATGACATGGAGGATCTTGCTATAATTGCAGTACCAAAGGAAGGTGTTGATGCTGATGAATTTACGGGTGAGTTGAAAATGCTTATGCGTCAGCATAGAAGATTACGTCCGAGTGACAAGTATAATTTTTCTACAATGAAGATGACCACGGTTATGGATATGGTTAAATCCGTTTTTGCGGCTATTAACAGAGTAGGATGGATTATTGCCGGCTTCTCTCTTTTGATTGGAGGTTTTGGAATTGCCAATATTATGTTTGTTTCCGTTAAAGAGAGAACCAATATCATCGGCATAGAAAAGGCTTTGGGTGCAAAAAAGTATGTTATACTGACTCAGTTTCTTACTGAGGCAGTATTGCTCGCCATTGCCGGAGCAATCGTGGGTATACTGTTGGTTGCCGTCGTCCTGCTTGTCGCCCCAATTCCGCCAGAATACGAGGTAAACCTGACAATTGGCAACATACTTGCCGGCGTTCTAATTGCCTCAATAATAGGAATTCTAAGCGGCATGATTCCGGCTCACGCTGCCGCCAACCTCAACCCGGTAGACGCTATTAACTCCAAATAATCAAGAAAGGGGGGTCCCCTGTGCCGTGGCTTTACCGCTTGTCTGAGAGATTATTTTTGTCGCACATCCACAGCTGCCAGCTGTTGAACAGATTTTGCCAGATTGAATAAAACGCTAGGAAAACAGCGGTCATCGGGAGCAGGTAGGTGCTTGACATCCACATTCCCACCGCGGTGTTTTTTTGCCCAAGCATCTGGCCTCCGGCCATTGAATCCCCGTATTTTTTGCCAATCAGTTTTCCAATTCCGTAGTGGAAAAAACAAATCAACGCAGAGACAATTCCTAAGGCAAGAATGACTTTTTCGTTTCCCCGTCCATGATTAAAGACATAATTAATTGTCTGACCCAGAGCAAGGAACAATGCTATGGCCCATAGATAAAAAGTATAATCTTTAAACCTGCTGAGATATTTCCCAACCCTTGGAAACGTAACTTGCATAAGCAGAGCAATAAAAAACGGAAGGCCTATGATGGGTCCTATCTTCTTGAACACAAGGAGGAAAGATGTCCAAAAAGACATATCCTGTTGCTGACCGATGAATGAAAAATAGATGGGTGCAACCACAGCAACCATTATATTCCCGATAATTGTATATGCTGTAACCGTTTCTCTGTCGGCCCCAAGCATAGTAGATATCACCACAATGGAAGCGGCAACGGGGCAAAGTATGCCAATCAAAACAGCCTGAGCCATAACTTCATTTCCGAATAAATAATGAACAGCAAAATATGCCGCAAGACTGACTATAATCTGAAAAGACATGATAATATAATTCAGCTTGGAAATGTGCAGTTTACGCAAGTCTATTGCCACAAAATTAAGGATCAAAATAGTGAAGACACAATAGGGAGCCAGGTATGCATATTTTCCGCAAAAACTATGGAAGACTAATCCAAGAATAATTGCTATCGGAAGTATATAACTGCGGAGTTTAGACATGCTAAAATAATTTTAATTCCGGCAGCAGCTGGTAAGTCATTCTGTGATACTTGGTTGTGCCATATTTTTCTATAGCGGCCCTATGTTCTTTTGTTGGATAAGCCATGTTTTTATCCCAGCCGTACTGCGGAAACTCTTTTGCAATTTTTAACATGTAAGCATCCCTGGCGGTTTTTGCAAGAACGGAAGCCGCTGCTATTGAGGCATAAGTGGCATCTCCCTTAACAATACACGTGTGCTGAATTTTCTTGTATGGTTTGAATTTGTTGCCGTCCACAATTATTGATTTGGGCTGAGGTTTAAGTTTTTTCAGCGCCTTGTGCATTGCTTTTATTGAAGCGTTAAGAATGTTTATTTTGTCTATCTCTTTTGGAGAAACACTTGCAATGCCATAAGCTACAGCTTCTTTCATAATAATGGGACGCAGCTCATCTCTCTGCTTTTTTGTAAGCTGCTTGGAGTCATTCAGCAACGGATGATAAAAATCTTGTGGCAAAATTACTGCGGCGGCATAAACAGGACCGGCAAGACATCCGCGTCCCGCCTCATCACATCCCGCCTCAATAACGTCCGGCTTCAAAAAAGGTTTAAGATTTGCCATTTGAAAAAAAGCAGCAGACGTTATTGCGCTGCTGCTTTAAGTTGAGATACAGTTAATTAAAGTTGAGAAAGAAGTTTTTTTACAGCTTGCACAATTGCGCTTCCTTCAGCTTTTCCGGCAAGTTGCTTTGTTGCAGTTCCCATAACTTTTCCCAAATCGGAAATTTTAGTTGCTCCAACAGCTGCAATAATTTTCTTAAGCTCTGCCTCCAGGTCCTCTGCAGAAAGCTGCTTTGGAAGAAAGCCCTCCATGTGTTCTGCCTCAGCCAACTCATTTTCTGCCAGGTCTTGGCGATTGTTCTGCTTATAAAGATCTGCGCTCTCATGGTGCTGCTTTACAAGTTTCTGAATCAACTTAATCACATCAGAATCTGCAAGCTCTTTTGCTGCTCCGCCCGCTGCTGTCTTGGCCAGCAGAATTTCAGATTTCACAGCTCTAAGAGCCTCTAAATTAACCTTATCCTTGGCTATCATAGCAGCCTTGATTCCGTCTTGTATTTGTTGCTCTAAACCCATAATTTTTATTTTTTATCTCTGTCGCGACAGAAATTATTTTCAACTATTTTTCTTCTTGTTTTGGCGCCGTTGAGGCGATGCACAACTCTTTCATTTGAACATCATCAATATATGAAGGAGCATCTGCCATCACGTCTCTGCCCATGTTATTCTTAGGGAATGCAATATAATCTCTAATAGTATCTTGTCCGCCAAACAAAGCGCAGAAACGGTCAAAGCCAAATGCAAGTCCTCCGTGAGGAGGTGCTCCAAATTTAAATGCATTCATTAAGAATCCAAATCTATATTCCGCTTGTTCCTTTGTAAAGCCCAGAATTTCAAACATTCTGTGCTGAACTTTGGAATCATGAATTCTTATAGAACCTCCGCCAACTTCTGTTCCGTTAAGAACAAAGTCATAAGAATTTGCTTTTACTTCAGCCAAACCATCTTTATCATCTGAATAATATTTATCCAAATCTTCAGGTTTTGGAGCGGTGAACGGATGGTGCATTGCATAAAATCTTTGAGTCTCATCATCCCATTCAAGCAATGGGAAGTCATAGACCCACAATGGTTTATAAATGCTGTTGTCTCTAAGTCCAAGACGGTTGCCCATCTCAAGTCTTGTGGTGCCAAGTGCAACTTGTGTTTTATGTTTGTCTCCGCACATAATTAAAATCAAATCATTCTCTTTGGCTTCAACAGCTTCCGCTATATTCTTTAATTCTTCCGGAGAGTAAAATTTATCAACGGAAGATTTAATACTTCCGTCTGCATTTAATTTTATGTAAATCAAACCTTTTGCTCCAACTTGAGGGCGCTTAACCCATTCTGTCAGTTCATCAATTTGTTTGCGGCTGTAATCTGCGCAGCCCGGAACAGCAATTGCTCCAATATATTTTGCGCCGTCAAAAACGGAGAAGCCTTTGCCCTGAACATTTTTTGTAATCTCATGTATAAGCATCTCAAAACGCATATCGGGCTTATCTGAACCGTAATGTGCAAGTGCTTCATCATAAGGCATTCTCAGGAACGGCTTAGTAAAATCTTTATGAAGCACCGTCTTGAATAAATGCTTTACCAGACCCTCAAACATTTGCAGTACATCTTCTCTCTCCACAAAAGACATCTCGCAATCTATCTGTGTAAATTCCGGCTGACGGTCTGCGCGCAAGTCCTCATCTCTAAAGCATCTTACAATCTGAAAGTAACGGTCATAACCCGCAACCATCAGCAATTGTTTAAACTGCTGAGGGCTTTGAGGCAGAGCATAAAATTGCCCGGGGTTCATTCTGGATGGAACCACAAAATCTCTTGCACCCTCCGGGGTGGACTTGATAAGACAAGGAGTCTCAATCTCCATGAAATTATTGCCGTCCAGATATTTGCGGGCCTCAAGAGCCATAGTGTGTCTTAACATCAAAGCGTTCTTAAGCGGGTTGCGGCGCAAATCCAAATATCTGTATTTTGCCCTCAAATCCTCTCCGCCGTCTGTTTGGTCCTCAATTGTGAATGGAGGCGTAACGGCAGGGTTAAGAATAGTAAGTTTACTCAATTTAATTTCAATGTCACCGGTGGGGATTTTAGAGTTCTTGCTTTGTCTCTCTGCTACAATTCCCTCTGCCTGAAGCACATACTCTCTTCCAAGCTGATTAAGTATATCTGTAACTTCCTTTGGTCCTTTATCGTCCGTAACCAATTGAGTAATTCCGTATCTGTCTCTTAAGTCCACAAAATTCAGACTTCCCATCTTTCTGATTCTCTGCACCCAGCCGGCAAGTGTAACCTGTTTTCCGGCGTCTGAAAGGCGCAATTCTCCGCATGTGTGTGTTCTGTACATATATTAAAATGTTAAATTTTATGCTTTATTTTTGAGCCTCCAAAGGTACTAAAAATTATATACCTTTGTAATAATCAACTAAATGAGGATGAGCAGATATAACAATAAGAGTATCAGTGCGGAAGGAGGAAAAAAGAAATACGACCGCGGCAAACCTTCAACACCCAGCGGGGGTGTATGGGCCAAAAAAGCTCTGGGTCAGCACTTTCTGAAAGATGAATCCGTCGCGATGGATATAGTGGATGCTTTACTTATCCCCTATACAAAAGAGGATGAGATTGCCTATGAGAAGGGAGAGCCGTACAAGGAACAGGTTAATGTTGTGGAAATTGGGCCCGGTACCGGAGTACTGACAAAGTATCTGCTGGAGAATAAAAAAATAAAACTGGAGGTTGCAGAGATAGATGACGAGGCAATAGCATTTCTGAAATTAAAGTTCCCGCAATTGCTTTATACTCTGCAGAAAAGAGACTTTCTCACGATAGATCCTCATGATATTTTCCATGGGCAGTTTTTTATTATCGGCAATTTTCCGTACAACATTTCTTCTCAGATTTTCTTTAAGATTTTGGAGTACAGAGATGCTGTGCCGCAGGTTGTGTGCATGCTGCAAAAAGAGGTGGCGGAGCGGCTGGCTTCCGGGCCCGGAAATAAATCTTACGGCATACTTTCCGTTTTGCTTCAGGCCTGGTATAACATTGAATATCTGTTTACTGTGGATAATACGGTTTTTGTGCCGCGTCCAAAAGTACAGTCTGCCGTAATCCGTTTAATCAGAAATGAAAGAACATCCCTCGGCTGTGATGAAGAGCTTTTCAAAACCATCATCAAGACCTGCTTCAACCAGCGCAGAAAAACTATCCGCAACTCCATAAAACCGCTTTTAAATAAACTTCCGTGCTCAGGCAGCTCAAGTTCCACCGGTTCAAGTTCCACCGGTTCAAGCTCTACCGGTTCAAGTTCTTTTGGTTCAAGCTTTGGTGCATCTTCTGATATAATGTTCCAACATCTTGAATCTACCGGCCTGCTAGATTCCCGTCCGGAACAGCTTGGTGTAGAGGATTTTGTAAAGCTTACAAAAGCCATAGGATAACAAAGGAAATTGTCTGGGTTAAGATCTTGAGTAATGATAACAAGGCAAAAAACGCAGCAATTTTGCTGAGTTTTTTTGCCCGCGATAGTAGGGAGCATTCCTCCTCGCGCGACAGCGCATTAAACCACGAGTCGGAGCGGTGCTTTGTGTCGCACCGCTCTGCAGCCAGAATAGCCCGCTGCAGTATACATAGTAAAACCTATCTACAGAGCGCAGGAGGCCGATTCTGGCACCCCCTCCAGAGATGCATAGAAAGGCTAAAAATTCCCTATCTGACTATCAGTCACTTATAGCGTTTTTTATTTTCTCGTGTACTTTATACTTTGTCACGTACTGTAAATCAGCAAGTTGTATTTTTGCCTTTCTGTGCGTTCTGAGAGGGGTTGCCGCCGGGGGCTCGGCGAGGGGTTGCAAGGGGATCATAAAACAGTCGCAGAAGTGCCCGGAGCAAAATTGCTCAATACAGTGGGACATGCAGAGATATCTATAAAGCAGTTGCAGAAGTACCCTGAAAAACCGGATGGATTTTCTGTTCCGGTGAATGTGTTGATGACAAAGGTGCACTAGATGCGCATACTAGGCATGTGAATTAGCCCGCCATTTTCGCACGCTGCATTGAGCCTGCATGCAGTTGTAAGCATACAAAGCACACTAACAGTCAGTGGTTTAACGCACTATCGCGCGAGGAGAAACCGGCACTTCGCGCCAAGCTGCGCGGCTTTAGATTTTTTCGGCGAGTTCTTCAAAGACCTGTGCAATAATGCCTTCTCCAAGGGCGGATGGCTGGCCGGCATCGCCGCTCTCCATAATGCCTTGGACTATAGGGATTTGGGCAAGAAGGGGAATGTTGTATTTTTCCGCCATTTTTGCGCCGCCGCCTTTGCCAAAGATGTAGTATTTATTATTTGGCAGTTCAGCGGGGGTGAACCAAGACATATTCTCTACAATGCCTAACACTTTGGTATTCACTCCTTTATTTTGGAACATGTTGATGCCTTTTTCAACATCAGCCGTGGCAACATTTTGTGGAGTAGTTACGATGATTGCTCCTGTAAGCTTAACTTCTTGCACCATGCTGATATGAATATCACCTGTTCCCGGAGGAAGGTCTATCAAAAGATAATCCAGCTTGCCCCAATCAACTTGATAAATTAGTTGCTTGAGTGCGCTGCTTGCCATAGGACCTCTCCAGATTAGAGCTTGCTCGGGAGATGCAAAGTAGCCAATAGAAATCCACTTAACTCCAAACTTTTCTATCGGGACCATTAAGTCCTTTGTCTCCATATAATGCTCATTTGCAGGGTCTTCTGAACACTCTGGGGTTTTGACTTTTATTAGCGCGGGCTGTTGTCCTTCCGTGCCGGTCATCTTTGGAATAGACGGACCATAAACATCTGCATCTATTAGTCCCACGGAATAACCCTGTTTTGCAAGCGCAACCGCAAGATTCACCGCAACTGTAGATTTGCCAACGCCGCCTTTTCCGGAAGCTATCGCGATAACTTTATCAACGTCCTTAATTTCCTCTTTTCCCATACCATCAAGACCTTTATTCTCAGTTGCTTTCTTTTGGTCAATCAACTCCAGAATATCAACTTTAACGCCGGGGAATGCATTTGTAAGTGCCTTAACACAAGCCTCTTTCAAGCTTCCGCTAAGAGGATCCGGTCTGTGAAAGACCAGGCGGAATTTTATTGTTCCGTCATTTGCACCGCCGCCCGCAGCGGGTTCAAACTTTAAATTTTGAACCAGGGAAAGCTCCATAACGCTCTTATCATAAGCCGGATGCATAACTGTGCTCAAAACTTTTTCTATCTCTTCAAATTTCATATGGACAAATATTTAAGTCCGCCTTGATGGACTTGTTAATAATTTAAAATGCCTGCAAATTAATTTAAAACACCTGCAAACGTTAACCATCTGCAGGTGTTGTAAAGGTAATTTATTTGATTTGTTTAATCAAATTTACCGGTCTTAATGCGGTAAATGCTAATTAAATTTCATTTCATTAAGCAGGTATCCTGCGCCGCCAAACTTATCCATTACAAACAACACGTAACGGATATCAACGCATATACATCTTTGAACATTAGGCTCAAATATAACGTCACCACTCATGGATTCATAGTTGCCGTCAAATGCAAGACCAATCAATTCTCCCTTTGCATTCAAAACATCAGAGCCGGAATTTCCGCCGGTGATATCATTGTTTGTTAAGAAGCACACCGGCATCTCTCCATTCTTAAGAGCATACTTGCCGTAGTCTTTTGCCTTCCACAATTCTTTAAGTTTTGCAGGAACAACAAACTCAGGGTCATTAGGATTTTCCTTTGCCATTACACCGTCCAAAGTTGTATAATAATTAAATTTTTTACTGTTAATCTCATAACCTTCAACTTTGCCGTAAGAAAGTCTCATTGTGAAGTTTGCATCAGGATACAAGAACTTGCCCTTCTCTGCCGCCATCTCAATTTGTCCCTCCATATAGGCCTTTTTTGCACCTTGCATTTCTCCCGCATATTTATTGTACTCCGCATAAGCCGGCTGAGCAACTTTAATCATAGATATAAACATCTGAAATACGGGATCATTTTTCATTGTAAATGCAGTATCTTTCATTGCCTCAAGAGCTTTCTCCTGAGATGTGAAATATGATTTCTCAAACATATTGTCAACATATTTATCTATGCTGCCATTGTAAGCGGAATCAATCTCTTTATAGAAAGCGGGAATGTATTTAGGATTTGTGACTTTATCGCGATAGATTTTAATAAGAGCTTTTGTTGTCTCTTTATCTAGAGCAGGAGAGTAATCTTTATAAAAATCCGCAGTCTCCTCTTTGAAATTCTTATCGCTGATTCTTCCGAATGCTAATTGAGAAATAGGCTGAATAATCTCTATATCATTCAATGTTTCAACAAAATATTCAAATGCAGAGAAGGCATCTGCACGCTCTTTTACAACGCTGTTAATCTTCTCAAGGCAATCTCCGTATTTAGCTTTTCTCTCGGGTGATTGTTCAACCCATTTCATAAATTCTTTCTCCGCCTCTGCTCTTCTTGCAATAACGTCCAAAGATTTAAAAGCGTCATTCATTGCAATAGCTTTTTTGCGGAAGTTGGATGAGTTAGCAAACTTGCTGGCATACTGAATATTAGTGTGCTCATCTGCTCTCATGGCTTTCTGCCAGATACCCTCTTTAATAGTACGGCAATATGCCTCTGCTGCATTGCTTATGTTCTGCATTTCAGCAACTTCTGCGCTTGTCATGTATCTCTGAGTTCTACCCGGGAAGCCAATAACCATTGCAAAATCATTTGGCTTATATCCTTTCATTGAGATAGTTAGATATTGCTTAGGATTGTAAGGAACATTGTCTTTTGAATATGAAGCAGGGTTGTTGTTCTTATCTGCATAAATTCTGAAGACGGAGAAATCTCCCGTATGTCTTGGCCACTCCCAATTGTCTGTCTCGCCGCCAAACTTTCCAATTGAACTAGGAGGTGCGCCTACAAAGCGGACATCCTTAAAAGTTCTGCTTGTAATAACGTAGTAATTATTGCCTTGGTTAAATGTCTGAACCATAGCCGTTAGAGTCTTATCTCCCCCAATCGCAGCATTTTTCAAACTGTCGGTGACCTTTCTCATATAAGCGGCCTTTGCCTTTTGGTCCATCCCTTTTGTTTTTGCCTCAGCGGCAAGCATATCTGGCGTAGCATCTACAAATTTATCTATGAAAGTAACGGTTAAATCGGGCAGAACTAATTCTTCAGAAGAATTCATAGCCCAGTAACCATCTCTTAGATAATCCTTTCCAACAGCGCTTAATTTCTGGATGCTTCCATATCCGCAGTGGTGATTGGTAAGTACAAGGCCTTTGTCGGAGACAACTTCTGCAGTACAGCCGCCGCCAAAAATCATAATGGCATCTTTTAATGAAGAGTGATTGATGTCATAAATCTGCTGAGCGGTAAGCTTGCAGCCCTGCCCTCTCATAACCTTGATGTTCATTTTCTCCAAGTACTGAAGAAGCCACATTCCCTCATCTGCTTTCACCTGCACTGCGGCAAGAGAGAAGATAAGGGTAAGGACAATTAGAAATTTAAATTTTTTCATATTAATCGTTTATTGAATTATTTTAATCTTTTAAACAGTAAGTTTTTTACCCAAAAGTAATTTCTGATTTTCACTTTGGGAGTTTCAAAAGTAATAAAAAAAACACTTGCCTAAAAATTTCAGACAAGTGTTTAAATTTTATGTATTTATTTTATATCCCGACAGATTAAATATTACGATTGCCCGGGAATGTGTACAAACCTGTAGCGGCACCATCTGTTGCGCCATTGCCTGTTCTTAGAATAAAGTCATTAACCATCGGACCGGTTATGCCATCTTTATAGTTAAACACCCCGCTCTTAATCTGAAAATAATTCCAAACGCTAACTGTTTCTTTTGGATAGAAAAACCAATTATAACCTACAAGTCCCGTAGCTACACCATCGGAGTATCCCTGATCCATGTAAGTGCAAACAACTCCGTAAGGCAACCCGGCTGAATTCAGTAATTCATTAGGAGTGGTTCTGGCATTAACTGCGTATATTATATCACTGCTGTCATTTGTTTTAATCCACCAAACAATATCCAGATTTGAAAAACTTGTAGCATCGCAAATTGTAAGGATTTTAGGGAACTCTATGTAATGATGATCATATTGAACAGTATTGATAAAGCCGCCGGTACCGGGATAATCTTCAAACAAATCATGTCTGCAGTTTGTAGAAATCACCTCATCATATACTTTAACATTGTTCTTATATACGATTAAGCCAAGTGTAATTGTCTTGGTGGCGCCGTATGCAATAGGGTGAATACCAACTTTTAATTTGTTGCCGCTTATCCTATAAAGGGTGTGAATTACAAGGTCATTGTAATCAAAATCGCAATTTTTTGAATCCTCAAATCCCTCTGTTGTCCATAGTTGCTTCATGTTGCTCTTGAATATTGAAGAATAACCTGTTGCATCCATTGGATAATAGGAAATCACAACACCGTCACCATCTGTAACAGCCTTTGTGGCAGCAGAAGAAGGTGTCTCTTTTCCTGTCAGAACTTGGGATGTAACCGGCCTGTTCTTAGGAATTAGAATGGTATCATTCTTACTATCATCTGCAATGGATAGCGTATCACCGCAGCATGTAACAATAGAGCCATAACCTGCTTTTGCAGGAACACTGTACTCTGTTGTAGTAATATACTGCTTTACATCATCAGATGTAAAATTCTTAATGGTATTGTTTTTAACACAGCTTGCCACAGAGAGGGCAACAACTGCTGCAATAACCAACGTACTTGAAAAAAACTTTTTCATATCTTATCGTTCAAAAACATTCATTATTTAAATACTGGTATTACCGGCAAAAGAATAAAGATTCTTTTTTAGTTCGCTGTCCGAACCCGTATATTTTAAAATGAAATCATTAATAACCGGTCCTGTTATACCGCTTTTGTAACCAAAAATTCCGCCGCTAACCTGGTAATAATTCCATATGTTGACTCCCTCTTTTGGATAGAAGAACCAATTGTATCCCACTTTTGTCCCCTTGTTACGTCCGTCGTCATAACCATCACTCATATAGGAACATACAACTCCGTAAGGCATTCCGGCAGAATTAAGCAGCGTGCTTGGAGCGGTCTTCTCATTAACAGCATAAATAGGCTCGCCGGTGTCACTTGGAATTATCCACCAAACAAATTCAACTCCGCTTAAATCCCCATAAGAACCGGGCACTGTATAAATTTTATACCAGTTAGTATACTGATGATCATAAGCTTTTGTATTTATATATCCGCCCGTTCCTGTAACGTTCTCAAATAAATCAGTCCTGCAGTTGCTTGAGACAACTTGGTTAAGAACCTCTGCTCCATTTTTGTAAACGGTAAAACCAAGTTCAATAGTTTTTTGAGCTCCATAAGCAATTGGGTGAATGCCAACATGCATCTTGCCTCCGTTAACTCTTATCAAAGTGTGGATAACAAGGTCATTGTAATCATAGTCTATGTTCTTGGAATCCTCAAAACCAATAGATTGCCAAATTTGATATTTATTAACAGCCCTCCCTCCGTATGTGCTGGCAACTATGGGATAGTAAGAAATCACTATGCCGTCAGCGTCAGTAACGTCTTTTGTTTTAACGGTAGAAACAACTTGTCCCTCCGAGGAGAGCGTTTTGGTGGTAATATTGTTCTCTTTGCTCTTCGGAATCCAAATTACTGCCGTTGAATCTTGCAGAACGGCGCCCGCTAAAGCAAGAGTGTCTCCGCAGCAAGTAACAACCGCATAATATCCCGCTTTTACCGGAACGCTATACTTTTCCGTTGAAATAAACGGTTCAACATCTGCCGATGTGAACGTTTTGGCGGAGTTGTTTTTTACACAACTTGTTGTAGAAATCAAGGCTACAACGGAAAACACCAAGCAACCAATTGAAAAAATCTTTTTCATATCGTCATCCCTCAAATTTCCTTTCCCGGCATTCCAAAATTAACCCCGGAACACCCATACAATAAACTGAATTATTATAAATTACTGCATAAATCGTGCTGAGTTTTTAATAATAATTCTAAATTTGGGCTGCAAATGTAATAATAAAATGATGGCTTGTAACCCAGACAACGCAAAGATAATCAATAATTGGCGGAATTCCAAAAGTATCAAAATGCAGCATTTCAAGCATATAACTATCGCGACGGATAAATTCAAGGGCGGCCTTAGCTCGTCCGAGGCAGCCTGTGCAATAAAAAAGGGGCTTCAGAGTGCTGTGCAAGGGCGTTTTTCCAAAAACGGCAAGGATAAGGCATATTACAATATTGTTGCAATCGCGGATGGCGGAGATGGTAGCGCAGATATTTTTAAGGGCGCTACGGGTGCTGAGGAGGTTTTTTGCCGTGCCGCCGGTCCGCTCGGAAACCGTGTGAAAAGTTCCTTCATGTATTGTCGCTCTAATAAGACCGCTTTTATTGAGATGGCAAAAGTGTCCGGCCTTGCCATGGTTCCGGCAGAGAAAAGAAATCCTATGCATACCACAAGTTACGGCTTGGGAGAAGTAATTATTAAAGCTGCAAAGCTTGGGGCAAAACATATAATAATTGGCATTGGCGGGAGCGCCACTAATGATGGCGGAACCGGAATGCTCCAAGCGCTAGGATGTAAGTTTGTTGATGCATCCGGTTCTTTTTGTGTGGGGAAGCGTGCTGGCACAGAGATGTTTATGACTGGCGGAAAATTGGAGCGGATAAATCGGATTATCTGGGAG
This sequence comes from Candidatus Egerieousia sp., assembly GCA_035403105.1. GTDB lineage: Bacteria > Bacteroidota > Bacteroidia > Bacteroidales > UBA932 > Egerieousia. The sequence continues at coordinate 34,662 of DAONEN010000005.1, read as the reverse complement.
GCGGGGAGGTATTCTAAAAAAGAGTTGTTAGAGAAAATAAAAATTACTGTTATCTGCGATGTTGTTAATCCCTTAACTGGTCATAATGGAGCAACTTACGCGTTCGGGGTTCAGAAGGGGGCAAATAAAAAGGAACTTGCCGCAATGGAGAGAGGAATGAAAAACTTTGTGCAAGCCGCGGGATATAACGACGTGCAAAAAATTACCCTTGCGGAAAAGGTTGCAAATTCGCCTGGCGCAGGTGCTGCAGGCGGTCTTGGATTTGCCCTGGCGTATTTTCTTAAAGCAGAGAAAATGAGTGGTTTTGATTATTTTGCGGAAGTTCAAAATTTAAAGTCAAAGATTAAAAAATCTGATCTTATTATATCAGGGGAGGGGATGATAGACGCGCAAAGTCTTAACGGTAAGGTTGTCGGAGGAGTAATAAAACTGTCGGGAGGAAAAAAGAAAATTTGGCTTTTCTGCGGCGCGTCAAAAATAAAGTCCGGCAAAAATTTTAAAATATTTCCAATGTCGGATATTGAACCCGATTTGAAAAAACGCATGGGGGCAGAGAGGATATTTTTAAGGGAGAGGGCTTGCGCAGCCGTTCTGGAGGAGTCCGCGGGGATTGAATAAGTTGAAAAAAGCCTGCATTTACACTTTCGATAGAATTATTTCTTAAATTTGAAGTCTTTAAGGCCTTAAACGTTGAATTTTAATTTTTGGAAAAATAAATAACAAATAAATTTTAGAAATGAAAACATACGACACCGGTAACGTGAGGAACGTTGTACTCCTTGGAGGCCCGAAGGCGGGCAAGACTCTTTTTGCAGAATCTATGATGTTTGAAGGAAAAGTCATTGAGCGCAGAGGGACGATAGAGGGGAAAAACACAATGAGTGATAATACAGAGATTGAACAGGAAAATCAAAGGTCAATTTATTCTACTCTGCTTTACACAGAGTTTCTGGATACGAAATTTAATATAATAGATACTCCGGGGTCTGATGATTTTGTCGGCGGCGTTTATTCTGCATTTTCCGTTTGTGAAAGCGGAATAATGCTGGTCAATTCTACACAAGGCGTAGAAGTTGGAACAGAGATATTTACACGTCAGGCGCTTAAACACAACAAGCCTCTTACGTTTGCAATCAGCCAGCTGGACCATGAGAAGGCGGACTGGCATATGACGCTTGAATCTTTGAAAAATGTATACGGAGGGAAAATACTTCTTGTGCAATACCCCGTTAACCCAGGTCCTTCTTTTGACTCTTTTATAGATGTTCTTAAAATGAAAATGTATCATTTCAAAGATGATAATGGTACTAGAGAGGAAATGGAAATTCCGGCAGATCAGCTGGATGAAGCAAAGGCTTTGCAACAAGAGCTAATTGAAAAATCTGCGGAGAATGATGAAAAATTAATGGAGACATTTTTTGACAAGGGAACCCTTTCAGAAGATGAAGTGCGCAGCGGATTGAAGGCGGGAATGGCAAAGGGAGAGATATTCCCCGTGTTCTGTTTGTCATCAAAGAAAGATATTGGTGTTAAGAGAATTATGGAGTTTACAATTAACACAGCACCCTCTCCTCTTGGAATTGAGAATGAACTTAAAGACGGAACAAAAGTTAAGACGGATCCGGCAGGGCAAACTGCAATTTATGTTTATAAAACAGCTCTTGAACAACACCTTGGAGATGTTGCCTATTTTAAAGTAATGAGCGGTAAACTAACTGAGGGAATGGATGTTGTAAATCCGGAAACAGGAGACAAGGAGAGAATTTCCGCAATTTATGCAGCCGCCGGAAGGAAGAGAGACAAGCTTTCTGAAATGCGTGCGGGTGATATAGGATGCACGGTTAAACTTAAGAGTGTTAAGCAGGGACAAACTCTTTGCGCAGGCAATTGCGAGTATGTATTTGCTCCGACCAAATTCCCTGAGCCAAAATTCAGAACGGCAATTAAGGCTAAAGATCCAAAAGATGACGAGAGGCTTGGAGAAATTCTTAACCGCGCACAAGCGGAAGATCCGACGATTGTTGTTGAGTACTCAAAGGAGCTGAAACAGATAATATTAAGCGGACAGGGGGAACATCATATCAATATTCTTAAGTGGAAGATAAACAATATTGACAAATTGGATATAGAGTTAATGGCTCCAAAAATCCCTTATAGAGAGACAATTACAAAGGTTGCCAATGCCATGTACAGGCATAAGAAACAATCAGGAGGCGCGGGACAGTTTGGAGAAGTTCACTTATTGATAGAACCTTATGTTGAGGGCGCTCCCGAGAACAATAAATTTAAAGTTGACGGCATGGATATGACGTTGAACCTTAAGGGTAAAGAGGAGTATCCTCTGGAGTGGGGCGGCAAACTTGTCTACTATAATTGTATTGTAGGCGGTGCAATTGACGCGCGCTTTATGCCTGCAATCTTAAAAGGTGTTATGGAGAAGATGACGGAAGGTCCTCTTACCGGCTCCTATGCGCGTGATATTAAGGTATATATCTATGACGGAAAGATGCATCCGGTAGATTCAAATGAGTTGTCATTTAAGTTAGCTGCGCGTAATGCATTTAAGGAGGCATTTAAGAAAGCGGGTCCTAAAATCATGGAGCCAATTTATAATATAGAGATAACGGTTCCTTCAGATTGTATGGGAGATGTAATGAGCGATTTGCAAAATCGCAGAGCTCTTATTGAGGGTATGAGCAGTGAGGCCGGCTTTGAAATTCTTAAAGCAAGAATTCCTCTGGCAGAGCTTTACAGATACTCTACTACTTTGAGCTCTCTTACTTCCGGCCGTGCAACGTTTACAATGAAATTTGCTGAATATCAGCAGGTTCCAGCCAATGTTCAGGATGAGTTGCTTAAGGCTTACGAGGCTGAGGAGAAAGAGGAATAGTTATTTGAGCACTGAGAAGATATTTTCTGTCGCGACAGATAAATGAGATCAATATGTTAATTGAGTGCAGAAATATTTGTAAATCTTACGGTAAAATTCAGGTCCTTAGGGACCTGAATTTTTCTGCGGACAAGGGTAATATTGTGAGCATTGTAGGAGCGAGCGGAGCAGGCAAAACCACTCTGCTTCAAATCCTTGGGACAATACTCGTTCCGGATGCCGGGAAAGTGCTAATTGACGGGACAGATGTTTTTGCGCTCTCTTCCAATAAACTCGCAGACTTTAGAAATCAAAAAATAGGATTTGTTTTTCAGTTTCATCATCTTTTACCTGAGTTCACTGCAATTGAAAACGTGATGATGCCTGCGCTTATTCTTAAGTCTGAACATGCGGGGAATGCTTTGGGAACCAGGGAAATAAAAGAGCGTGCCTTGTCTTTGCTTGCGGAGTTGGGTTTGTCCGGAAAGGAAAGCAGCAGACCATCTGAGATGAGTGGCGGAGAGCAGCAGCGGGTTGCAATAGCAAGAGCACTGATGAATAATCCGGATATTATTTTTGCTGATGAACCATCCGGAAATTTGGACAGCAAAACAAAACAGGAGCTGCATGATTTATTTTTTAAGTTGAGAGACGCTCACGGTCAAACCATCATCATTGTGACTCATGATGCATCAATGGCAGACAGAAGTGATAAAATTTTAGAAATAAAAGACGGCCAGTTTGTTGCCCAATAATATCAATCAGGTGGGGAACGATTATTTTAAATTCAAAGAATTCACTGTATATCAGAAACATTCCGTTATGCGGGTTAATACGGACGGAGTTATCCTTGGCGCTTGGATGCAGATCCTTTCCACAGACAAAAATTTATTGGACGTTGGCACCGGCACCGGAATAATTGCCTTGATGGCAGCGCAACGGTTGGAGAAAGCATGCGTCGGCGCGGAAGATAAAAGCGGCATTGCAGTTTGCGGTATTGATAGTGATGCAGCGTCTTGTTCAGAGGCTAAAACAAATTTTGCGGAGTCTAAATGGACAAAAAATTTGTTTGCTGAAAACGCTGAATTTCAGACATTTGCCGCAATACACAAAAATCAGTTTGATTTGGTTTTTTCCAATCCGCCTTATTTTACAGATTCATTAAAATCGTCAAATAAAAAAAAGTCTTCTGCAAGACATAATGATATTTTATCCCAGGCGGATTTAATAAAGGGCGTAACATTTTGTTTAAAAGAGGGCGGCAGATTTGCCCTTATACTCCCGACAGATGAAGCGGAAAATTTTTTAAAGAAAGTACAGTTTTTACAAGCACACTTTTCACAAGAAACTTGTTCTCCCTTTTTGCAACTCTCAAGAAAATGCAGTGTGTTTTATAAGCGGCAAGAGCAAATTAAAAGAGTGATGATGGAATTTTTATATACCCGCGTACCGGCAGACTATCGTGATGAAAATCTGACAATACAAAATGAAACGGGATATACTCCGGAATATAAAAACCTGACAAAAGATTTCTATTTAACGTTTTAACCACTTCATTTAGCGTTTTAGCACCTGTTTTCTAAATTTACTACATTTGTTAAACAAAGTGGAGTAACAATACTCCCTGCAGTTAAAAATTTATGATATGAATACAAATAATTTAGTTACTGCAAAACCCATTAAACCGTTATATTTACAAGAACACATTTCTTGTGTTAATTATGTGACCAAAAAGTCTATAGGCTTTAGCATTCATATGCTTCCTAAAGAGGAAGAGTTTGTTTTGCCCGATAGATCTGAGAATTATATTATTTTCCTTACAAGCGGCAAACTGGAATTAAATTTTAACCAAGTTGACGTCAAAGAATTGAATGCGGAGGAGATGATATTAATTCCGGCTAACAGAGAAGGGACCTGTAAAGTATTGGAAAACAGTTTTTTCATTTTGCTTGCATTTGACAACAAGCATCTGCACCTGTGTAATAAATTTGCAATTGATGATTTATTATCATTTGTCACCCCGGAGGACTACACGGCAAAACCGATTCCGATTTATCCTCCGATACAAATGGTTTTGGACAGCATTAATTTCTTCTTGAGCAATAATATCAGTTGTATCAATCTTCATGAAATTAAACAAAAGGAGATTTTTTTAATATTAAGAACCTTTTATACAAAAGAAGAGAATGCAAGTTTGTTTGCGTCGCTGTTGCATGGAAATAACGTTAGTTTGCCTGAATTTGTAAGAATAAATTATCTGAAAGTTAAGACCGCGGAGGAGCTGGCAAAGAAGTATGATATTGATTTTGAAGAGTTTGCAAGGAGGTTTGTTGAGGCGTTTGGGGTTGATCCTCAGAAGTGGATGGATAAGAAAAAGACGGAGAGGATATGTGCGGATTTAAAAGTAGCAGATATCCCAATGGAAAATATTTCCAAGAAATTTTTATTTGAGTCCGTAGAAGAGTTTAATAATTTCTGTATCAAAAATATAGGAAAAACTCCCGTTGAGTATAGAAACCAGAACGGGAGAGTTGTAATGAGGGACAATTGAACCAAGAAACTAAAACTATTTATTATTACTCTTTTGCATTTGCTGTCCGTGACCCATGTGATTGATCTGATTCATTTTGCGTTGCTGATACCCCTTTCCGCGCAACTGCATAATCAGATTGTTCTTGAATTTTTCTTCTGTTGCTGTTACAAGCGCTGCTTTCTTAATTGGTAGAACTTTCTGATATTCAGCAAAATGTTCACTTACCAGCTTTAGCTCTTTTTCATAATTTTTATGATAAGTATCTGCAAGATTTATTACATCGGAATCTGAAGAATTGGCGTCTTTGGCTGCTTGTGATAGAGCCTTTAAGCTTTGATGTGTAGCACGCTTTGCCTCCATTTTTTCTTTCCAGCATTGATTATATACCGGCCAGAATTTGGCTGCTTCATCTGATGTGAGATTAAGTTCCTGGGTAAAGAAAGCGATTTTCTGGGCTTTGATTTTTTCTCTGTTAATCATCATGCCCTTTCCGCCATTCTTTACTTGAGCGGTTGCATTATTCTGCGTAGTAGCATTTTGTGCAAATGCGGACGTTCCAAACGCCATAGCGGCAACAGCCGCAAGCGTTAATGTAATTGATTTTAAAAATTTAACCATTGTACCTGAAATTTAACCTATGAAATAAATTATTCTTCCAATTCTGCGAGTTCTAAAGAGGCAAGGTTGACAGAAGTGCTAGGATATGCGCTTAAATACTCTTGAACGGCGTCTGCATAGTCTACCGCTGTCTCTTCTGTCATCTCTTCTGCTTGCTGAGGAATTACTCTTATTGTAAGCGTATCCTTGCTGCTCTCCGCAAGAGCATTGTCTAATTGTCCTGCAACATATTCATTCTCAAGGCTGTCCAGCAACAATTCCGAATCAATGGTTGACTGCGCCGTCAGTTGATAGCGGGAGGTTAAAAACTTTGTAAAGTGAATCACTCCCCAGCCGGCTCCAAGAATTAAAAGGAATGAAGCTGCAAGTCCAAGATACGCTTTTAAAGAGCGGTGCAGAAGTCCCCATTGTCCATCCGGGGTTTGATCCTTAATCTTAGTGCGCACCTCATCCTCAACGCTTTCAAAGTATCCTTGCGGAACCTTAAAAGGCACTTTTTTCAAATGCTCATTACCAAGAAGGTCCTTTGCATTCTCAAAAAGCTCTCTTTCTATGTTATTGTTATCCTCCATCTTTAAATCCCTTGTTACTGATTTATCAGACACTTATTAGACTTTGTGCAATTGGAAAAGTTAAATCTATAGTTAAAATTTCTTTTTAAGGCTAGTTGATATTTTATTATAAGCTATTGAATAAGAGGTTTTTACTGCGCCAATATTGCTCTCCATAACCTCTGCGATTTCTTCATATTTCATATCTTGAAAATAGCGCATGGAAAAAATAGCGCGCTGTTTATCCGGCAGCTGCATTACCTCTTTTTGGAGCGCCAGCTGAATCTGGTCTCCGTTAAAAAAGTCATCCGTCGTGAGCTTATTGCAAAGAGATTTGTCAAAGTCAAGGCGGGCGAATCTGCTCTCAAAGCGCTGCTTTTTCAGCCACGTAAGTGCCTCATTTGTGGCAATTCTATAGAGCCACGTGTAAAGCCGAGAGTCTCCCCTGAAAGTTGGAAGATTATTCCATATTTTAATAAGAGCATTTTGCAAAAGATCATTTGCATCTTCATGGCTGCCGGCAAGTTCTCTTAAGTGCCAATAAAGTCGCTCGCTGTATTTGCGTACAATAAGATTGAAGGCATAATCTGCTCCTCCCTCCTCTTTGTAAAGTGCCAATATTTCAGAATCTTCCTGCATGCAACCCCCTTTGGTATATTAGACTACCGCAGCGATATAAAATTTAATGAGAGTCCAATTTATTTTTTCCTCCCGACAGCCCTTTTTGCCGCGGTAACAATATGCTCTGCATCAAGACCATAAGCCTTCATCAATTCTTCCGGCGTACCGCTTTGGCCAAATTTATCCGCAATTGCAACATATTCAACAGGAGCAAGATAGTGACTTGCAAGAAATCCGCTGATTAATTCTCCAAGACCGCCTGCAATAAAATGCTCTTCTGCCGTTACAACCGCGCCCGTCTTTTTAACTGATGCAAGAACAGCGTCATAATCAAGAGGTTTTATTGTTGCAATGTCAATAACTTCTGCGCTGATATTATCTTTCTCCAATGTATCTGCAGCTTGCAGAGCCTCCCATACAAGATGCCCCGTCGCGAATATTGAAACATCCTTTCCATCAATCATTTTTATAGCCTTCCCAATTTCAAACGTCTGATTCTCCGGGGTGAAATTTGGAACACTAGGACGTCCAAATCTTAAGTAAACGGGTCCTATATATTCTCCTACGGCAATGGTTGCCGCTTTTGTTTGATTGTAATCGCAAGGATTAATAACTGTCATATTTGGAAGCATTCTCATAAGACCGATATCTTCCAAAATCTGATGTGTTGCGCCGTCTTCCCCAAGGGTGATGCCGGCGTGGGAAGCACATATTTTTACGTTAGTGTCTGAATACGCAACGCACTGTCTTACTTGATCATATACACGTCCCGTTGCAAATACTGCAAACGTAGAAGCAAAAGGAATTTTTCCGTTTAAAGAGAGACCTGCGGCTGTATCAATCATATTTGCCTCTGCAATTCCGCACTGGAAAAATCTCTCCGGAAATTCTTTTGCAAAGTCTCCCATTTTAACTGAGCCTTTCAAATCTGCAGTCAGCGCCACAGCATCTTTATTCTCTCTTCCAAATTCCAACAGTCCGGCTCCAAACCCTGAACGCGTATCTTTATTACCTGTATTTGTAAATTTTGCCATTGTAAATTCTTTTTAATCAATAATTTAATCCATTCAGATTTTAATAATCTCCAAGGGTTTCCTTAAGTTGCACTAGCGCTTTTTCCGCCTCTTCCGGTTTTGGCGCCTTGCCGTGCCACTTACAGGTTCCCTCCATAAAATCTACCCCTTTGCCCATTATTGTTTTCATCAAAATCATTACGGGTTTCTCCTCTTTGCTCTCCAGTTCCTGGGCAAGTTTAAATGAAGAAAGAATCTCATTAAAATCATGTCCGTTTTCAACAACAATAACATTCCATCCAAAAGCCTTCCACCTTTGGTCAAGATGGTCAGGTCCAATAACTTCCGTTGTTGTACCGTCTATTTGCTGACCGTTCCAGTCAGTAATTGCAATAAGATTGTTAACCTTATGGTGAGAGGCAAATTCTGCCGCCTCCCAAATTTGTCCCTCCTCACTCTCTCCATCTCCAAGAAGAACATACACGTAATTTTTTTCTCCCTCTAGCTTTTTCCCAAGAGCTGCGCCTACAGCAACAGAAAGACCTTGGCCAAGAGAACCGCTGGCCTCATAAATACCGGGAAGTCCGGTATCAGTAGCGGGATGTCCTTGCAGACGGCTCCCTAATATTCTAAAAGTTCCAAGCTCTTTTACAGGAAAATATCCGCTGCGGGCAAGGGCGCTGTAAAATAGCGGAGACTCATGTCCGCAAGAGAGAAAGAACATATCATTCCCCTTTCCGCTACGGTCCCAGTTTTTGGGAGAGTGTTTCATTTGGCTGAAAAACAAGGCTGTAACAATATCTGTGCTGGAAAGGCTTCCTCCCGGATGTCCGCTTTGAGCACCGGTAACCATCCTTATTATATCCCTTCTGATTTGTGAAGCTGTATCCTTAAGTTTTTGTATATCAGGCATTTTATTAATTTATTTTGTTGAAGCAAATTATTTTGAGATAGCTGTCGGGATATAAATATGCTCCCGACAGACCTTGTAAAATTAAGGGATTATTTACTATTTCCCAAAAAGAGTATCTTTGCAGGCAAGAGGGCCGCAGCGTAATACAGCGGCATTTTTTAACATGGATAACATTAGGAATTTCTGCATTATTGCACATATAGATCACGGCAAGAGTACCTTAGCCGATAGAATGCTTGAGGCCACTCATACAGTCACAGATAGGGAGATGGAGAGTCAGGTGCTGGATTCTATGGATTTGGAGAAGGAGAAGGGCATTACAATTAAAAGCCATGCTGTGCAGATGAAGTATCAGAACGGCGGCAAAGAGTATATTTTGAATTTGCTGGATACACCGGGACACGTAGATTTTTCTTATGAAGTTTCCCGTTCAATAGCATCTTCTGAAGGGGCGCTGCTTGTTGTGGATGCTACTCAAGGTGTTCAGGCACAGACAATTTCTAATCTTTATCTAGCAATGGATCACGATTTGGAAATCATTCCTGTTGTAAATAAAATTGACATGGATGCTGCGGAACCGGAGGTAGTTAGGGACCAAATTGTAAAATTGATTGGATGCAAGCCGGAGGATATTTTGTTTGCAAGTGCAAAAACGGGCAAGGGTGTTCCGGAAATTTTGGAGGCAATTGTTCATAAAGTTCCTGCTCCAAAAGGGGACCCAAATGCTCCGCTTCAGGCTCTTATTTTTGACTCCGTATTCAATTCTTTTAGAGGTATAATTGCCTATTACAAAGTAGAATGCGGCACTATCCGTAAAGGAGAACATGTGAAATTTGTGAATACCGGAATGGAATATACTGCGGATGAAGTTGGTGTAATGGGAATGAAGCTTAAGCCTCAGGATGAGATTGGTGCGGGCAACGTAGGGTATATCATCAGCGGAATAAAAAGTGCGGTTGAAGTAAAAGTGGGAGACACCATTACATCTGTGGAAAATCCTTGTAATAAGGCAATTGCCGGATTTGAGGAGGTGAAGCCGATGCTGTTTGCCGGGGTTTATCCGGTGGAAACGGATGAGTATGACAACTTAAAAGTTTCTTTGGAAAAATTACAGCTGAATGATGCTTCTTTGGTTTTTGAACCGGAGAGTTCTTTGGCTTTGGGTTTTGGTTTCCGCTGCGGATTTTTGGGACTGCTGCATTTGGAAATTGTGCAGGAAAGACTGTTCAGAGAGTTCAATATGGATTGCATTACCACCGTTCCAAACGTCTCATTTAAAGTTTATTCCACAAGCGGAGAGGTTGTAGATGTACATAATCCATCCGGTCTTCCGGAGGAGACGGCAATAGATCATATAGAGGAACCTTACATAAGAGCACAAGTCATTTCCAAAGCGGAATTCTTTGGTTCGATTATGAAACTTTGTCTAGAGAAAAGAGGTATTCTTGTGAGCCAGCATTTTATCACGACAGATAGAGTTGAACTTAATTTTGATATGCCGCTTTCAGAGATAGTATTTGATTTTTATGATAAATTAAAATCTATCTCAAAAGGTTATGCCTCATTTGATTATCATATCATAGATTTTAGAGATGCAGACCTGGTCAAGTTGGATATTCTTCTTAACGGAGAGCCTGTAGATGCGCTGTCATCTTTGACTCACCGCGCGCATGCTTATGATTTTGGTCGCAAAATATGTGAGAAATTAAAAGACCTTATTCCAAGACAACAATTTGATATAGCAATTCAAGCGGCTATCGGCGCTAAGATTATTGCACGTGAAACCGTAAGGCAGGTCCGCAAAGATGTAACTGCAAAATGCTACGGAGGAGATATCTCTAGAAAACGCAAACTGCTTGAGAAACAAAAGAAAGGAAAGAGGAGAATGCGTCAAGTAGGACAGGTTGAGGTTCCGCAGTCCGCTTTTATGGCGGTGTTGAAAATATAAACTGTCGGGATAAAAATTATTATTTGGTTTTTTGAAAAGCGAGTCTTGCGGTTCCATTGTGGGTATAAATTATTCCGCAATATTTAAAGCCTTCTCTTTCTAATATGCTTTGCATTACTTTGTTATTTGCGTGAGTATCCACACGCAAATTGTTGATTTGACTAAAGCACCATTCTATGCAAAATTTTGCAATTCCTTTTTTGGTGCCGTCTGAAGCAAGGCGGTGAATGACTCCATAAGTTTTGTCATTTAACCACTTTCCTTTTTCTATTATTGCATATGTTGGATCATCTCCGATTATAAAGACAAAAGCGGCTGCAATATGATTGTTGTCTGTACGGCAAATGAAACAGTGTCCATGAGCAATATCCTGAGAAATAAGCTCTTCTGAAGGATATCCGTTTATCCACTGGTTGGGATTTCCGGAACTTGCCATAAAGTTTTTTGCATGGGCAAAAATAGCCATCAGCTCATTTAGATTCTCTTGTGTTGCTTTTTCAATTTTCATAAAACCGATAAATGAAAACATAAAACTGATAAATGAAAATTAGTTTAGGGAATTACAGAGCGCATCAGCAAAGCTGGTAAAATTTTTCTCTGCATCCCAGTTCTCTTCCCAATTTGCACGTGCATTATATTGTATTGCAATTTGCTCTTTCTTAGGAAGTAAGATGTATTTTACAATGTAATCTTTGAGGGTTTCCGGAGTCTGTGCAGCATCTACAAGATAACCGATAGGACAATTTCTAAACATCTCAGAGACACCTCCAACATTTGTTGCTATTACCGGAATACCGTAAGAAAAAGCCTCCATTATGGAGACCGGAACACCCTCCGTGCGGCTAACAAGGATAAATAAATTGGCTCCGTTATCTCTGTAGTATTCAAGTATTTTGGAGTGTTCAACAGGACCTCTTAAATTTACTATTACTGAGAATGGATCATTATTTAAAACAGAGGAATGTTTGTTTTCTGCCTTATTATTATCTTCCCCCGAATTGAAGTTCTTGTTGAAATATTTTAAGCACTTGTTTTTTAAATCATCCAGCAACGGACCTCCTCCAAAATGAGTCCAGTGGATACCTGTGAATTTCATCCCCTCAGTTGCTCTCTTTTCTCTTATCTTTTGAATTAGTGCGGAATCTTCCGTGATAAGTTTAATGGCGTCAGCTATCATGTCAACTCTTTTAAGCTCAATGACATTAGAGCAGCTTACAATCTCAAAAACTCCGGGAAGTTTTCCCATCAGATTTGCAAACTTTGTGTCTTTGTTGGAGCATCCTAAATGAAAAGTTTCTAGCAACTTGGGCTGATGCTTGTAGTTTTTTTGTATGTAATGAGCTCCATCATAAGAGATTGGAACGGCGCAATCAACAGACTGGTAAAGCATCTCTCTAAAGGGAAGATATCCCTTAGCTCTTTCATAAATATCTGAGCCGTGAAACCTTACAAATACCTTTGGCATAATAGAAGTTGCGCCCTCCAGTTTTTTCTTTAAGAACGGAGTGATTAATGCAGACTTATCTCCCCAGTAGAAATATAGAACATCCGCCATAGAGCACTCTCTTACAAGGCGTTCCATAAGCAACTTGTTTCCAATGATGCTGCGGAGCATAAAGAAATAATCACAGAAAATCCAAATGCGTTTTCCCAATCTCGCTTTTTTCCCGATCATATATTTTCCCGCCGGAGGGACGTTAGCGCCTCCGATTACGCGGCTAAAAAATTCTTTTGTCGCAAAGAAAAAAGGAGCTGATGTGAAAAGTCCGTGCTTAATTAATCCTAGTTTACTCTTATGGTTAAATGGCAACAGGGGCTCTGCAACTTTTACATTTGCAGGTATTTGTCTATGGGCAGACTCCCTTATCCCTGCCTTTTTCCCGGATGTTTTGCCCTCCGGAATATAAAGCGGATAAATAGCAATACTATCAAATTTTTCCGCAACATATGGCAGCTCATCCGCCAGAAAGGTTTCTGCGGCCCCGTATGGGAATGTGTCCGTGAAAAGAATCAGTTTGTGTTTGTAGGTGTTGTCCATTGGTACAAATCCATTGGTACAAATGTAATAAAATAGAAATTGATAAATTTTGGATTGATAATATTAAGCGGCAATGCCGCCCGGCTTGGAGATTATTATAGAAGGTTTGCGGGGAAGGCTGAATATCAGGGCATTAAAAAAGACCCTCGTTTTTAAAACGAGGGTCTTTTTTAAGTTATTGATTATCAACTCGTGCCACAAACCTTACGTTGTGCGGCAGCGGGCTGGTTATTTCATTGCTGCAAACTCAATATCGTTTTCTGCGCGCTTCTCATATTTTTTTGCTTTAACAGCCTTTGAAAGCTCGCTGTTATAAGTTGTTGAGTCTCCCTTGCGGGCTGCAACAATTGCTCTTAGGTATGATTGGTTAACGCATTTTTCATCTTTCAAAACGGATTGTGCACCGTCAAGGTCCTTGTTAAGAATCTTTGCAAGACCATTGTTGTAGCACTTAGTTCCTTCCAGTTCCTGTGCAGCTTTTGCATAGTTGCCGTTAAGAATATCAATTGCTCCCTGGTTCTCTTTAGATTCTGCAGTGCCTGCTTTTGCAAAATATTCAGATGCCTTATCGTAATTCTGCTTCTGCAATTCAACAACGCCCATGTTGTTATAATAAGAAGGAGTCTGCTCTGACATTTTGTTCAAATAATTCTCTGCATCGCTTGTCTTGCCGCTTTGTAATGATAAAGCAGCTAGGTTGTTATAAGCACGACTGCTGTTAAATTTCTCTGCAGCTTTCTTATATATTTCAGCTTTCTCATTTCTGTCTTTTGATAAAGATGCGGTATAAAGCAGAGCCTCTTCATCAAGGCGGCTGTCATCATTCTTAACCATTTCTTTTAGCTGGTCATCCGTGAAATTCTTTTTAATCACATTGGCAACCACTCTGCTGCGGCGCAGCTGAGGAAGAACTTTTGTCTTTAAAGTCTGGAATACATTTGACATGTTCCTAATCTCGCGCTCTCTTACAGCCGGATCTGAATACATTGATAGTACCCTTATAATCAAATCTTTATCCTCTATGTTGGAATTCTGAACCATCTGCTGGAAACCTTCCCAGTCTTCACCCTTTTCTGAAAGTTCAACAGGAACATCAACTTTTGCTTTTTTAGCAATTGTCTTCTCATAAGCACTCTTAGCTGAATTTGCACGTTTCTCAGAAAGAGAATTGTTTTTACTTACCGGTCCGTCAGGAGAAGCATAGCCGATGATGGAACTAGATTCGATAGTTTGGGTACCATCATTTTTAGCATCCTTTAGGAATTGCTCAAATTCCTTGATTTCCTTTGAATTAAGTTTGCCTTTTTTGACATTGGCTTTATTAATGTCATAAAGAATCTGAGCCTCTTTTGTAATGGTTGTTTCTTTCTGATAATTGTCCATTTCAAAAGATGGTTCTCCGGAAGTTTTTGCCAACATATAAGTACAATTTGTTCCATCTGCAATCTTAAATGCAGCAGGGTACTTGTAAGATTTTTTTCCGCTGATATTGTAAACAGTAGCTCTCAACTCCAGATGAGCTTTTTCAACACCCTCTTTGTAAGGGAATACAACGTTTCTGCTGAAAGTGCCGCCATTTGCATAAGATACAACGGCGTAATTATCAGTTACTTTATCTCCCTGCAGCCAGTAATCTTCTCCAACCATCTCTCCTCCATCATAAACCAGCACCGGGGTAATTTTAAGTTTAGCTTTCCGTAAGAAATACTTTGCGGGAAAAGTTACTGAATATGTGGCTTTTATTTGACCAGCAACACACTCCAGAACTTTGGGATTGCAGCTTGTCTTAACCATACTAGCCATCTTTGCCATCTTCTCCGGGTTAGCGCAGAAAGTGGTAAGCGCAACCAATGCGACAATGCCTGCATACTTTAAAAATTTCTTCATAACTCTTTTATAATTAATTAATTAAACAAATATATTTTCTGTCCCGATAGTTTTTGGGCCGGGTCACCATTACGTTTTTACAGCAAATTAGACTACTTTAATTGCATTTTGTTAAGTCTGTCTAAATCTTCCGGCGTATCCACTGAGTACGACTCGTAACTGCTCTCCGCCACTCTAATCTTGTATCCGTTTTCCAGCCATCTCAGCTGCTCCAGATTTTCCGTTTTTTCCAGAAAACTCTGAGGCATCGCACATACGGCGGCTAACGTTTTTGCCGTATATCCGTACAAGCCCACATGCATAAAGTAATCCGTCTTCCTTACAACCTCATCGTTCAATTCTCCGCCGCGGAAGAAAGGAATTACAGACCTGCTGAAACAGAGCGCATTCCAAAATTTATCTACAACAACTTTTGGTCTGTTTGGGTCATTCACCTCTGCCAAACTTTTGCACCTCTTAACCAAAGTTGCAATATCAACACTTG
Organism: Candidatus Egerieousia sp.; assembly: GCA_035403105.1. GTDB lineage: Bacteria > Bacteroidota > Bacteroidia > Bacteroidales > UBA932 > Egerieousia. Next base: position 19,187 of record DAONEN010000005.1, on the reverse strand, counting down.
AATCATTAAAACAATTTGCCAGCGTCTTTAACTGCTCCGGCTTGATGTAAGGCTCATCCCCCTGCACATTTAAAACCACGTCAAATATCTTGCCGCTTTCCTTTTGATATTTGGTCAGCGCTTCTAAACATCTATCCGTTCCGCTTCTATGTGAGGCTGATGTCATTACGGCCTTTCCTCCCATTTCCACAGCTTTGTCATAGATTCTTTCATCATCTGTTGCAATACAAACATCACTAAAAACCTTTGCTGCCTGGCGCATCACTCTTATAATCATTGGGATGCCATTGACAAGGGCCAGCGGCTTGCCGGGAAATCTTGTTGAGGCATAGCGTGCAGGTATTATTGCAATTATTTTTTTCATCCGGACAGTTTATAACGTGATTAACAGAACACATTTAAATTAACTTGTGCTTTTGGAATCGCGGGGGACAAATGTACTGAAAAATTGTCAGTTTTTTTTAACTTTGTGCACTAAGCGGCATGACCGTTGCAGAAGGAGAGAGATAATGGAATTACAGAGCATAAAACAGAGATTTGATATTGTGGGAGATGATCCGGCGCTTAATCGCGCTTTGGATATAGCTATTCAAGTGGCCGGTACAGATTTGTCCGTGGTTGTTTACGGGGAAAGCGGAGTGGGCAAGGAGGCTATTCCGCAAATAATACATCAAAACAGTTCCCGCAAACACGCTTCATACATTGCGGTGAATTGCGGAGCTATTCCGGAGGGGACCATAGATTCTGAATTATTTGGACATGAGAAAGGCTCTTTCACAGGCGCTAATGAGACGCGCAAAGGGTACTTTGAAGTGGCGGATGGCGGAACCATTTTTTTGGATGAAGTGGCTGAGCTTCCTTTGGCTACACAGGTGAGATTGCTTAGAGTTTTGCAGAGCGGAGAGTTTATGAAAGTGGGCTCTTCCAAAGTTCAGAAAACCGATGTGCGCGTTGTTGCGGCAACAAATGTAAATCTTGTAAACGCCTGTAAATTAGGAAAATTCAGAGATGATTTGTATTACAGGTTAAACACTGTCCCGATAACTATTCCTCCGCTGAGAAACAGAAAGAACGATATATTCTTGCTATTCAGGAAGTTTGCCTTGGATTTTGCGGAGAAATACAATATGCCCGTTCTTAAGTTAAATCATGATGCGCAGGTGCAGCTTACCTCTTATCGTTGGCCGGGCAATATCCGTCAGCTGAAAAATGTGGCGGAACAAATGTCTGTATTAGAGGTAGATAGAAATATTACAGCGGAAGTGCTGCAAAAATATTTGCCTAAGGATGGTCCTGAAGCTTTGCCGATTTTAAAGAGCGAGGCGGATAAAGAGAGTTTAATAAATGACAGGGATGTTCTTTATAAGATGATATTCTCACTTAAACAGGAAGTTGATTCTTTAAAGGGTGAAATGCGCTCTTTATCAGGAGGATATAATAATGCGGCAATTGCGGGAGCAGCGGGCGTGCAAGATGAGGCAGGGGGATTTGTGCATGCCGGAGATAATGTAATTGTGAATACAGCCCCCGTCACATCACAATCTGTCGGGCATAAAAAGGAGATTGCCTCAGAACCGGAAGAGAAAGATTATGCAGAAATCAAAGAGGATTTTTCTATCCATTCAGTTAATGCAGAGCTTATTAAGAAGTGCTTGGAGAAACACAGGGGGAGAAGGAAAGCTGCAGCTGCAGAACTGGGCATCTCAGAAAGGACACTTTACAGAAAAATAAAAGAATTACATCTGGATAAATAGATGAAGAAACTTTATAAAATATTTGCGGCTGCGGCTATGATTTTGCTCGCGACGGGTTGTGGAATATATTCATTCTCAGGGACTTCTATTGCGCCGGATGTAAAATCTATAACGATTCACACCATTGAGAATAAGGCAATGCAAGTTAATCCAAACCTCTCTAATCAGCTGACGCAATCATTGCAGGACAAGTATCGTCACCTTACAAAATTGGATATGGTGAATGATGGCGGAGATTTGGATGTTAGCGGGTATATAACTAGTTATGAGGTTACTCCAACGGCTGTAACATCTCAGGAAATTGCTTCCAAGAACAGACTGACTGTAACGGTTAAGATTATCTTTAAAAATGAAAAATATCCAAAAGAGAATTTTGATAAATCATTTGCAGCATATCAAGATTATGATTCTACAAATTCTTTGGATGCGGTGCAGTCATCTTTGTGTGACCAGATAGTAGAAACATTGGTGGAGGATATATTTAATGCAACCGTTGCAAATTGGTAGCGGCTTACTATGACACAAGCGGATTATACTAATATAAAGCAATTTACACCGGAGCAGCTAGAAAGTATTATTACAGAGTACCCCTGGTTTTCTTATGCAAGGGAGGTTTTGCTTTTGAAGCTGGCCGCCATCAGCAGAGAAATCTTTGATACTGAGCTGAGGCATTCGGCTGTGTTTTTGCCATCTCGCCAAAGGTTATATGATAAAGTTAGCCAGATAGTTCCGGCGGATGAGAAGCCACAGGAAGACGGAAGTGAAATGCCTCCTGCAAAGCCTATTTTAGAAGAACAATTTGTTAATGAGAGAGCGGAGGTGTCTGTTGAGACGCAGCCCATGGATGTGATTGATTATGAGCAGGAAGAAAGAATTGAAGACGTAAAAGCGGCGGCAGCGGAGGCAATTGCAGAGGCAAAGAAAGAAAGAGCCGGCAGCCCTGTTGTAACAACAATCAAGTATATACCGGTTGGCGGAGATTACTTCTCCAGAGAGGATTTTGAGCAGCTTGAGAGAGAGGACGGCAGTCTCCCCTCAGAAGCGGCACATCTTGCAACGGGTTCATCTGCAGAGATTTCTGGCGGTTATTCCGTTATATGTCCCGACGGCAAAGTGAATTTTGAAGATCCGGAATTTTATACTGAAACTCTTGGACAGGTATATGCACAACAAGGTTATTATGAGCAGGCTATAGAGGTTTTTTCCAAACTAATTTTGCTATATCCGCAAAAAAGTGCTTACTTTGCAGCCCTTGTGAAAGAAACAGAACTTGCCAAAAAAGAGACGTCTTCCGGCAAGAGTAAATAAAAGACAGATTTACAACAAGTTAAAAAGATAAGAATTTAGAATATGTATACCGTTTTAGCTATCATCATTGTACTTGCAAGTATATTTTTAACAATTATAGTTCTTGTACAGAACGATAAAGGTGGCGGTTTGGCTGCTAACTTTGCATCTGGAAACCAGACATTTGGCGTTAGACAGACTGCTGACTTTTTGGAAAAGGCAACATGGACGCTTGTAGCTATAGTTCTTGTGTGCAGCGTATTGGCGACGGCGTTTGTTTCTACCAAGGTTACAGAGACCAAAACTGACCTTACAAAGGAACTTCAGCAGCAGGCTCCGGCAGGCGCACAGCCTCAGTTCCCAACTAGCGGCGGTGCTCAGAAGTCAGCTCCGGCATCTTCGGCTCCCGCAACTCCTGCAAAATAGGTGAAAAAAAGGTGTCGTAACAAAAAATTAACAAAATAATCCATCGGGATTAAAAACAATATTGGCCTGGTAATCAAGAGATTAGATCTCAAAATTACCGGGCCTTTAATTTATTTTAATACCTTGCGATACAAGGTACCTATAAATCTATATATATTTGCAGTACCAAATAAAAGGTCACGTAAAGATGAGGCTAAATGAGATGGCGCGTTAACCACAAAATAAGATTGGTAAAAAAGTAAGGTTGATTAATAGAAGAGATTGATAAAAGAGAAAATACAAATAATATAAAAAACACTAAGATGAAAACAGTACTAACAGTTGGAATTGGCGGTAAAAGTTTCACAATTGAAACGGAAGCCTATTCAGATTTAAAAAATTATCTAAACGCCTTTAAGAACAACTCAAAACTTGGAGTTCAAAGCGACGAGACAATGGCAGATTTGGAGGCGAGAATTGCAGAGCTTTTCTCCACCAAGATTGATTCCTTTAGAAATGTAGTTGATTCTAAAATGGTAGACGAAATTACGGCTCAGCTTGGAATGCCGGACGGACAACCTTATGTTAAGAATGCATCTGGTGAGTCAGGACAGAGCACAGATGCAAATATGGGCGGTGGCAGTTATAATTATAAAATGGAGCCGCCTCACAAACTTTATAGAGACCCGGGGCGTCACACGCTTGGCGGGGTCTGCACGGGTCTTGCTTGTTATTTTAATTTGGACCCTGTGCTTATGAAGGTCATTTTTATAATAGCTTTTCTTGCGGGACTATTTGGTTTTCTAGTTTATATTATCCTTTGGATTGTTATTCCTAGAGCGGTTAATCCGGTGCAAATGTGCGAGTTATACGGGATACCTCCAACGGCGGAGAATCTTGCAAGATTTGCTCCGATGTTCAAATAATAATTGACGTTTAATATTAAAATAATGACACAAGTTTTATTTATTGACAAGTAAAAACATTTAATATGGAAATTAAAGATCAAGTAGAAATAAATGCAGATAATGTTCAGGCCCAGATGAGAAGAGGCGTTCTGGAGTATTGCATCCTGGGCATTTTGCGCAAGGGAGACTCTTATGCATCTCCTTTGATTTCAGAGCTTAAGCATGCGCAGATGATAGTGGTTGAAGGTACGCTTTATCCGCTTCTGGCCCGTCAGAAAAACCAGGGATTGCTAAGTTATCGCTGGGAAGAGAGTCCAAGCGGTCCTCCAAGAAAATATTACTCCTTAACAGATAAGGGGCGCAGAGCTCTTGAACTTATGGATGCTGCGTGGAGCGATGTTGTAAAATCCGTTGAACTTGTAAAGAACGGAATAGATATGAATAAAATTGTAGACAATAACGCTTCATCAGATTTTACAACAACACAGAACCGTTCAGAAAATGCTACTGCAGAGGAGAATAATAACTTATAAACTTAAACTGTTATGGAAGAGACATTAAAAATTAGCATAGGAGGCGTTGCATTTATAATTAATAAAAATGCCTACGCAAAATTGGAAAATTATCTTAAAGCGCTTGCTGCTCATTACTCTGCAAGGCCGGAAGGAAAAGAAATTCTAGATGACATTGAGAGAAGAATTGCAGAGTTGCTTTTGGATAAGTTTGACAAAGAAGATGTTGTAACAGAGGAGAGAATAAATAAAGTAATTGCAGTTATGGGAAGACCGCAGGAGATAGATGTAGATGATGAAACTATTGGGAATACAGAAAACGCAAATGCCCAAGGCTCTGCAAATACCGGAAGTTCTTCAAGTTACAATGGCGGGAATCAAAGTTCAGAGGCCGGACGCAGCAACCGCAAGTTGTTCAGAGACATGGATAACCACGTGATTGGCGGAGTTTGCAGCGGACTTGCTGCTTATTGCAAAATAGATCCTGTTATAATGAGATTAATTTTTGTGGTTGCGTTTATTTTAGGTTCACTGGGGAGACACTTTTTGTGGATTAGCGGACACGGCTTTGGATGGACACACTTTGGCAATCTTGTTTTTCTAGCTTATATCCTTCTTTGGATTATCATGCCTAAGGCAAAAACAGTAGAGGATAAGTGTGCTATGAAGGGAAGCGCTCCTGGCGTACAAGGCGTTGAATATGACTATAATAACTCTAACGGGCCAAGAGGTGAAGAGTTTGGAAGAATCTTAAAAATTATTTTTGGAATTATTTGTATTCTTGCATCACTTGGAGGATTAATAACGGGCCTTGTATATTACTTTGCATCCGGTTTAAGGTTTGGAACCACTCCGCTTTCCGTTCTTAATTACTTTGATTTCCAGGGCAATGTGTTTTTCATTAATACACTTAGAATGATTGTTTGGCTTCTGCCTTGCTGCATTTTGATGTATCTTGGAATCCGCTGGACATTCAATTTTAAAATGCCAAAATTCAGACCGGGTCTTATAGCATTTGGAGTTTGGGTAATATCTTTAATTCTTTTGCTTGTCTTTGGCGCTGCTGCCGTTGAGCAAACATTTGACTTTACAAAGCAGTCATCAACTCAAACACTGTCAAAGAATTATGACACTCTTTATGTGAATTATGCAAACCTTCCGAATTCTCCCGACAGTTCTTTTGTAGATTTAGAGGGACGTGATTTTGCAGCAGAGGTATCTCGCGGAGGGGTATTACTGCACGGTATTTTCAACTGGAATTCTGATGTGGATGATTTTGAAAATAATCTTTATGATGATGATGAGTGCAATGATTCTACAACCATTATAACTCCTTTGAAAACAGTAGTAAAGCCAGATGGCGATAATACATATAGCTGCGGGTACAGGACGTTCTGGACAAAAGACAGACATGGGAAAGCAATATTTGCAATCTATCCAAAGTTCTCTGTAAGTTCAGTTGCCGCAAGCACAATAGTGTATGATAAAGATTCCGCCAAATCCAAGGTGGTCAGAGATTTGAGCGTAACGCCAATAATAGAGATAGAAATGAAAAGAAGTTACGGCAGAGAAAAAATGATAACCAGCAAGATTTATCCAAACGGAAATTATGAAAGCAATCTTATTTCCATAAAGGATTCCGTTATAACAATATATCCGCAAATCATTTCACGTTCAAAGAAATTCAGCGGAACTTTAGTAAATGCCAAGATAACTGTTCCTGACGGTAATATAGTAGTAGTAAATAAGTTAAAGAGATAGACCGGTCAAGGAGCCAGGCTCTTTCATAAGATTTTGTGATTCGTTTTTTGTTCGCGAGTGTGGTAAAACAGTTATCTGTTTTACCACATGAGGCGCGAGCTATACAAAATTTAATAAACAATAAAATCAAGTTACTGCAACCTAATAAAAAAAGCTCTGTCTAACTGATATATTTATTTTAGAGGCGGAAGTTTTATTTGAGTAAATGTTTAATCATGAAAAAGGAAAACTATTTAAAAATCATTTTATTAACTGCGATAATGGTCATTATATGCAGCTTTGCTAATGCTCAGAAATTAAGTATTAAAGGGAGAATTGTGACGATAGACGTGTCAGAAACTTCTGCGGTAAATACAACGTCTGATAAAGCGGCAGGTGCTGCAAAAAAAGGTGCGAGCGAGATTGAAGATAATAAAACTGTCGGGACAAAAAATAGAACTGATGATGAGGAGAATAATGAGCTGGCTGCTGTGAAAAGTGCAGTGGAGTTTGCGGATGTTGTTCTGCGCAAAAAAGATATGAGCGTTGTAACAGGCTGTGCTACAGATAAAAATGGAAGGTTTGCTTTTGATGATATCCCGGCCGGAGATTATATCATTGAGATTTCCTGCATTGGGTATGAGAATAAAAAGATTAGCTTAGATAAGGTAAGCGGGAATGTAAATCTTGAAGATGTACAGATTGAACATTCCGCACTTGCTCTTAATGAGTTGGTTGTCAGTGCTTCCAATGTTGTGAACACTCCGGACAAAAAATTAGTGCTTCCAACGGCTTATCAGGTGAAGTCTTCTACCAACGGAATAGATTTGCTTGCAAGAATGCAGCTTTCAAGATTATCTGTTGATCCGCTGCAAGATAAAATCACATCCTCTAACGATGGAGAAGTACAGCTAAGAATAAACGGGGTAAAAGCAGATATTCAGCAGATTAAAGCTCTAAAGCCGGAGGAGATAAAGAGAGTTGAATATCATGATGATCCATCATTACGCTATGGGGAAAATGTAGCTGTGGTGATAGATTATATTGTAAAAAGAGCCGTATCAGGAGGATATGTTGGGACGGATATTATGCAATCTCCTCAAATCCTGGGATTTAATAATGTGCATCTTAATGCAAAATTTAATCATGAAAAGTCCGAATATGGAGTGACCTTTTGGTCCAACGTTCGTAATCTTAAGGGTATGTGGAGAGAAAACAGTGAGACATTTAATTTTGCTCACGATAGTTCTTTTACCCGCGTTGAACAGGGTATTCCAAGCCGCCTTAAGTTTTGGAACAGCTGGGTTGATGCATATTATAATTATCAGGAGGGGGATAAATGGTTCTTTAACGCAAATTTTGGATTCAATTACCGTATTTTTTATAACAATGACTATCACAGTTTGTTATATCCTGTAAATAATAGAGATAATTATGTTGATATGAGAGACAGCACAAAAGCATTGTACACGACTCCTTCTGTAGATTTATATTTTCAGAAAAATTTTTCTGAAAGCAAACATCTAATTGTGGATGTAGTGGGAACCTATATTGGGTCTATAGATAAGAGGATGTATTCAGAGTCCAAACCTCTTACAGGAGGTGGCGAAAAGGTCACGACAGATATTTATTCAAAAGTTAAAGGAGATAAATATTCCATAATTGGAGAGACAATTTATGAGCAGGGACTTTTTAAATCTAAAGAGGAAGATGCTGCCGGAGCCGGCTCTAATAGCGCTACTAATGGTACTGCGACCGGCGGTAATGCAACTGCTGGTACTGCAACAGCCGGTGCTGTTAGAGGGGAACAAGACACTGCCGAGAATAATAAGAAACATTCAGATAAAGCGTTGAAACTCAGCACCGGTGCAAGATATTATCAGGTTTATGCAAATAATGATTATAACGGAACCGTAGATGCAACAACGGCAATGAGGGAGGGACGTGCGGCACTTTTTGCAGAGTTGAAAGGACATTACAATAAGTTCAATTATTCTGTTGGAGGATATGGCGCTTATATGTGGACAGGGCAGGCCGGAGCTAACTACCACAGGTTTTTTGTCTATCCAAAATTTAAGATTGGATACAATTTTTCAGACAACGCATATATCCGTTTGACAACAAAATTGGATTACTATGCGCCGGAACTTTCAGATTTGAACAATGTTGAACAGTTGATTGATTCTCTGCAGATTAGAAGAGGTAATCCCAATCTTAAAGTCTATCATATATGGGAAAACAGATTAGAGTTTGAGTGGCAAAAAGGAATGTTCACAGTGGGCGGCCAAGTCAACTATAACTATATGAAAAATCCAATTATGGAGGAAACTTTGAGGGAGAATGATAAATTCGTTAGGACAAATTTAAACCAAAAGAGCTGGTATATGATTAATCCGGAACTGGAGTTTAAAGTTGGTCCGATTGCAAAAATATTTACCGTAAGTGCAACCGCGGGAATGAACCATTATGACAGCAGAGGAATTGATTATCACCATGTTTACAACAATGGCTATTATATGATAGAGATGGACGGTTACTATAAAAAATTCATAGTGCACTTCCAGATTAACAGCTTGGATAAGCAGCTTCTGGGTGAGACAGTCAAATCAAGAGATGAAAAAATACATCTTATAATGCTTGGGTATAAAATCACGGATGATATGTCTGTTGCCGTTGGTGCCATTAATCCATTCACCAACCGTAACACATATAAAAACCCCACCACCAATTTGAGTGCCCTTGCTCCATCATATAGTAATTCGCATTTCAGGGAGTCCGCCCAACTGTTTATGATAAAATTTTCCTGGAATTTCAGCTTTGGCCGCAAATATAACGCTGCAGGCAAATTGCTGCAGAACTCAGATACAGAGAGCAGTACGCTCAGCGGTAAAAAATAAGTTTGGAAAATCCGTGCCACAATGGCACAATAGTGTAAAAAAACAAGCAGGAAAATCCTGCCTGTTTTTTTTCATTTTAAACGTCGGATTATTTTTTCAAAATCTCAAGCTCTTTGCCAATCTTTGTGAAGGCGGCAACGGCGCGGTCCAGCTGTGCTTTGCTGTGGCCGGCGGAAACCTGTACGCGGATTCTTGCAAGGTCTTTAGGGACAACCGGATAGTAGAATCCTACAACATAAATTCCTTCATCCAAAAGTTTGGCAGCCATCTGCTGAGACAATTTTGCATCATAAAGCATAATTGCGCAAATTGCAGATTGTGTAGGCTTTATATCAAAGCCGGCCTTCTTCATTTTCTCTACAAAATATTTTGTATTTGCATGAAGCTTATCCTGCAGTTTGTTGGTTCTGCTCATCATGTTGAACATCTCTATTCCGGCGGCGGCAACCATTGGAGGAATTGAGTTGGAGAATAGATAAGGCCTTGAGCGTTGGCGTAACAGCTCAACTATCTCTTTCTTGCCTGTTACAAATCCGCCTACAGCTCCGCCAAAGGATTTGCCAAGTGTTCCGGTAAGGATTTCTACTTTTCCTCTCAGGTGATGAAGTTCTGTAGTACCGCGTCCGGTCTTTCCTACAACTCCTGCAGAGTGAGACTCATCTACCATAATCATTGCATTGTACTTCTGTGCAAGTTTATACATCTGGTCAAGAGGAGTAACATTGCCGTCCATAGAGAATACACCGTCGGAGACAATAATTCTATAGCGTTGTTTCTGAGCCTGTTTTAAGCAATTCTCCAGCTCTTTCATGTCTGCATTTGCATATCTGTAACGGACTGCTTTGCAAAGTCTTACGCCGTCTATGATTGAAGCGTGGTTAAGTGAATCTGAAATAATGGCATCCTCTTCTGTGAATAGAGGTTCAAATACTCCGCCGTTTGCGTCAAAGCAAGAGGTGTAAAGAATAGTGTCCTCTGTTCCAAAGAATTCTGCAATTTTCTTCTCCAGCTCCTTTTGTAAATCCCCGGTTCCGCAAATAAAACGGACTGATGACATTCCGTATCCTCTCTTATCCATGGCAGCTTTAGCGGCCTTTATTAGTCTTGGATTATCAGATAGTCCCAGGTAGTTGTTAGCGCAAAAGTTTAAAACTTTCTTCCCTCCCTTAACTGTAATATCGGCGCGCTGAGGGGATGTTATAATTCTCTCATCTTTATACAGACCAGCATCCTTGATGGATTTGATCTCTGATTTAAGATGTGCTTGAAAATCTTTATACATGTTATTAAAATTTATAGTGTAATTTTTTTTCTTAAGTAAACGCAAGTTATGTTCTATATAAGATAATATATGCTGAATATTAATGCCTTATATTTTCGACCTAACAAATTTACAATTTCTAGGAAAATAATACTAATTTAGCAACTGAAATCGGCTCTGTTTTTGCAACCGAAAACCGTAAATTATATAACTAACAAGTATTAATTTTTTCAATTATGGAAGTAACAGTTGGAGATGCTAATTTTAAGGAGGTTGTTCTG
>DAONEN010000005.1:0-8042 GCA_035403105.1 Candidatus Egerieousia sp. | reverse complement strand
TTTTTCAATTATGGAAGTAACAGTTGGAGATGCTAATTTTAAGGAGGTTGTTCTGGAGAGCAAACTTCCCGTTATGGTGGATTTTTGGGCAACATGGTGCGGACCTTGCCGTATGATTGGTCCTATAGTTGAGGAACTTGCAAAGGAGTATGACGGTAAAGTCTTAGTTGCCAAGTGCAATGTAGATGAGGCGGCAGAAGCTCCTTCAACCTATGGGATTAGAAATATTCCTACACTTCTGTTCTTTAAGAACGGAGAGATAAAAGATAAGCTTGTAGGCTCAAACCCTAAGGCGGCTATTGAAGAGAAACTTAAAGCTCTTCTATAACAGTCTGATAGAACGCTTCCTGCAGCAAAATATCTGATGAGTGGAGCATTTGCTGCGGTAGAAATCTGCTGCGGAAGAAATCTGCTGCGACAAAAATCTGTTTAGGCAGAATATCTCTCGCGACAGATATATTCACAGAAAGAAAAGTTTTAATTATTACAACACTTAAAAATATTGCGTTGTGAAAACCTTATTCAAAGTTTTTGGTATTGCTCTGGCAATAAGCTTGTTTGTGTTGGCTCCTGCTAGAGCGCAAAATGGCCTTGGAATAAAAGCGGGTATTTATACCGGACAGTTAAGTGACCTGAAGAATTATGATATGCATAATAATCTGGGCTATCAGTTTGGCGTCCTGTACAAAATAAGCCTGCCGGCAGGTTTTGCCGTTCAGCCCGAATTGCTTTACGTCTCCAGAAAATCAAAATTGGAGGGGGTCTTTGTAGGTGCAAAAAATACTAATGATAAGTATGATTTACAATATCTTCAAGTGCCTATAAGTATACAGTGGGGGCTAAACTTAATGTTGGTGCGTCCTTATGTTCAAGTGGTTCCGTATTTTAATTTTCTGATTGGGAAAGATTTTTCCAATGGTGCCGATTTTGGAGATTTGCACAAGGCAAATTCCGGAATAGGAATTGGAGCCGGGTTGGATGTATGGAAACTGCAGATAAGCGGAAGATATAATTGGGACTTTAAGAAGATGGGCAATGATGACGATACAACTTATTCCAGTTATAATGAACTTAAACAGTCTAAGGGAAGAGGTCTTGAGTTCTCCGTTGCGTATATCTTTTGACAATATGATTCCGCAATAATGCGGAATATCTTATAATGACAGATTTATTAGAAGAGGCCAAAAAAGAGCTAGGCGCCGATTTTGAAAAATATCGGCAGACTTTGTCCGTTACAGTGCAGAGTAAGGATGTTTTGCTTACAAGGATTAATTCTTATATAATTAGCAATGAGGGCAAAGAGATGAGGCCGGTTTTATCCTTGATTGCAGGAAAAGCGTGTGGAACGCTAGTACCACTAAGTTATTATTGTGCGGTTGTTGCGGAGATGATTCATAATGCAACGCTTATGCATGATGATGTGGCGGATGATGCTAATATGCGCCGTGGCACACCCTCTATAAATGCTAAATTTTCTGCAGCCGCTTCTGTTTTATCCGGTGATTTTTGGCTGGCCAGAGCGCTTCATATTCTTACAACAAAATGCGGCAGCAAAATCCTTGGATGTTTTACTGATGCTGTTCAGAAAATGGCTGAGGGAGAGATGATTCAGATGAGCAAAGCAGAGGCTTTGGATACAAGCGAGCAGGATTATTATGATATAATTGAACGCAAGACTGCAAGTTTGTTTAAGGCAACCATCAAGAGTGCCGCATATGTTGTTAAGGCAGACAGAGTGGTAGTGGAAGCAATGACAAATTATGCAGGACATCTTGGGCTTGCTTTCCAAATGAGGGATGATATTTTTGATTACTCTCCCAAAATGAAAACGGGGAAAATTGCAGGCGCAGATTTAAAAGAGAGAAAAATTACACTTCCGCTTCTATGTGCAATTAATAATTGTCCGGATAGTTCAGAAACAATCAGGAAGCTGATAGGACAAATAAAAAACACAAAACAAAACGGATCTGAAATTCTTCCGCATGAAAGAGCTGTAATTGAACAGGTTACAAAATTTATTTATAAATACAACGGACTTCAGGATGCGCAGAAGAAACTAGAGGAGCAAAGTTCTCTTGCCGTTAATGCCTTAGCGCTTGTGCCTCCTAGCGTACATAAGGGGCATCTTATTGAGTTTGCTGAATTTGTTTGTAAACGGAACAGATGATATCTATTCCGTCCGGGATTAAATTATCATCAAAATCAAATTTTGGAGTGTGTATTGGAGCGTGTTTCTCACCCGCTCCCATGTTGAAAAACGTTGCCTTTGTATTGTGCGTGAAGTAGGTATAATCATCCGAACCAAGTTCTCCTGTTGGGTTACGTTTTGTGTTGTATCCCAGACTCTTGGCTACTTTTTCCACAAGTGCGGAGAATGGCAGATTGTTTAAAGTTGCAGGGAACGCATCTGAGTAAGAAATACTGTATTTGAATGCATTTTTTTCTGCGTTCTTTCTCGTTTTACCTTTGTGCGTTTTTGCAAAATTGATATTCTCAGCTTCAATAATTTTTTTCACACTTTTTTCTATAGAGGCTGTAAGTTTCTTTAATCTAGCATCTTCATTGGCTCGTGCGGTAATTCTCACAGCTCCATTGCCAGGAGTAATTCCATAATCTTTTGTCCCGACAGTAAAATTTACTATGGTAGAAAAGGCATTTGTCGTATCCAGCTTTCCGATGCTCTCAATAAGTTTAATTACCGCATCTGTTGGGTTGGCGGCATCCTGCGGATTTCCTGCATGTGAAGTGTGCCCGTTAATTAATATTTCCATTCCGGTAGATGCCCATGCACAGGTTTTGTTAAACAGAACAATCTGATGCTCTTTATGTCCCGGGGAATTGTGCAGGCCAATGGTATAATCAAATTTCATTTTTTTCTTCCGGAATTCCGCAACCATTTTCTTTGCTCCGGTGCCGATTTCCTCTTCCTCCTGGAACAGCAGATATATGTCCCCTTTATCTAACAGGTCCCCAAATTCTGTTTCATTATAGTCCCTCTTATCTCTTGATTCTGCAAGTGTTTTTGCAACTCCGCACAATATAGCCATGTGGCCGTCGTGACCGCAAGAATGAGCTATGCCTTTATACACAGAAGAGTATGAAACGCCAGATGCCTCCGTTATAGGAAGAGCGTCTAATTCGCAGCGTACCAATAGACTGCGGCCAGGTTTCTTTCCCTTGAAATGGGCAATAATTCCATAGCCGGTAACGTTTGTCATCAGTTCATCCGGCTTGCATTTCTTAAGAAAAGCAATAATGTTTTTTGCCGTTTCACCCTCATTGCCGGATAGGCAAGGGTGACTGTGGATTGAATGTCTTAGATTAATAATGTCCGTGTAATCTGTCATGCCGGTATTATCTGATGTTTCTCTTTGTTCTTCCCTTCTCTTCTTCTTCTCTCCAATATTCTTTGTCCCACTTTGGATCTTTAAAATGCTCTAAACCAGCTGGTAATTGGAATGCCAAATATGTTATTTTCAAAGCCTGGGCAAGGAAAAACTTTTCATAAAAAGTCTGTACGGTTAACAATTCCGGAGGATAGTTCCGGATATTGTCTTTTTGTGCGTTTGTGTAAATATCAGAACTGCAAGATAATATTTTGCATCCATTTTGTTCCGTCAGCGCCTTTGTGTATTCATGTAAAAAACGGCTGTCTGTTTTAAGGTGAATGATTCCGTCACGGACCAAAAACTTTTTATATCTCTCCAAAAATAAAATACCCGTCAGACGTTTGCGCGGACTTTGCAATTGAGGATCTGCAAATGTTATCCATATTTCAGAAATCTCATCTTTTGAAAAAATCCACTCTATAAAATCTATGCTTGTGCGGATAAAAATAACATTAGATAATTTGTTGTTTTCTACGTATTTAGCCCCTTTCCACAGTCTTGCTCCCTTAATATCTATTCCAATAAAATTTCTCTGCGGATATTTTTCTGCAAGAGCAATTGTATATTCTCCCTTTCCGCAACCAAGTTCCAATGTAATAGGATTATTATTCTGGAAAACATCTGATTTCCATTTTCCTTTCAGACGGTAGTCCGTACGGAAAACTTCTTGCCTTGTCGGCTGAAGCAGACATTTGAATTGTTCATTCTGCCTGAATTTTTCAGATTTACCTATGCTGCTCATAACAAACTACTTATATGATACGCCAATTCCTATGATATTATCATAGACAGAATTGTCTTTTGATAAATGGCGCAAGATAATTTTCCAACGGCCCGGAATGTTTACATTAATGTTGTTCATATATGGCCACTGTATCTCTATTAGCCGTCCGCTTTTGCGGTACACGCCCTCAACTTGGGTAACATTAAGCGGAAGGTTAACAGTATCAAAATATTTTTTACTGTCGGGAGAAATAAAAGCAATAAAAACCGGTAAACTGTCCACAGCCGCAAGCTTTCCATTATTAAGTATTTGAGCGCAAATGTAAATTTTGCCGGGAGCCATTCCCTCTTTTATGTCCAAAGATAAATTTGCGGAGACATTGTCATGCCATCCCTTTGTGATACCAAAGTCTTTGAAATCATATTCCTTTAAAGGTTCTGTGCAGGAGCATAGCATCAAAGCACAAAACATTGCTGCAAAAACAGTTGTCGGAATATGTTTAAATCTACACAATTTATTGTTTGTTTTCTGTGGGACGAGGCTGTTGCTGGGGTTTCTGATGTTGCTGTGAATTAGCGGATTGCTGGGCAGATCTGGCCTGTTGCTGATGCTGTTGAGGCTGGCGCTGCTGGCGTGGTTGCTGAGGCTGCCGTTGATTCTGCGGCTGAGATGGTTGCTGGGGCTGTTGTTTATCTTGATTGTGCCACTTGTTTTTGTCGTGACTGTGTTTCTTTTTGTGCACCTCATCAAACCGTGTGATACTATCTTCTCCTGCCGCGCTCTTGAATTCAGGAGCTTTTTCCTCCTCTTCTTCCATGAGAGACTCTCCCTTTTCTCCGCGCCTGTTTATCTCAATAATGTCCTTAACCTCACGCACTTTCAGCGGATAGATTTGAGCCATGCTATGCTCGTCATAAGAGAACCACATGATACCCTTAAGAATATCGGTCTTAACCAAAAAAGCGTCCCCGTCATCAAGGTGAAGAGGCTCATTTACTCTTGGCAGCTGCTCTCTTGCATCCACGTATATTGCAGCTTCATAATTGATGCAACACTTGAGTTTTCCGCATTGTCCGGCAAGTTTCTGAGGGTTTAAAGAGAGATCTTGACATCTGGCCGCCGCGGTTGTAATAGACTGAAAATCACTCATATACCTAGAACAACAAAGCGGCTGTCCGCAAACCCCAATTCCTCCAATCAGGCCTGCTTCTTGTCTTGCTCCAATCTGTTTCATTTCTACTCTGATGTGAAATTCTTCTGCAAAGTTTTTAATCAGCTGCCTAAAATCTACACGCTCATCTGCAATGTAATAGAAGATAGCTTTTGATCCGTCTCCCTGAAACTCCACATCTCCAATCTTCATATTTAGCCCAAGATCTGCTGCCATTTGCCTTGAGCGTATCATTGTATTGTGCTCACGTGCAATAGCTTCCTGCCATTTCTCTATATCGGTCTCCTTTGCTCTTCTGTATATTTTTTTGAACTCAAAAGAAGATGGTTCAATTTTCATTCTTTTAAGCTGATTTGCTATTACAGGTCCCGACAGTGTAATTATTCCAACGTCATATCCGTTTTGCGTCTCTGTAACAACAATATCTCCCTCTCGTAAAGTTTGCCCTGAGTCATTTTTATAAACAGATTTTCTGGTGTTTTTAAAACGCACCTCAAAAAGCATCTTCAGATCCTCTTCCGGAATACCTCTGAGCCAGTTAAAAACGCTTCTTTCACAGCATTTTGGGTTATATGAGCAGATTAATTCTCCCTCATTGTTTCTCCAAACCTCGCAGCCTCTCTGGCAGTCGTATTTTTTATCGCTTGTTCCCATGTTTTAAACTTTTAAATATAGTCTGTTGCATAAATCGCAAAAGACAAATTTTGCATTAACGCTTCTTTCTATACAGCTTATGGCATCATTAAAATAATCTGCGCAAGTTGGGAAAAAATTAATATCCAAATTGCGGCCCAACGCTGTTAATTCTTCTTTGTGAGCAGGGTTTACATAAGCAATTTCCGGCAGATTCAGCTTTATTGCATATAACTCCCTTAATATTTCCAACCCATTGATAAAGAAAGCTTTTTGTTCCTCTTTACCCAATGCGGCCATGTCATTTCCAAGATTAAGCAAATCGGGCAGATTCTTATCAAGACTTAAATTGACCATGCTTATAAAATTGGAATAGTTCTCTGCGCTTTCATCACTCTGAGATACCAGCTCAACCGCCTTGCCGTAACTTCCAAGTGAACACTCCGCCCACATTTTGGCGGTTTGTCCGTCCAGATTGTAATTCTTTTTAAGCCCCTCTGTCAGAGATGTTTCATCAACCGGAGGCACATCAATTAATCTGCATCTGGAGCGGATTGTAGGAATAATTTTACCAAGGTCATTTGTAATCATAAAGAAGAAAGTACCCGGGGTTGGCTCCTCAATATTTTTTAGCAATTTGTTAGACGCCTCTGCATTCATCCTCTCCGGGAACATCATAAGAACAATTTTATCTTCCCCTTCATAGGCGCTGAAACTCAGCTTATTAATAATCCAAGAGGCCTCCGATACTCCAATAATTCCAAGTTTGTTTTCCAGTCCAAGCTGTCTGTATAAATCTTGTTCTGAAAAGTACGGATTCTTTTTTACCAATTCTCTAAACAGCCCAAAATACATATCAATAGGGGATTTTTTCCCTTTCTCGACAAGTTGTGTGGTGTTGATGGGGAATACAAAGTGAACATCCGGATGAACAAGGTCCATCATTTTTTTGCATCCGCCGCAAATTCCGCAAGAGTCCGAAGCCTCTTCCGCCTCATTGCTTTCTGTTTCTGCAGTGTCTTCTGTATTAGTTGGTTCCGCCGCAAACAAGCCTCCTCCTTCCTGTTGATCCGCCATCCATTTTTTGTTCTTGCAAAACATATATTGCAGCAGAGAAAGTACAAGCGGCAGAGCACCGCACCCGGGCTTTTCAGAGAATAGGATAGCATGCGGAATACGGTCATTATCAACCATATTCTTCAAGTTCTGCGCAATATCGCTATGTCCTATTAAATCTGAAAATTTCATCTGTCGGGAGGGAACACTTACTCTTTTTTACCCTTTGCTGCAAAATTACTCTTTTTTATGAGCATTTCACATGCCGTGCAATCAAACTCTAGCTCAAGCCTGTTTTTGCCGTTTAAAAGGTAGAGCTTTTCATTTTTCTGACAAAGTTTTTTCTTGCACATGCCTAGCTGGTATCTTATGCAATATTTTGTCCGCATCAGCACCCCATCCTTTGGTTGCTGCAGTTCAAATGCAGGAGCAATTTTGCTGAATCCCAAACCTTTATATATTTCTCCCGATAGTTTGTTGGAAGAATTTGCCATATATGTGAGGCCGTTTGCGCCGTCAGAGTAATTTTTTAAGGCAGCAGCAGCCAATTTTTGAGCTGCTTGAAAATTTGCGGAGGATTCCCATTTAACATCAACGCCGGCAGCTGCAATTTTTTCTGCCAACATCCTGCGGACCCCGTTTAATGATGCAGCTGAATAGAAGAACATTTTGTTACCGCATACATCAGTTACATTAAATTTGTATGCGCCGCTGTTTTTACTTAATTGCCTGATAATGTTTTGTTTTGCAAATTCCGGTTTCTCTGCTTCAGACCCCTCGGCTGCAATGTCAAATTCCCAAATTTCATCTTCCGGCCAGGCGCATTTAATATTTATTGAGTGTTCTTCCGGAGTTACAATAATGTCATAAGGGATAAATCTTTGCGGAAGGTTTTTCTCCAGCTCTTTTTCAAATTCAAAATTGTAATTTCTGTAAATAGTTGAATTCAAGAATATCCTGAATTTTTCATTTGTGGTTACAAGGTCTCCGGTACAGCTATTTGCCCTCATGCCTAAAATTTGTCCGGACGGAGTTTTAATGCAAAGTCCGTCTCCGTTTACAATTCTTT